>JAIYDH010000294.1 GCA_027487585.1 Rubrivivax sp.
CCGCGCTGCGACAGCAGCACCAGCAGCTTGGTGCGGTTGGGCGCGCCCAGCGCCTGCAGCGTGGCCGTGACGTGCTTCTTGACGACGACCTCGGAGCGGTCGAGCAGCCGCGCGATCTCTTTGTTGCGCAGGCCCTGCACGACGTAGCCCAGCACCTCGATCTGACGTTCTGTCAGCCCGAGCGCGGCCAGCTCTGAGAGCTCACGCCCGCCGCTTTCGGGCACCGCGGCCATGCCGCCGCTCACGCTTTGCGGCAGGTGGATGCGGTGCTCCACCAACACGCGCGTCAGCGCTTCCTTCAGCTCGCTGGGCGCGGCGGCCTTGCTGATGAAGCCCATGGCGCCGGCGTCGAGCGCGGCCAGCACGGTGTCGCGGTCGTCCTGCGCGCTAAGGATGACCACCGGCACGTACGGGAACTCCTCGCGCAGCTTGCGCAGGCCCGCGAGGCCGTGCACGTCGGACAGCGTCAGGTCGAGCAGCACGAGGTCGAAGCGGCCGGCCGTGGCCAGCGCCTCCAGCGTGTCGGCCAGCGAGCTGGCGAGCTGCACGCGCAGCTGCGGCAGCACCTCGGCCAGCAGCAGTTGCAGGCCATGGCGCACGAGGCCGTGGTCGTCGGCGAGCAGCAGCGAGCCGTGGGGGTTCATGGGTGAGCTCATGCGTGGAGGATGCCGCATAAGGGCCAGGCCCGGAAGCGCCGGCCAGGGTACCGAAGCCCACCGAAGCATCAAGCGGCATCCCTCGGGATACCGGCCGGCTGCTGCCGCGTATACCAAGGTGTCCTGTTCAGAAAGGCGCCGCGGGTTCGTAATTCAACCCATGCCGAGCACGCATTCAAGTAAGTGCAAGGCACCCACCGCCACCGCCAGGAGAGCCGCCATGAACCGCAAGACCTTCAACCCCGTCGCCGCCCTCGCCACCCTGGCCACTGCCTTGGCCGTGACGATGGCGGTGCTGAGCAGCACGGCTGCCCAGGCCCAGGCCCAGGGCGCCGATGTCGTCAAGCGCGACTTCGCCCGCACCGTGTACCTGCACAGCGCCACCGATGTGCACAACGAGCAGCCGCAGGCGCTGCTGCGTGCCGTGGTCGTGCTGCGCGTGAAGCTCGACGATCAGGGCCAGTGGAAGGCCGAGGTCTTCCGCGACAACCCCGAGCAGCCCGAGATGACGCAGCGCGCGCTGGCCAGCGTCGAGCGGCTGCCGGCGCCGGTGGGCCTCAGCGCCCAGGCCCGGCAGGTGCTGCAGAGCCAGGGCGTGATCGAAGCCTGGCTGTTTGAGGCCGACGGCCGCTTTGCCCTGAAGACGCTGGCCAAGCCGCAAAAGAGAGTCTGAACACCCCAACGGGGGCGCCCAGCGTCCACGCCAGGCCGGTTCACCGGCGTAGCATGGGCACACGTCCCCGCCGCCCGCCCGACACCCCCGCATTTGCTGCGAGAGAGACCATGAAACTCACCTCCAAGACCGCTGTCATCGCCTCCCTGCTGTTCGCCGCTGTGTGCGGCAGCGCCACCGCCCAGACCACCGAGCCTGAGAAGGAAAAGGTGATGAAGGAGGGCCAGGTCAACGAACAGTCACTGATCGACGCCCTCACGCCGCCGGCGCGCACACGCAGCTGGAGGCCCGGTGTGGCCGCCGCCGGCACTGCGGGCGCCGCGGCACCGGCCACGGCCAAGGCCTCGATCCTGGTCACCTTCGTCACCGGCAAGGCCGACCTCACCGCCGACGCCAAGAAGGCACTCGACGTGCTGGCCGGTGCGATGAAGAGTGAAAAGCTCGCCAGCGTGAAGTTCACGATCGAAGGCCACGCCGACCCGCGCGGCAGCGAGGAACTCAACCTGAAGCTGAGCCAGGCCCGCGCCGAGAGCGTGCGTGACTACCTCACCGCTTCGCACGGCGTGGCCGCCGAGCGCGTGAACGCCGTGGGCAAGGGCTCGAGCGCGCTGATGAAGCCCAGCGAGCCGGCCGCGCCGGAAAACCGCCGCGTCACCATCGTCGCGCAGCAGAAGGAGTGAGCGTCGCGCCGGTGACGGCGCCCTCAGCACCCGACCGGCCGCAGCCTCAGGCTCCGGCCGGTTTTGTTTTGGCTCGCAGCCTCTCGGCGTAGTCGACGAACCAGCCCACGCAGTCGGCGTTGGCCATGGCGTCGCGGTTCATCACCTTCGAGGCGTCGGCGCCTAGCAGCAGCTTCTTCACAGGGAGCTCCATTTTCTTGCCCGACAGCGTGCGCGGGATGGCCGCCACCTGCACGATCTCGTTCGGCACATGGCGTGCCGACAGCGCGTCGCGGATGGCGGCTTTCAGGCGCTTCAGCAGCGCCTCGTCGAGCACCAGGCCCTCGCGCAGCACCACGAACAGCGGCATCCAGCTCTCGCGGCCCAGGAACTCGAGGTCGACGACCAGGCTGTCCAGTACCTCGGGCTCGGCCTCCACGGCGCGGTACAGCTCGGCCGTGCCCATGCGGATGCCGTGGCGGTTGATGGTGGCGTCGCTGCGGCCGTAGATCACGGCACCCACGGCGCCTTCTTCGGCATGCGGCACGAGCTTGATCCAGTCGCCGTGGCGCCAGACGCCTTCGAACATGTCGAAGTAGCTGTCGTGGTAGCGGCGGCCGCCTTCATCGCCCCAGAAGTACAGCGGCATCGACGGGATCGGCTTCGTGCAGACCAGTTCGCCGACCTCGCCGAGGTCTGGAGACAAGGGCCGGCCGTCCTCGCTCCAGGCCTCGACCGCGGCGCCCAGGCTGCGGCACTGCATCTCGCCCTGGTGCACCGGCAGCTCGCGGTTGCCGGCCACGAACGCGCCCGCGAAGTCGGTGCCGCCGCTGATGGGGTTGATCCACATGCGCTGCCCACCCGGCCGCGGCATCTTGGCCCACAGCCAGGCGTAGGCCTCGTCGGACAGCGGGCTGCCGGTGCTGCCCACCGCGCGGATGCGCGAGAGGTCGGCCTCCTGCTGCGGTTCCACGCCGGCCTTCAGGCAGCTGGCGTAGAAGGCCGCGCCGGCGCCGAACCAGGTGACGCCGGCGGCCGCGGCAAAGCGCCACAGCACGCCCCAGTCGGCCGGCTTTCCGCTTCCCGATGACCCTTGAACAGGCCCACCCGGGTTGCCGTCGTACAGGCAGATCGTGGTGCCGCCGAGCAGCGCACCGACCTGCGCGTTCCACATGATCCAGCCGGTGCTGCTGAACCAGTGGAAGCGCTCGCCGAACTCCACGCTGGGCGCCACGTCGTTGTGCAGCGCGCCGCCCTTCAGCATCTCGAGCATCACGCCGCCGTGCCCGTGCACGATGGGCTTGGGCAGGCCGGTGGTGCCGCTGCTGTAGACGATCCACAGCGGGTGGTCGAAGGGCAGCCACTCGGGCTGCCAGCCGGCCGGCGCGTCGCCGGCGGTCCAGTCGGCGTAGCGGTGGGCCTGGCGGCCCGGCGCGGCAAAGGCCTGCGCGTCGGCGGCCACGTCGACATCGGCAAAGAACACCAGGTGCCGCACCGACGGCAAGCCCGCCAGAACCTCGTGCAGCACGGCGCGGCGGTCGTGGGCCACGCCGCCCCAGACCTGGCCGTCGACAGCCACCAGCACCTTGGGTTCGATCTGGCGGAAGCGGTCGAGCACGGCCACCGGGCCCATGTCGGGGCTGCAGATGCTCCAGATGGCGCCCAGGCTGGCGCTGGCCAGAAAGGCCACCAGCGCCTCGGGCCGGTTGGGCAGGATGGCGCAGACGCGGTCGCCGCGCTGCACGCCGGCCGCGCGCAGCCGCTCGGCGAACACCGCCACCTGGCGCTGCAGCTCGGGCCAGGCCAGCTCGGCCGGCGCCGGCATGCGCTCGCTCTGGAACACCACCGCCGGGTGCCCGGCCGCGTGGGCCGCGTCGCCATGGCGCAGCGCCTGGCGCGCGAAGTTGAGCTGCGCCCCCGGGAACCACACCGCGCCGGGCATGCGCGCGTCGGCCAGCACGGCGGTGGGCGCGGTGGGGGACTCGATGTCGAACCAGCGCCACAGCGAGCCCCAGAACGCATCGAGCTCGGTGGTGCTCCAGCGCCAGAGCTCCTCGTACGTGGCGAAGCGCAGGCCGTGTTCGGCGGCCAGCCACTCGCGGTAGCGCGTCAGGCGCGGCACGGGCAGGGGGGTGGGCGTGGGCGTGGGCGGAGGCGTAAGGGTCATCACACGATGTCGGTGTGCAGGAAGCGCAGCTCCAGCAGCGGGTGGCGCAGGCAGCCGCGCACCCAGGGGCGCGTGACGTCGTTGAGCACCTGGTGGACATGCGGCACGTAGGGCATGTAGGCCAGCATCATGCGCTGCGCCTCGGCCATCACGGCCAGCCGCTCGGGGCCGTCGGGCATGCCACGCTGGCGGGTGTAGACCTCGTCGTAGGCCGGCAGGCTGAAGCGCGAGTCGTTGTTCTGGCTGGCGTTGGGGCCGTAGGCCAGGCTGAGGTAGAAGTCGCCGTCGGGGCCGCTGTTCCAGCTCATCGTGGCCATCTGCAGGCTGCCCGCCAGTGCGCGGCGGATGAGCTCGGGAAAGGGCATGAACGCGAAGCGGAAGCGCAGGCCGATCGCCGTCATGCGGCGCTGCCAGATCTCGGCCAGCATGCGCGAGCGCTGGTCGGCCGTGGCCGCGTACTCGATGACGAGCGGCGAGCCGTCGGGCCGCTCGCGGAAGCCGTCGCCGTTGCGGTCGACAAAGCCATACAGGTCGAGCAGCGCGCGGGCGCGTGCCGGCGAGTGGGCGCCGACCTCGGACACCAGTCGCTCGTCGTAGCCGCTGTTGAACGGCGCGACCATGCTCTGCGCCACGATGCCCTGGTCGAGGAAGCCCTGCTTCAGCAGCGCCGGGTTGTCGCAGCCCAGGGCGATGGCCCGCCGCAGCGCCACCTGCGCCGGTGAGTTGCCGCCGACGGTTGCGTTCTCGCAGTTGAAGAAGCTGAAGGTCACGCCGGCCATCACGCTGCGCGACAGCTGCACGCCCTGCTGCGCCAGGTAGGGCGCCAGGCGGCCGCCAGGCACCACGCGCGGGGCGAAGGTGCCGGGCACCATCACGGCGTCGAGATCGCCACCCTCGAAGGCCAGCCAGCGCGGCTGGTCTTCGACGACGATGGACAGCTCGACGCGGTCCAGCAGCGGCAGCTTCTGGCCGCGCAGGTGCGCCGCCACGGCGGCGGCCTCGGCGTCGCCGGGCGCGGGCTCGCCGTCGAACACCGGGCTTCGGTAACGCGGGTTGCGCTCGAGCACGATCTGCGAGCTGCGCCGCCACTGCACCAGCCGGAACGGGCCGGTGCCCACCGGGTGCGCCATCGGGTCGTCGGCATAGCGCTCCACGACCTCGCGCGCCACGGCGCCAAAGGTCGAGGGCGCCGTCATGTTCTGCGCAAAGCGCGGGTTGGGCTCGGCCAGGCGGATCTCGAAGCGGTAGCGGTCGAGCGCGCGGATGCCGGGCACCTCGACGTCGTACGGGAACGGCGTCTTGGCGGCCATCGCCGCCTTGCGCAGCTCCGACAGCCCCAGCAGCTTGGCGTTCTCGAACACGTACAGCCGCTCGGTGGTGATGGCCGGGTCGTAGAAGCGCTTGACGCTGTAGACGTAGTCTTGCGCCACCAGTTCGCGTGGCTGGCCGCCGAAGGCCGGGTCGTCGGCGAAGAAGATGCCGGGCTTGAGCGTGACGACGAAGCGCCGGAAGTTGTCCGACACCTCCGGCAGCGCCACCGCCGTGTTGGGCTTGAGCAGCGCAGGGCGGGCCAGGTAGTCGAAGGTCAGTGGCGACTCGAAGATGGCGCCGAGCACGGCGAACGAGGTCGCATCGCCCACGCGGGGCGGATCGAAACCCGCCTCGGCCGAGGGGAAGGCCATGCGCAGCACCTTGGGCCCGCGGGGCGCCTGCGCTGCGGCGGCCGGTAGAGCGGCCGGCATAGCGCCCAGCGCGGCCAGGCCGCCTTGGAGCAGAGGGCGCCGCCGCACGAAGCTCCCGCTCAAGTGGGGTTCTCGCCGCCCGGCAGCACGTCGACCATGTGGTACCAGTTGAGCCAGAAGATCGGCCGCTTGAAGCCCACGACGCGATCGGTCATCAGGTCGGCCACATAGCGGTGCACGCCCAGCTTGTAGGGCATGTAGGCCACGGCCAGCTTCTTGATCTGCTCGAACAGCGCCAGCCGCTCCGGGCCGTCGGGCAGCTGCGACATCTGCTCGTAGATGCGGTCGAGCTCCGGGTGCTTGAAGCGGGCGATGTTCTGCAGCCCGCTCTGGGGCCCGAAGTAGCGGCTGAAGATGTCCTGGCCATCGGGCTGCGAGGCCAGCGAGGCCAGGGACCAGACCTGCAGCTTGCCGGCGCGGCCGGCCTTCAGGTTCTCGGGCCACTTGGCGGGCTTGAACTCGACCCGGATGCCGATGGCCTGCAGGCTCTTCTGCCGCAGCTCGTCCTGGTCACGGCTGCTCTGGTCCGGCTGGGTCGCGATCTGCAGCACCAGCGGCTGGCCGTCGGGTTGCTCGCGCCAGCCGTCGCCGTTGCGGTCGGTCCAGCCGTAGAGGTCGAGCAGCGCCCGGGCGCGGGCCGGGTCGTAGGTGCTCATCTCGCTCTTGAAGGCGGGGTCGTAGCCGGTGAGGTGCGGCATCACCGGGCTCTGCGCCGGGATCGCCATGCCTTTGCGCAGGGTGCGGATCTCGCGCTGCGTGTCGGTGGCCAGGCCAATGGCCCGGCGCAGCGCCACGCGCTCGGGCGCCAGGCCGCCGACGACCGGGTCTTCCATGTTGAAGTACATGAAGGTGACATCGGCTGTGAGCGTGCGCACGCCGCGCACGCCGCGCTTGGCCAGGTGTGGCGCGGTCTTGCCACCCGGCATGGCGATGTCGATGAACTCCGACGGCATGCGCTCGATCACGTCGTGCTGGCCGTTCAGGAAGGCCAGCCAGCGCGGCTGCGCGGCCTCGATGATGTCGATTTCGACGCGGTCCACCAGCGGCAGCGTGCGGCCGCTGAGCTTCTTGGCGGCGGCCTGGCCCTCGGCGTCGTCGGCGGCCGGCTCGGCCTGCCACAGCACCCTTCGGTAGGTGGGGTTGCGCTCCAGCACGATGCGCGACGAGCGCCGCCAGCTCGCCAGGCGGAGCGGCCCGGTGCCCACCGGGTGGGCCATGATCTTGTCGCCGTAGAACTCCACCACCTCGCGCGCCACGGCGCCCCAGAGGTCGCCCACGCACAGACTTTCCACGAAGCGCGGGCGCGTCTCCTTCAGGCGGAAGCGCAGCGTGGTGCGGTCCAGCGCGCGCAGGCCCTCCAGCGGGGTGTCGTAGTCGAAAGGCTTCTTGGCGTCGAGGGCCAGCTTGCGGCGCTCGTCCAGGCCCACGATGCCCCAGTTCTGCACGCTCGAGAACAACGGGCTCTTGGTGGCCGGGTCGGCAAAGCGCAGGATGGCGTAGACGTAGTCCTGCGCCACCAGCTCCCGGCGCTGCCCCTTGAAGGCCGGATCGTCGGCGAAGAAGATGCCCGGCTTGATGCGGATGGTGTACTCGCGCCACTCGTTGGCGACCTCGGGCATGCCTTCGGCGATGACGGGCACGATCTTCGCGGGACGCGCCAGATGGTCGTAGCCGTACAGCGCCTCAAAGATGTTGGCGGTGATGATGCGCGAGTAGATGTCCGAGACCTGGGCCGGGTCGAAGCCGGTCTCGGCCACCGGGAAGGCCGTGCGCAGCACGCGCGGGGCGGCCGTCGTGGCCGGCGTGGAGCCGGCCGCGGCCAGCGGGAGGGTCAAACTGCCAAAGCCGATGCCGGCGGCGGCCAAGGTCAGGGTGTCGCGGCGCTTCATGGCGGGGCCTTCGGTGTGCGGTTCAGGGCGCAGGGTTTGTGGCGTCGACGTCGAGATAGCGCCAGAAGTCGCGCACGAACGGATGCGGCACGAAGCCCTCGACGCCCCGGTGCGTGAGCCAGTTGATCATCGGGTGCGACGTCGCCTTGATCGGCATGTAGGCCACGGCCAGCGTCATCGCCTTCTGCACCAGCGCAAAGCGCTCCGGGCCGTCGGGCATGGCGCGCTGCTGTTCGTGCAGCGCGTTGAACTCGGGGTGGTTGAAGCGCGCATGGTTGCTCTGGCCCTTGTTGGGGCCGTACATCACGTCGGTGAAGTAGCTGGCGTCGGGCAGTGCCGCCACCCAGCCGGTGCTCCACATCATGAGCTGCCCGGCGCGGCTGGCCTTGATGTTCTCTTGCCACTGCGCCTGCGAGTACTCGCCGCGGATGTTCAGCGACGTGAGTGTCTTCTGCCACAGCTGTTGCAGTTCGCGGTTGAGCAGCAAGGTCTCGGTGCGGTGCTTGATGAGCAGCGGGCTGCCGTCGGGCCTTTCGCGCCAGCCGTCGCCATCGCGGTCGACGTAGCCGTACAGCTCGAGCAGCGCCTTGGCGCGCGGCAGCGAGTGCTGGCTCATTTCGGTGCGCAGCGTCGGGTCGTAGCCGGGAACACCCGGCGGCAGGATGGTCTGCGGCGGGATGCCCTGGCCGCGCCGCAGCAGCCGGATCTCGCGCTCCACGTCGTGTGCCAGCGCGATGGCGCGGCGCAGCGCCACCTGGTGCGGCTCGTAACCGCCCACGACCGGGTTCTCCATGCCGAAGTAGGTGTACCAGGTGCGCACGCCCACCTCGCGGTGCAAGCGGACGCCGTCCTTGCCGAGATGGGGCGCCACCTGCCCATTGGGTGCGGCGAGGGTGACGAACTCGGACGGCAGCTCGATGACGTCAATCTGCCGGTTCAGGAAGCTCAGCCAGCGCGGCTGCGCTTCTTCGACGATGGTGAGTTCCACGCGGTCGAGCATGGGCAGCGGGCGGCCGCGAAAGCGGGCCGCCAGCGCCTGGCCGGCGGCGTCGTCGGGGTTAGGCTCGGCGTCGTAGCGGCGCCATTCCTGGTTCTGGTTGCGCTCCAGCACGATGCGCGCGCCGCGTGTCCAGGCGGCCACGCGGAACGGGCCCGTGCCGACGGGGCGCTCGCCGATGGTGCTGCGGTCTTGCTCCACCACCTCGCGCGCCAGTGCGCCGGCGATGGCCGGGTTGGCCAGCACGTAGGGCAGCCGCGGCGCCGGGCGCGCGGTGCGGATCTCGAAGCTGTAGCGGTCCAGCGTGCGCAGGCCGTCCACCGGGGTGTCGTAGTCGAAGGGCTTCTTGCTGTCGATGGCCTTCTTGCGCAGCTCGCTCAGGCCCAGCAGGCCGGCGTTTTCGTAGTGGAAGAGCGTCGGGCTGCGCGACGCTGGGTCGTAGTAGCGCTTGATCGAGTAGACGTAGTCCTCGGCCACGAGCTCGCGCCGCTGGCCCTTGAAGGCCGGGTGGTCGGGGAAGTGGATGCCGGGCCGGATGCGGAACACGAAGCGCGTGAAGTTCTCGCTGATCTCGGGCAGCGAGGTCGCGGTGTTCGGCTTGAGCTTGGCCGGCCGTGCCAACGGATCGTAGGTGAGCGGCGCATCGAAAAGGCTTGCCACCAGCGCCGAGGAGATCACGTCGGAGATCTGCGCCGGGTCGAGGTTGTTCTCGCGGCTGCTCAGGGCCAGGCGCAGCACCTTGGGCGGGCTCGTTGCCGTGGCCGTTGCCGCGGCAGGCGTCTGAGCGAGTGCAGGCGAGGCGGCCGACAGCAAGAAGACACAGGCTGCGGCGCAGAGCGCCCGCAAAAGGATCGGCTTCATGGGGTGCGGGCCCCGCACGCTTCGTGGGCGCGGCCGGGCCGGTTCAGGCTGCTTCAATGAAGGGGCCGAGTCTAGTGCGGCGTGGGCACGCTGCTTGCTCTGCTTCCCCCGGGTGCGAGGGGGAAACCACCGGCCGATGGCTTGCGGAGCGACCCCTACACTCGCGCACTTTGTCAATCGGGCCGGCGTGTTCCACGAGACGAACGCCGCCTCTTCAACCCGGAACCTCCTGCAATGGCCGCATACCTGATACGGCGCCTCTGGCAGATGGTGCCCACGCTCCTGGGCGTGGTGCTGCTCGTCTTCTTCCTCTTCAAGTGGTTCGGTGGCGACCCCGCCGAGGTGCTGGGCGGCCTGAACGCCAGCCCCGAGCAGATCAAGTCCATCCGCACCCAGCTCGGCCTGGACGAGCCGGTCTGGTACCAGCTCTGGATCTTCGTCAAGCAGATCGTCACCTTCGACTGGGGCAAGAGCTGGGCCACCAACGAGAGCATCAGCAACCTGTTTGCCACGCGGCTGCCGGCCACGCTGACGGTGATGGTGCCGATCCTCGTGCTCGAAGTGGTGCTGGCGATTCCGATTGCCATGTGGGTGGCCTACCGCCGCGGCAGCCTGACCGACCGCACGCTCACCGTCGTGACGACCGTGGCGCTGTCGATCAGCTTCCTGGTCTACGTGATCGTGGGTCAGTACGTGTTCGGCTTCCAGCTCGGCTGGTTCCCGGTGCAGGGCTGGAGCGACAGCCTGGCGACCAACCTCAGCACCTACGTGCCGCTGCCGGTGTTTCTGGCGCTGCTGGTGAGCCTGGCGCCGCAGACGCGCCTGTACCGCAGCTTCTTCCTCGACGAGCTCGGCCAGGACTACGTGCGCACCGCGCGCGCCAAGGGCCTGACCGAAGGCACGGTGCTGTTCCGCCACGTGCTGCGCAACGCCACCATCCCCATCCTCACCAACATTGGCCTGTTGCTGCCCGGCATCTTCGTCGGCAGCTTCCTGATCGAGGTGTTCTTCTCCATCCCCGGCATCGGCCGCGAGGTGCTGCTGGCCGTGAACCGCAGCGACTTCCCCGTGATCCAGGCCGTGACCATCTACCTGGCCCTGCTGACGATGTTCATCAACCTGCTGACCGACCTGGCCTACAAGGTCGCCGACCCGCGGGTCGTGCTCAAGTGAAGGGGCCACGGACATGAATACCGCAGTCATCTCAGCCGACGGCGCCGAAGGCGGCGCGCAGCAGCAAAGCGAAGGCGTCTGGGCCGCGGCCTGGCGCCGCTTCAAGAGCGACAAGGTCGGCCTGGGCAGCGCCCTCGTCGTGATCGCCTTCCTCGTGCTCATCGTGCTGGCCGCGCTGGGCCTGGTGGCCAAAAACTGGCAGGCCGAGATTGGCGTGCCGAACGCGCCGCCCACCTTCATGGGCCCGGCCGCGCCGCAGGCGGCGGCGGCCATCGCCGGCCCCACCGGCCCCAACGTCGACCTCTCGGCGGTGGACCCGCTGGCACCGCGCTATGCCGAATGGGACGAGCGCGCCAAGCAGTTCCAGACCACCGAGGTGGTGAAGGCCGAGACGCTGCCGCTGGGCGGCGACCGACTCGGCCGCGACGTGCTGGCCAAGGCCATCAAGGGCACCGAGATCAGCGTCGTGGTGGGTGTGGCAGCAGCCGTCGTTGCTACCTTGATCGGCACCATGCTGGGCGCCTTCGCCGGCTACTTTGGCGGGAAGGTTGGTGACATCACCGAGTGGTTCTACAACGTCTTCGAGAGCATTCCGAACATTCTCCTCATCTTCGCGTTTGCAGCGGTCTTGAACCGCCGCGGCGTAGACACTGTCGTCATCATCCTGGCGCTCACCGGCTGGACAGGCATGTACCGCCAGGTGCGCGCCGAGTTCATCAAGCACCGCAGCCGCGAGTACGTGCGCAGTGCCGAGGCCATCGGCGCCAGCAACTGGAGCCGCATGTTCAAGCACATCCTGCCCAACGTGAGCCACGTGGTGCTGGTGCGCATGAGCCTGCTGACGGTGGGCTTCATCAAGGCCGAGGTCATCTTGTCGTACCTGGGCCTGGGCGTGCGCGTCGACCAGGTGTCGTGGGGCACGATGCTGGCCGAGGCGCAGAGCGAGCTGATCCTCGGCCACTGGTGGCAGCTGGCCGCGGCCACGCTCTTCATGGCGATGTTCGTGACCGCGTTTTCTCTGATGGCCGATGCGCTGCGCGATGCGCTCGACCCCAAGCTCCGTGGTTTGGAATAAGGGCCTGGAATGAGCCAGTTGCTGAGCATCCAAGACCTGCGCGTCGCCTTCCGACTTGGCAAGGGCGTGCGCGCCGAGGCCGTCGGACCGGGCGGAAAAGGCGTGTCCTTCGACATCGACGAAAACCAGACCGTGGCCCTGGTGGGCGAATCCGGCTCGGGCAAGAGCGTCACCGCGATGAGCGTGCTGAACCTGCTGCCCGACAACGCCGAGCGCAGCGGCCGCATCCTCTGGAAGGGCGCCGATCTGCTGGGCTTTGGCCTGGGTGATCTGCAAAAGATGCGCGGCAAGGAGATCGCCTGCGTCTTTCAAGACCCCATGAGTTCGCTGAACCCGGTGCTCGATGTCGGCAGCCAGCTCTGCGAGCCGCTGATGAAGCACATGGGCCTGTCCAAAGCCGCGGCCTACAAGCGGGCCGAAGAGCTGCTGGGCGAGGTCGGCATCCCCGAGCCCGCGCGGCGCATGAAGAGCTACCCGCACGAGATGTCCGGCGGCCAGCAGCAGCGCGTGATGATCGCCATGGCGCTGGCCTGCGAGCCCAAGCTGCTGATCGCCGACGAGCCCACGACGGCGCTGGACGTCACCATCCAGCGCCAGATTCTCGAGCTGCTGGGCAAGCTCAAGACCACGCACCGCATGAGCGTGCTGTTCATCAGCCACGACCTCGGCCTGGTGGGCGAGATCGCCGACAAGGTGGTGGTCATGCGCCACGGCCAGATCCGCGAGTACGGGCCCGTGAAGCAGATCTTCGAGAGCCCGCAGGACGCCTACACCAAGGCGCTGCTGGCCTGCCGCCCCAGCCTGGAGGGCAACCCGGCGCGCCTGATGGTCATCGACGACCACATCGCAGGCCGCAGCGCGCAGCAGCAGGCCAAGGCCAAGGACCCGAACGCGCCCGTGGTGCTGGAAGTGAAGAGCCTGGCCAAGAGCTTCTGGCTCAAGCAGGGCCTGTTCGGCAAGCGCGAGTTCAAGGCGGTGCAGAACGTCAACTTCCAACTGCGCAAGGGCCACACGCTGGGCGTGGTGGGCGAAAGCGGCAGCGGCAAGACGACGATGGGCCTGACGCTGCTGCGCCTGCACGAGCCCACCAGCGGCGAGGTCATCTTCGACGGCCAGAACCTGCTGAAGCTGTCGGACAAGGAGCGCCAGGTGATGCGCCGCCGCATCCAGGTGGTGTTCCAGAACCCGTATGCCAGCCTGAACCCGCGCTTCACCATCGGCCAGACGCTGGTGGAGCCGATGGCCATCCACGGCATCGGCAAGGACCTAGCCGAGCGCGAGCAGCGCGCCCGCACGCTGCTCGAGAAAGTGGGCCTGGACGGGCGCGCCTTCGGCAAGTACCCGCACGAGTTCTCGGGCGGCCAGCGCCAGCGCGTGGCGATTGCGCGCTGCCTGACGCTGAACCCCGAGGTGCTGGTGCTCGACGAGGCTGTGAGCGCGCTCGACGTGAGCGTGCAGGCCCAGGTGCTGAACCTGCTGAAGGACCTGCAGGACGAGTTCGGCCTGAGCTACGTCTTCATCAGCCACGACCTGGCCGTGGTGCGCTTCATCTCGGATGAGGTGCTGGTGATGAAAGACGGCCAGGTGGTCGAGCAGGCCAGCGCGGAAGAGATCCTGGCGGCGCCGAAGCAGGACTACACGAAGCGGCTGCTGGCGGCCATCCCGCGCGGGTACCGCGCGGCCGCCTGAGTTGC
>JAIYDH010000033.1 GCA_027487585.1 Rubrivivax sp.
CGAGCAGCCGGCCTGGCGTTGCGATGAGCACCTCGACGCCAGCCTTCAGCTGCAGCGTCTGCGGCTTCATGTCGATGCCGCCGAACACCACGGTGGAGCGCAGCTGCGTGTGCTTGGCGTACTTCTTGACGTTTTCGGCGACCTGGTCGGCCAGCTCGCGGGTGGGCGCCAGCACCAGGGCCCGCACGGGGTGGCGGGCCGGGCTCATGCTGGCGGTTTCGTGGCGCAGCATCTTCTGCAGCAGCGGGATCGTGAAGGCCGCCGTCTTGCCGGTGCCCGTTTGAGCCGCGCCCATGATGTCGCGACCGGCCAGCACGATGGGGATCGCCTTGGCCTGGATGGGCGTCATGGCCATGTAGCCCGATTCGGCCACCGCGCGCAGGAGCTTGGGGTCGAGAGGGAGGGTATTGAACAGCGCCGGCTCGGCCACGCTGTCGGTGGCCGGTTCGGCCGGCTGGGGGGCTTCAGTCATGCAGGGGATTATCCCCGCTCGGCGCGTCAGACGGCCGCCAGCCGAGCAGGGCCAGACCGATCGCTGGTGCATCGTGGTTGCGAATGAACGCGTCCGGCGCGACTGTCAGACCTTCCCGCCGCAAACGCGCGGTGCCCGTTGTAAGGGGTGCCTGTTGCGGCAGCACTCAAGAATCTGGCAAGGACCCCGGCCGCGTGGCGAGAGCACGCATCCAGCGCGGCGACTTGAACCGCACGATGCGCCAGTACAGCACCACATAGGTCAGTACGAAAAGCGCAAGAAACCCGACGATGAACGGCGTGCTGCTCCAGAACAGCACGGCCGGGATCACCGAGAGCATGCAAAGAATCCAGAGAAAAGGCGATGTCATCGAGTTGCGGTGCGTCAACGCTTTGGCGCTGCGGTCGCCGACCGCCCAGCGCATGACGCGGCGGTAGATGAGCGAGTGCAGGTGGATGCCGTCGGGCATGCTCGGTGGCACGGCGCGGATGAACCGACGCCGATAGATGGAGAAGAGCGTCTCGAAGACGGGATAGATGCACACCAGCAGCGGAAACAGCGGCGAGACCTCGGGATTGCGCACCAGCAGCAGGATGGCCACTTCGGCCACGAAGAAGCCCAGGAAGTAGGCACCGCCGTCGCCCAGGAAGATGAGGCCGGCCGGGAAGTTCCAGACGAAGAAGCCCAGCACCGCGCCGATGCCGGCCAGGGCCAGGGCGCCAACGAGAGGGTCTCCCACCTGGTAGGCCACATAGGCCAGGGCGCCCAGCATGATCACCACGCACATCGAGGCCAGCCCGTTGAAGCCGTCGATGATGTTCACCGAGTTGGCGATGCCGGCCACCGCCAGCACGGTGACCAGCCACGACCCGACGCCCATGGCCACAAACCAGTCGAGGCCCGGGATGTCCGTGCGGCTGATGGCCACCCCCAGCCACCAGGCCGCCAGCAGTGCCGAGGCGGCGGTGGCGAGCAGCCTCTTCGTGGGGCTGACGCGCTTGGTGATGTCCTCCACCAGCCCCACGCCAAATGCCACCAAGCCGCAAGCCATCAGCTGCAGGCCCAGCCGCGCCTCTGACGCCTGAAACCCCATCAGCCCCAGCGCGCAAAGCAAGCCGACAAAGATGCCCAAGCCCCCTACCCGCGGCACCGGGTGCGCGTGGAACTTCTGCGGGCCCGACAGATCGTGATCGAGGAAAAAGTGCTGGTGACCCCGCGCGAAGTGCACCACGAACAGGGTGACGCCGAGCGACACCACGAAGGCAGTTAGCAGCGCAAGCATGCCGGCATTCTAGAGAGAGTGGCCAAGGCGCCTGTGACCGTTGGCTAGAATCAGCGGCTATTCCGTATCGCAGCCTCCCCCCTCTAAAGGATGGCGGGCTGCGCCGGCGTCACATGAGTTCCATCTCGTCCGCAGCGCTCCACGATGCTTCTTCTTTCCCCGTTAGCAAGAGCACTCAAGCCCATCGCTGCAGCCCTGCTTGGGATGGGAGCGCTGCTGGTAAGCGCCCAGGCGCAGACTTCGCTGAACCCCAGCCTGCCGCAGCCGGGGGCTGAGTTCTCTGAGCCCGCGCCGGCTGGTGGCGGCCCCATGCGCCTGCGTGCACCTGCCGCAGAGCGCATCGCCCCGCGCGAACTGCCCGTGCAGGCAGAGCCAGCCATTGCGGCGCCCTACGTGCCGGGCGAGTTCGAGCGCTATGTTCAGCAGCAGGCCGGCGGCGATGCAACCGTGCGCCGCTTCGGCGCCGAGCTGGTGACGGGCGCCCTCGACGGGCGTGGTACCGAGCTCAGCCCGCTGGCGCCGGCCGATTACATCATCGGCCCCGGCGACGAAGTGCTGGTCACGCTGTGGGGTTCGGTCGATGCCGATCTGCGCCTGGTGGTGGACCGAGGCGGCCGCATCACCATACCGCGGGTAGGCACGGTGCAGGTTGCGGGCGTGCTGCTGAGCGAGTTGCCGACGGTGGTGAACCGCCGCGTGGCCAGCGTGTTCCGCAACTTCGAAAGCAGCGTGGCCCTGGGCCAGCTGCGCGGCGTGCGGGTCTTTGTGACGGGCTTCGTCGTCAAGCCCGGCGCCTACACGGTGACCAGCCTTTCCACTGTGGTGACGGCGCTGATGCGCGCGGGTGGCCCATCGGCGGCGGGCAGCTTCCGCGCCATCGAGCTGCGGCGCGGCGCCGAGGTGGTGGCGCGGTTCGATCTTTACGAACTGTTGCTGAACGGTGACCGATCGACCGACCGCGTGCTGCAGGCGGGCGACGTGGTGCACGTGGGCCCCGTGGGCACGCAGGTGGGCTTCATCGGCAGCGTCAACAACCCGGCCGTCATTGAGCTGAAGCCCGGCGAGACAGTGACCGATGCGCTGCGTATGGTGGGCGGCTTCACCGCGGTGGCCGACCGCACGCGCCTGGCTGTAGAGCGGCTGGCAGAGCGCAAGGCCAGCCGCATCGCGCAGCTAGAGCTGCCGCGTGATGAGCGGGCCGGGCTTTCGCACGGCGACCTGTTGCGCGCCTTTAGCGCTGTGAGCGCGGCCTTGCCCGTGCAGCGCCAGGCCAAGCGGGTGAAGGTGGAAGGCGAGGTGCAGCGCCCGGGCGAATACGTGTTGCCCGAGAACAGCAGCGTGCAAGACGCCATTCGGGCCGCCGGCGGCTACACGCCCGGCGCCTACCTGTTTGCAACCGAGTTCTCTCGCGTGAGCGTGCAGCGTACTCAGCAGGAGAACTACGACCGCGCCCTGCGCGACCTGGAGACCGACTTTGCGCGCGCCTCCGGAGCACAACGCGTGGCCAACACCGAGGAGTCGGCCACGCAGCAGGCGCGAGTTGCCAGCACGCAGCGGCTGGTGGAGCGGCTGCGCGCGCTGCGGCCCACGGGCCGCATCGTGCTGCAGATGGGGCCGGATGCCACCGAGCTGCCCGACCTGGCGCTTGAAGACGGCGACAGCATCTTCATCCCCGCGCGCCCCACGACGGTGGGCGTTTTCGGCAGCGTCTTCAACGCAGCAAGCTATCTCCACATGTCGGGCAGGACGGTGAATGACTACCTGCGACTAGCGGGCGGCCCAACAAAGGGCGCCGATGAAGGCAGCGTGTTCGTGGTGCGCGCCAACGGCGACGTGATCAGCGCACGGCAGCGTGCTGGCTGGTTAGGCAGAAGCAGAGACCTATTCGAGTTGCCCGCAGGACCCGGTGACACGCTATTCGTGCCGGAAGAGATGAACAAGACCACCTTTGCCCAATCGGCGAGAGAGTGGACGCAGATCCTGTTCCAATTCGGACTCGGGATTGCGGGGATCAAGAACGCCACGCGATGAACGCCCCCACGTCCGGACAGGGCACCGACGGATCATCGGCCGACGAGCTTGATCTGTGGGACTTGCTGCTCCCGTTGGCGAGCAATTGGAAGCTGCTGTTAGCTGGGCCGGTCTCTGCGGCGCTCCTGGCCTACGGCGCCACCTATCTCATCTCGCCGACTTTCACCGCGCGGACGACCCTGCTGCCGCCGCAGCCCCAGCAAGGCGCGACGGCGTCAGCACTGGCATCGTTGAGCGCACTGTCTGGCCTCGGTGGTGTCACTGCGAAGACGCCAGCCGACCAGTACGTTGCGTTGATGCGCAGCACGACAGTGTCTGACCGCCTGATCGACGCCTTCAAGCTGCAAGACGTTTACAAGGTCAGGTTCCGTGTCGATGCCCGCAAGAAGCTGGCCGACAACGTGCGGATGGACGTCGGCAAGAAAGACGGCCTCATCACCATTGAGGTGGACGACACCACGCCCGAGCGTGCAGCCGCTGTGGCCAACCGTTTCGTGGATGAACTCCGGGCGGTAGCGTCTAGCCTGGCATTGACGGAGGCTCAGCAACGGCGGCTGTTCTTTGAAGACCAGATGCGACAGGCACAGCAGAAGCTGATTGCGGCGCAATCCGAGTTGCAAACGAGCGGCTTCACCGCTGGTGCACTCCGAGCAGAGCCGAGGGCTGCGGCGGAAGGGTACTCAAGGCTCAAGGCAGAGATTGCTGGCGCGGAGGTGAGACTGCAGACGCTTCGGCGCTCACTCACCGACACCGCGCCGGAAACTCAGCAACAGCTGACGGCGCTTGCTGCGCTGCGCCGCCAGTTGTCGCAACTGGAAATGCCTGACGAGACGGGCGCAGCCCCCGGCTATGTCGCCAAGTACCGCGATTTCAAATATCAAGAGTCCTTGTTCGAGATTTTTGCGCGGCAGCATGAGATGGCCCGGGCTGACGAAAGCCGTGACGGCCCTTTGGTCCAGGTGGTCGATGTCGCACTGCCGCCGGAAAAGCGGAGCAAGCCGCAGCGCTTATTGGTAGGCGTCTTGGCAGGGTTCGGCGCCGGTGTGGCACTGGCGCTTTTTGTGCTGATGCGTAACGCCTGGAGAGTCGCTGGCGCGACTCCGGCCACGGCCGGAAAGATCGCAGCCCTTCGAGGAGTCATCGGTCGTCGGTAAAGCGGCACGGTTTACACTCGTGTTTGCCGGCAAGCGCCGACTTTTATCGTACGCGCGCCGGCGGCTGCCGCTCAGCAAACCGGGTCTCGTCCAGGCGCTGTGTAACCAGGAACACATCGACATGACGATTTCGCAGGTGACCGTTCACGGCGTGGGTGAGGTTCGCATCGGCCAACGCTGCGCCATTGCCGCCGATGTGCAGGTTGTGTTTCAGCGCCCCGCCGTGGTGACGATCGGCGACTATTGCAACCTAGGGCAGGGTGTCAAAATCGTCGTCGATGGCGGCAACGTTCACATCGGCGATTGGACAAGTATCCATGACCGATGCCTCGTCCTGTCTGGCGCTGGTGTGCGCATCGGGCAGCACGGCTGGTTCGGCCAGCAAACCGTGCTTGATGGCACTGGCGGTCTGCGCATTGGCAACGGCGTGCGTGTCGGCATGTATTCCCAGATCTGGTCGCATGTGGCGGCCGGTGAGCAAATCGAGGGCTGCACGCTGTACGGCACCCGCCCGGTCACCTTGGAGGACGATGTCTGGTTGGTCGGGTCCTGCATCGTCGCCTCCGGCATCACGATCGGACAACGCGCTATCGCACTGATTTCTTCCAACATCACCAAGTCTGTCGCCGCACACTCCGTCGTTGCTGGGTCCCCTGCGGCAGTCAAGGACAAGTTGTCGTTCTACCGCGCCGTCTCCCCCAACGAACGATGGGAGATGTTGTCTGGCTGGCTGCAAGAAGCCAAGGCAGCACACAAGCTCGTCGATGTCCAGACGCCCGCAGGCCTCGCATTTCGGCTGGATCCGACTAGGTCGCCACCCGACGGTGGGGTGATCGCGTTTGTCCCGGACGAAGCGGCGGCTGGTTGCGTGCGCGAGAGTCTGCCCGAAGCCAGCATCTGCTGCTTGTCGACCAAGCGCTACGTCAAGCGCTTGACGGATGTCGAGCAACGCGTCCTGAAGTTCCTGGCCGGCAACAAAGCTCGGTTCCTGGCAGAGGACGTCGAGACGACTGTCTAGTCATTAGCAAGCTTGCGTCACCTTCCGGAAAGAGGAATCATGTTGCCACTGGTCAAGGTTGCCATGCCACCGCGCGACGATCTGATGCCCGCCCTGGAGCAGGTGCTCTACAGCGGGATGATCGGCGAGGGCGAAGCCGTCTACGAGTTCGAGAGAGAGTTTGCCAGCCACTTCAGCCTTCCCAACAGTCTTGCCGTCAGCAGCGGCACAGCTGCTTTGCACTTGGCGCTCCTGCTGTCGGGCGTGGAGGTTGGAGACGAGGTCATCACCACGTCAATGACGGCCGAACCAACGAACACGACGATTCTGCAAGCCGGTGCCACGCCAGTGTTCGCTGACGTCGATCCGACCACGGGAAATCTGGATCCGGAAGACGTCGCGGCCTGCGTGACGCGCCGCACCCGCGCCATCTGCGTCGTTCATTACGCCGGCTACCCTGCTAGGCTGGACCGCCTGCGTGTGATCGCGGACAACCACGGCTTGGCATTGATTGAGGATTGTGCCCACGCCTTGGGCGCACGTTTCGGCGGCCAGCCGATCGGCACCATCGGTGATTTCTCGATTTTCTCGCTGCAGGCGATCAAGCACATGACCACCGTTGACGGCGGCGTGCTGACCATGCGCGATCCGGCTCTTTTGGCGGAAGCCCGGCGCCTGCGGTGGTTCGGGCTGAGCAGGGGTGTCCCCCGTACCGAGGTCGACATCAGCAAGGCGGGCTTCAAGTACAACATGAACAACGTGGCGGCGACCATCGGGCTGCAACAGCTGAGACACATCGCACCCTTGATCGACCGCCACAAGAGCAATGGTCGCTTCCTCGATACTGCGCTTTCCGCGCTGCCCGCGGCGCGTCCGCCCCGGATTCCGAACGGCTCGGAACCGAGCTACTGGCTATACACGCTTCTTGCCGACGACTCCGACGCGGTTGAGGCGCTCATGGCAGGCATCGGCGTCAGTGCCAGCAAGCTGCACCGCCCCAATCACCTACACTCGGTGTTCACAGCATTCAGACGACCGTTGCCAGGGCTGGACGCGTTCTACCGTCGACTCGTCCACATGCCCTGTGGGTGGTGGGTCGATGATGCGATGCTGCAGCGGATCACGCGAACGCTGCTCTCGGGTGCGTGAACGTGCCGTCAGTCCCGCTCTTTGACTGCCGCGTCAGCGAGGAAGCCGTGCGCGCGCTCAGTCAGGTCCTCGCCAGCGGGCAACTGGCAAGCGGCCCCGCCGTACCAGCGCTGGAGCGAGCCTTCACGCAGCTGCATGGCGATACGCGGCAGGCTGTGGCAATGGGCGACATGACGCATGCCCTGACGCTGGCGCTGCAGCTGGGTGGAGTCGGCGCTGGGGACGAGGTGCTGACGCTAGCCTACAACTGCCTTTCGTCGAACTCTGCCATCACGTCTGTCGGCGCGCGCCCTGCGTGGGTCGACATCGAACCCGCCACAGCGACGATGAGCCTAGAGTCGGCCGCTGCAGCCTTGAACTCCAGGACCCGTGCTGTCCTGCTGTACCACGTTGCTGGGTATCCAGCGGACTTACATGCCTGGCGCGAGTTTTGCGACGCACATCGCCTCCTGCTCGTCGAGGACGCCAACAACGCGCTCGGTGCTCGATGGCAGAGCCAGCCGGTTGGGACGGTGGGCGATTTTGCCGTCTTCTCCTTGTATGCCAACCGGCAGATCAACGGGATCGAGGGGGCAGTGCTGCTGTGCAAGGACCCCGAACATGCGCACCGAGCTCGGCAGCTGCGCCGCTTTGGAATCGATACCGCGACCTTCCGCGACGCCATGGGTGAGATCAACCCGATGAGCGACGTGCCGCAAGTGGGCATGTCTTCACCGCTCAACAACGTCAATGCCACGCTCTCGTTACACCACCTGAATTCGCTGGAGGAGCGGCTGCGCGTAAACCGTGCGAACGTCGACAACTTGCGGGCGGCCATGCTGCCTACCGACGCCCGACCCGTGGACTGGGACTCCCGTGGACAGCCCGCATTCTGGGCGATGCTGCTGCAGTGCGACCGCCGCGACGCTCTGATGGCCGCCTTCAAGGACAGCGGCGTGCAGTGCTCGAAGCTGCATCATCCGAACGACGCCTACACGGGGTTCCGTACATCCCAGCGCGACTTGCCCGGCACGCGACGTTTCATTGAACGGGTGCTGGCGATCCCGTGCGGCTGGTGGTTGCAGGGCAACGACTTCGACACCATCAGCACCGTTCTGCAACGGTTTGTCAGCCGTCCATCCGCCTGAGAATTCCTTCCCAATTGCAGTCAACGCCGCCTTAATGGGGCTTTCCCAGCGGCGTTTCCCGCCTATACCAGCCGTCGAAGTTACACCATGTTCAGCAAAAAGACTCTAATGATCACCGGAGGCACGGGGTCCTTCGGCAACACCGTGCTCAAGCGCTTCCTACAGACGGATGTCCGCCAAATTGTCATCTTCAGCCGTGACGAGAAGAAGCAAGAGGACATGCGGATCGAACTGCACAGTCCGAAAGTGAAGTTCTTCATTGGCGACGTCCGTGACCCAGCCTCCGTGGCAGCGGCCATGCAAGGCGTGGACTACGTCTTCCACGCGGCAGCTCTGAAACAGGTCCCTTCATGCGAGTTCTATCCGATGGAAGCCGTGCGCACGAACGTCCTAGGGACCGAGAACGTCCTGAACGCGGCCGCGGCGTGCGGCGTGCAACGGGTCGTGCTACTGAGTACGGACAAAGCCGTGTACCCGATCAACGCCATGGGCATCTCCAAAGCGATGGCTGAGAAAGTGTTGATCGCCAAGGCGCGGGGCATCGGCGACGGCAGGGGGCCCATCATGTGCGCCACCCGTTACGGAAACGTAATGGCCTCTCGTGGCTCGGTCATCCCGCTATTCATCGAAAAGATTAAGGCCGGGCAGCCGCTGCGCATCACGGATGCGAATATGACTCGGTTCCTGATGTCGCTCGAGGACTCCGTCGATCTCGTGCTGCACGCGTTCCAGCATGGGGAACAGGGCGATATCTTCGTGCAGAAGGCGCCTGCCAGCACCATTGGGGACTTGGCCATCGCCCTGAAGCGGTTGTTCCGGACGGAAGTGCCAACGGAGATAATTGGGACGCGCCACGGAGAGAAGCTCTATGAGTCGCTGGTCTCTCGCGAGGAGATGGCCAAGGCCGAAGACATGGGCAAGTACTACCGTATCCCCGCTGACAACCGCGATCTGAACTACGAGCTCTTCATAAGCCAGGGCAACCCGGAAGCCAATGCAATTGACGACTACACGTCGCACAACACTGAGCGGCTGGGTCCGGAAGCCGTGACCGAACTGTTGTTGACCCTGAGCCACGTGCGGGAGGAACTGGCGTCCTACGTCAGACTCAGCCACAAGTGAACCTCCTGCGGGCGAATGCCAGCAGCGCTCCGAGCTTTCGCTCGAACGTTGCTGCGAACTACTTTGGCAAGCTCTGGAGCTTTGTCTCGGTGTATGCGTTCGTCCCGCTATACATCCACTTCCTTGGCATCAGCGCTTATGGCCTCATTGCCTTCCATGCGGTGGCACTTGCGATACTGTTCATCGCCGACGCAGGCCTTTCTGCAACCTTCACACGGGAAGCAGCACGCGAGACGGACCCCAACAAGCTGCGCACGCTGCTGACAAGCGTCGAGCGGATTCTGCTGTGCATCTTGGGCGTTGCCGTCCTCGCCATGTTCCTCTCAGCCGAGTGGATCCTGACGGTCTGGCTGCGGCCGACTGGCGCGCTCGACCCCAAGGTGGCGCTACAGTGCTTGCAGATGATGCCATTCGCCCTCGCACCGCAGGTTCTCATGTCCCTGTACTTCGGTGGCTTGATGGGCCTGCAGAAACAGGTCTCAGCGAATGCGTGGACCACGTTGTCCAGCATGGCACGATCCGGTCTGGTGGTTCTGCCCATCGCCTTCTGGCCGGATCCGCGCGTTTTCTTCGCCTGGCAGGTGCTGGTCTGCGGCATGTCGGCCTGGCTGCTGCGCTCGGCCCTGCTGCGCGCGCTCCGCGGGGGCGCAGGCACAGCCTCTTTCTCTTGGTCTGCGCTCAAGGACATCCGGGCCTATGCAGCCGGCATGTTGGCCATGTCGGTCATTTCTGGCTTGAACACCCAACTCGACCGACTGGTCGTGAGCAAGCTCAGGCCGCTTGAGGAATTCTCGTACTACTTCTTGGCCGGCACGCTCGCGCAGATCCCTTACCTATTGACCATGCCCATTGCCCTTGCATTGCTGCCGCGACTGACAGCGCTCAAGGCCCGCGCCGAAGAGAGACCCCTCACGCGACTTTATGAACTCAATAGCTACGGAATTGCCACGCTGGCATCAACCGCCGGGTTTGCGCTATTCTTCTTTGCGCCCGAGGCCATCGACTTGTGGCTGCCGCAACGCGACGTCCCCGCCATCATTCCCCGGGTGATGCAGTTGCTGACCATTGGCGGCATCTTGCTGGCACTGCAACTGGCCCCGTTCCAGTTGAGCCTCGCCAATGGCCACAATCGCACCAACGTGCTGTTGGGTCTGGTCGTCCTGCTCGTGAGCGCACCAGCCCAAATCGCGCTGACCATGCAACACGGCCTATTGGGCGCCGCCCTGCCCTGGCTCGGCTTGAACGCCATCGCATTCATCTATCTCGGCGTGGCATTGAACCGCCGCTTCTACGCTGACCGACTGGGTCGGTGGTTTCTTCTCTATGCGGCCGTTCCTGTCGTGGTCAGTTTTGTCGTCCTGGCAATGGCACGAGGCGCCGCGACATCGATGAACCTTGCACCGTTGGCCTCCTGTGCAGTAGCAACGGCTGGCTGTGTGCTGGCCCTGGTTGCATCGGCTGGCATCTGGCGCGTGATGAGCACACAACGAAACGACATGGGCCATGTTTGAGCCTGCGAAGACGCGTCCTCTCCTGTCGGTAGTGATTCCCACAAAGGACAGATACAGCACCCTGCTGCCGACTATCCGCGCCCTACTGGAGCACATTCGCGACAGACGCCTGCAACTTGTCGTGCAGGACAATTCCTCAGACAACGGGCTTATGCTGTCGTATCTGCAGGACTACCCAGATGAGCGTATCAGCTATCGTCACTGCGCTCAGGCGATCTCCATCGTCGAGAACACCGAACGGGCTCTCAACTGCGCGCTTGGCGAGTACATCACGTTCATCGGTGACGACGACCTCGTCTCACCTTTGATCATGGGAGTGGTCGAACAGCTGCTGAGTGCCGGCGTCGAAGTGGCCACCTATCCACCTGCCTACTATTGGTGGACGTCCGTCACCTTCTCCAAGCCCAGCCGATTCCATCAGCCCGGTGCGTTCTGGTACCCCCATCGGAAGGCAGAGGCCCTTATCAAGCACACTGATCCACGGGCAGAGGTGGAAAGTGTGCTGGCCAGCGGCGCCGTGTCCTTGTTTGCCTTGCCTCGGCTGTACCATGGCGTCGTGCACAGATCTGTGCTCGACCGTGTGCGCCAAGCCGCCGGCCGCGTGATATGCGGCGCGTCTCCTGACATGGCGCTCGCCATCTCCCTGGGCTTGACGGCACGCACGCATGTCATCATCGACTGCCCACTGACGATCTACGGCGCATCCAGGAACAGCGGCGGCGGATTCACTGCGGCAAACCGCCATTTCGGCAAGCTGGAGGAGCAGAAGCACCTACCTCGCGAAACCATCGATGGGTGGAGCCCAAAGTTGCCACGCGTGTGGTCAGAGCACACCATCTACCCTCAGACGGCGCGCGAAGTGTTGGCCGCTTTCGGTCTGCCTGACACCATCAACTACACAAGCTTCTACGCTTCGATGCTCGTCAACGAGCCGCATCTTCGTTCGCTGACGTGGCCCTTGGTCGTGGAGCACCTACGCCAGTCACCGGCGTCCTTGCCGCCTGGGTTGGGCAGCCTCGTACGCAAGGGCTTGGGCCGCACCCTGCGCCGTCTGAGGGCGCGGATGGCTGTCGCGCCGTACATGTTGACTCACTGCCCAGGCCCGGCAGACTGCATGACCCAACTTCAACGACTGACCTGCCCCCAACTTGGTCTGTCGCCATCGAACGAGCCGGCAATTGAGCACCAGCACTGATCGCGGCGCATCGCCGGCTGCAGCGCACTCCTGCCTGCTGCTGTTCGGAGGCGCCGCCATGCTCAGCTTCGGTTATGTCCAGCTGACTGGTAACTTCAACGGCGACTTTTTCGGAGTACCCGCATCACTGTCGCCGTGGACAGAGGCTGGCCTGCTTCTGTTGTCCCTCGTGCCGTACTTCTTCGCGTGGCTGTTGTACAAGTTCTTCAGCCGTCGCCGCGCGAAATTCACTATCGCCGTCCCGCACCGCGCGCTCACAGTGACCTTTTTTCTCCTGGTCTTGTGGTTCATCGCGTTGGCCCTCAAGTACGACGTCGGTGTGCTGGGCAAGGAGATCTACGATGCCCCCGCGGCCATCAAACCGTTCATCCAGATTTCGAACCGACTGAATCCCTTCTACCTCGGGGTGCTCTTCATCTTGACGCACCGCGGAACGGCTAAAGTTCGCTGGACTGGCATCCTATTGCTCATCACATTAGGCATTCTGCGGGCTGGTCTAGGAGTGTTCCTCTACGTGGGACTAGCGCTGCTGATCCGCAATCACGAAAGGCTGGGCACCTACCTCCGTCGTCACCGCATTACCGTCGTCGCCGTGATCGTGATTGCGCCCACCTTCATTGCCCAGATGTACGACTTCCGCAGCAGTTTGAGGGAGAGTGCCCCCAGCGACACCGCCATGACTGTCACCGAAATTGTGGTGGCCCGACTTGTAGGTCGCTTGTCCAGCTATTCCAACTCGACGTACGTTTTCCAGGAGTCGAATCACTTCCAGTCCGAGGTACGTCGGCTCGACCCCAACTATTACGCGCAACAAGCGCTCGGCGGTGTTATCGGTGTCGCGTTCCTGCCCGCGGTGACGCCGGAGCGCATGCTCATTGGGGTCGACGGCACCGACTACTTCGACGTGTCGTTCATGGTGGGCGTACCAGGTAACCTGTACTTGGCTTGGCTCATAGGACCCGAGGTATTTGTCGTGAACATCGTTCTGATGGCGGTGATGAGCGCCATGGTCTTCTTCTTTGCCCGTCGGCTCCGTGTTCGCTACACGAACGAGTTCGCCCTGGTGCTACTCCTGTACCCGCTGACCAGCGGCGTGGGCAATGAGTTTTCGACTCTGGCCACGGCCGTTGCCGCCTTTTGTGTGCTCTTTCTGTTGATCAACGTTCTGTCCATGCAGCGACTGACGACCCCGCCTGTGGCTCTGAACCAGACTTTGCATTGAGCGGGCACCTGCAACCCATGCGACTGCTCTTCATCCTCAATGAGTTGCCGTATCCTGCGCACAGGAACGGCGTCGCGTTGATCAACCACGCGCTGCTTGTCAGGGCACCCCAGGATGCCATCATCGATCTGCTAATCGCAGCAGAACCTGATGAGCAAGCAGAAGCCGAGCTGCGTCGACTGGCGCCGCGCGTGGACAAGGTCTCCTATGTCGGCCCTACGACGGCGCGAAAGTTTCGCGTCGGCAACCTGTTGACAGGCGCTCTTCTCGGCCGCAATGTCTTTGAGTCACGGCAGGCGGTTGAGCTGCTACGCGGCTCGGCGCAGGATTACGACGCGGTGTACTTGGCGCCGTTGATGAGTTTCATCGACTTTCGTCGTGCAAGCCGGCTGTTTCTCAACGCCGTGGACTCGTTCGCACAGCTCAACGCCAACGCGTACGGCAGGAGCGGCCAAATCAAGGACTGGATCAAGGCGCATCTGTACGCCACCTACGAGCGCAGGATGTTCAGGCATGCCGCCATGACATCGTTCGTCAGTTACGTGGACGCGCACTGGGTGCGCGAGCGCAACGGCACGCTGCAGGTGGTCTGCGTGCCCAATGGTGTGGACACCAACCGCTTCAAGCCCGGCGGAGAGGCTCCGCAGCCCCACAGCATCTTGTTCACCGGCAACTTTGAGTACAACCCGAATGCCGAAGCTGTCGTCCACATCGCCCGCCACATCCTGCCTAAAGTGCAGGCGCGGCAGCCCGCAGCGACCTTGCAGATCGTGGGCAGGTCGCCGCCGCCGGCGGTGCACGGCATCCCCGGCGTGGTCACGACGGGTTTCATCGACGACATCGTCCCGCATTACCGCAAGGGTTCGGTGTTTGCGTGTGCTCTGCGAAGCGGTGCAGGCATCAAAAACAAGGTATTGGAGGCGATGGCTTGCGGCGTTCCAGTGGTGACCAATGCACTGGGCATTGACGGCATCGAAGGAGCATGCAGTGGCGAGCACTATGTCGCGGCCGAAACGGACGACGAGTTTGCCGACGCGATCCTAGGGCTTTGGCGCCGGCCCGAGGAGGCTGCACGCATCTCCAGGGCGGCTCGGGAACTGATGTGCACGCGCTTGAACTGGGAACGCGCCGCACAACTGTACTTCGGGCATCTTCGAGCCCTGTCCGTACAACATGGCAGGCCTCGGGCGGTCCACCATGCGTGACCCGGCCGCTACCTCGAAGGCGTACACAGCACTGATTCCAGCGCTCGACCGTACGGGTCCCGTCAACGTGGCTGTCGACCTCGCCCGCGCTGCTGCGCAGCGCGGTTGGAAGGTCAAGGTGCTGCACCTGTCAACGGTACCGAACCCGCGCGACGACCTCGACTTTGCCAGCGAGGTCCGCCCTTGGCGGTGGAGCGACTTGTGGCAGTTGCACGGGGTCGTGCACACCCACTGTCTGCGGCCTGACCTCGTGGGCGGCCTCCTGAGCTGGAATCAACGTTGCACGCTCGTTACGACACTGCACAACTTCTTCCTGATCGACGTCGGGTTCGATCATCCGCGTGCCTACGCTTTCGCGGCGTGGTTGCTATGGAGACGGGCCATCGCCCGCTATGCGCATGTGGTGTGTATCTCTGAGGCCATGCGTCGCTATTACCGGCGGCTGTTGCCAGGTGTGCGGTTTGAAATGGTGCGGAATTTCAGGCAAGCAGCGGCTCCTGGCGACAGCCTGGCGCCGGCTGTGAACCACTGGCTTAACGAGCAGCGCCGAGCAAACCGCACCGTGCTGGCGTACGCGGGGTCGCTCTCAGCGCGCAAGAATGTGGTCAGCCTTCTCGACAGGCTTGCCAGCCGCGACGACTGCGCGCTGCTTGTCTGCGGCACCGGGACTGCAGCAATGGAGTTGGAGGCGCGTGCGCTGCAACTGTCAATTCATGACCGCTTGCTGCTGTGCGGCCAAGTCGCCGTCCCGTCACACCACATTGGTCGTGCAGACGTGCTCGTCCTGCCGTCGCTCGCAGAAGGCTTTCCACTGGTCGTGCTGGAAGCCGCCTCGGTCGGGGTTCCCAGCCTGCTCTCGAACATCGCCGTGCATCGCGAGATTGCTGCCCTCGGCTTTGGGATGACCTTCGACCATTTGCGCGGTGTCGACTTCTCCGAACGGCTAGATGCGCTGCTGATTAAATTTAAAGCGCCAGATGCCGAGTTGCAACAGCTGTGGCTGCAGCAGTTCTCGCCCGACGCTGGGTTCGCTCGCTACCAGTCCCTGTTTGAGTCTTCTTTGCCGGCCGCGATTGCATGACCAGCGCTCGACCAGACTTCTGCTTTTCGATCGTCAGCCACAAGCAAGGGGCCCTGGTTCGGGACCTGCTGGCCGATTTGCGCCACATCATGGCAAACCATGCCGCCCCCTACGAGATCATCGTGACCTTGAATCTCCCGGAGGACGAAGCGTTCCTGCACGAGTTCACAACGCTGCCGTTGCGTGTCTTGCGCAATGCGATAGCGAAAGGCTTTGGGGCCAACCACAACGCCGCATTCAGAGAGAGCACCGCTGCACTGTTCGCCGTCGTTAACCCCGACGTCCGCCTGCAGTCGTTGGATCTCGAGCTCATCCGCTCGATGCTCTCCGACCGCGCCGTCGGCTTGTGGGCGCCCAAGGTGGTTGCAAGCAGCGGAACGGTCGAGGACAGCGCCCGTCGCTTCCCGACCTTCGCGCGGCTGTGCCGGCGCGTCATCCTCAGACAACGCAGTCCAGACTACACCTCGGACGCTGGCGTCGTAGCCGTGGACTGGGTCGCTGGAATGTTCATGGTTCTGCCGCACCATGTGTATTTCGATGTCGATGGCTTTGACGAACGGTACTTCATGTACCTGGAGGATGCCGACATCTGCAGGCGCGTTCATGCACAGAGACTGCGCGTGGTTTACGACACTCGGGTCAGCGTGACGCACGATGCAAGACGTGCGAGTCGGCGGGATCTGCAGCATCTGACCTGGCATGTGTCCAGCATGATCCGCTTTCTCACGTCTCGGCGCATGCGCCCCAGCCCTGGCAACTGATCACCGGGCGGCGCATCTCGCCAATGCCATCGGTCGCCCAGGTTCACCTATCGGGCGACTGGTGCACGAAGCCCTGTACGACTGCTGCGAGCCGGGCCCGCCCCTCACTTGCAGCTGCTCCATCTGGCGCAGCCCACTGCAGCAAGTCAATGCAGGCAGCTGGCGCCTCCAGAAGTGACGCCAGGCGCACGCGAGGCACCTGCACTGCGCAGAGGTCACGCCCTTGGTGGTGGTGGCGTTGTAGCCGCTGAAGCCGTCAGTCACCAGCGTGCCCTGCCAGGCCTGGGGCGTGTCGAGCTTGAGGAACTCGCGTACGTTCTCGCCGGCGCGGTTATCGCTGAACTCGAACACAACCACCTTGGTCGGGTTGGCGCTGGTGGTGCATTGCGACCAGATGTAGGCCTTGTGCGTCCTGCCGTCGCGCAGCTGCTTGGGCTTGAGCATGGCCGCCGGCGTCTCGTCGGCGTGCAGCACCACGTGGCGGCGCAGTTCGTCGGCCAGCGCCTGCACCAGCGGGTTCAGCTGTGCACCGCACTCGCCCACCCACTGCGCCAGGGTCGAGCGGGCGATGAGGTGGCCGGCGCGCTCGAAGATGTGCTCCTTGCGGTACAGCGGCGGGTGATCCATGAACTTGACCACCAGCAGGTGCGCCAGCAGGCCGGCCGCGGGGATGCCCTTGTCGATGACGTGCGCCGGCACCGGGGCCTGCACCAGCTTCTGGCAGCACCGGCACGCCCACTTGCCGCGCACATGGCGCTCCACCGTGAACACACCCGGCTTGTAGTCCAGCTTCTCGGCCTCGTCCTGGCCGATGCGCTGCATCGGCTGGCCGCAACCCGGGGTTTGTCAGGTGGTGTCGGTGGGCTCGTGCGCCACATCGCGGCGCGGCAGGTGCGGCGGCAGCGGGGTGCGCTTGGGGGTCTTCTTCTCGGACTTGTCCTGGTCGCCGGCCTTGCCGCGCTCGCGCTCGATCTCCAGGCCGAGCTCGGCAGGTCGGCATCCAGCGTCTCCTCCAGCAGGCTCTTCTGCTCGGGCACCAGCGTGCTGGCGAAGCGCTCGCTGGTGGCGGCGAACTTCAGCCGCTTGAGCGCCGCCATCTCGCGCGTGAGCTTGTCGATCAGTGCCTGCTTGAAGGCGATCTCGGCGTCACGCTGCTGGACCTGTGCCATCAGTGACAGCATCGCCTGCCGCGTCTGCGGGTCCAGGGTGTCCAGTTGCAGCGCGCTGATAGTGGCGCAGCCATGGCGCTTAACCAAAGAACAGCGCGCATCGGCACATCCGGCAATTGCCGCCGGCCAGGGCGGTGATCTCGAATCAGATCACGCGGACGATGCCGGCCTCGCCAACCCGCTGCCAGGGAAGGCCCAGCACCAGGGCATCGAACTGCGCACCCGACAGCGTCAGCGTGCTCGCCGCACCGTTGGACCAGGTCAACTTGCCGACCTTCAGGCGCCGCGCAACCAGCCACACACCGATGCCGTCATGCACCAGCACCTTCATGCGGTTGGCGCGCCGGTTCGCGAAGAGGTAGGCATGATGCGGATGGGCCTGACCGAAGACGTAGACCACGCGTGCCAGCGCAGCTTCGGTGCCCACGCGCGTGTCCAGGCGCTGTACGGCCAGCCACCAGGCGTCGACCCGGATCACCGCAGCAGTTCGCGCAGCCGCACCGCACAGTCTGCCTCCGCGGTTGACGGCCAAGGCACCTTGATGGCGTTGGTGCCGCGCTGCAGCTCGATGCTGATCTAATCGGCAGGCACCAGCGTCGCCGGTGCGCGAAACGCCAACGGCAGGAACGACGCTGACGCGCTCGGCGTGGGCTTGTCGCCGACCGGCGCCGGCGCGCCCAGGTCTGCGGTCACCGCCAGTGCAGGCCTTGCCTCGGCGGCGATCAACCACTTCCGAACCAGGTTCGCATTGAGACCATTGGCCAATGCAACGGCCGCGATCGACACGCCGGGCTGCCGGCACGCCTGTACAACCTGTTCTCTGAACTCCGGCGCATGCCGCCGCCGTGTCCGCCTGCCCGGCAACTCGATTCCTGAAGTGTCCATGTGTCCGCGATGAAGTGGCGCGGACACGAGCATCCTTGGGCCAGCTTGCTGTCGCAAGATGACTTCGCCGGACGGATACCGAAGTGGCGCGGCCGATGGCCAACGCCGGCTCATCGTCATCATCGACTTCGTCGAGGGGCACGTCGACAGGCCGCTGGCCGTGGCCGAGCAGCGCGTTTCGAAGGACCTTTACGCCAAAGCAAGGCGTGGCGCGGGGCGTGGCTGCAACGGCCGGCGAGTGCCGGCCCTGCTTCGCCAGCGCGGCGTACTGCCGGTGAGCTGATCTCGCTCAGCCGCGAATGTCTGCCGCGTGCCCGCGGAACCAGGCGTAGGTGCCGCGCAGCCCCTCTTCCAGCGCGATCGACGCCGTCCAGCCCAGCGCCGCCAGCCGCGACACGTCCATCAGCTTGCGCGGCGTGCCATCGGGCTTTCTCGCGTCCCACACCAGCCGACCGCGGAAACCGGTGACGCGGGCCATCGTCTCGGCCAGCTCGCGGATCGTGCAGTCCACGCCCGAGCCCACGTTGATGTGGCTGAGCATGGGCTGCGTGTTCTGGCGGTACGGCTCGGCCGGCAGGTTCATCACGTGTACGCTGGCCGCGGCCATGTCGTCGACGTGCAGGAACTCGCGCATCGGCGTGCCGCTGCCCCACACCACCACCTCGGCGTCGCCGCGCTGCGCCGCCTCGTGAAAGCGCCGCATCAGCGCCGGGATGACGTGGCTGTTGTCGGGGTGGAAGTTGTCGCCCGGGCCGTACAAGTTGGTGGGCATCACGCTGCGGTAGTCGCGGCCGTGCTGGCGGTTGAAGCTCTCGCACAGCTTGATGCCAGCGATCTTGGCAATCGCATAGGGCTCGTTGGTGGGCTCCAGCGTGCCGGTGAGCAGCGCGTCCTCGCGCAGCGGCTGCGGCGCCAGGCGCGGGTAGATGCAGCTCGAGCCCAGGAACAGCAGCCGCTGCACGCCCGCCTGGTGGGCGCCGCCGATGACGTTGAGCTGGATCGCCAGGTTCTCGGCGATGAAGTCGGCCGGGAAGTTGTTGTTGGCCTGGATGCCACCCACCTTGGCCGCGGCCAGCACCACGGCGTCGGGCTGTTCGCGCGACAGGAAGGCGCGCACCGCGGCGCCGTCGGTGAGGTCGAGCTCGCTGCGCGGCGCGATGAGTATGTGCCGGTAGCCCAGCGCCTGCAGCCGGCGCACGATGGCCGAGCCCACCATGCCACGGTGGCCGGCCACGAACACGCGGTCGTCGGGGCCCGCGGGCTTGTCGGCGGCGCCCATCAGGCCTCTCGCTGCTCGCTGGCCAGTGGTGCCTCGTGGCCGTGCGCGCGCAGCAGTGCGGCACGGCGCGCGAGCTTCAGGTCTTCGGCCGCCATCTCGGCGCACATCTCGCGCGCCGTGATGCGCGGCTCCCAGCCGAGCTGGCGCTTGGCCTTGGCCGGGTCGCCCAGCAGCGTCTCCACCTCGGCGGGGCGGAAGTAGCGCGGGTCCACGGCCAGCACGCAGTCGCCCGGCTTCAGCGCTGGCGCCTTGGCGGCGTCGAACACGCGCTCCACGAGGGCCTTCTCGCCCTCGCCCGTGCCCTCGAAACGCAGCGCAAAGCCCAGTTCCTCGGCCGTCCAGCGCACGAAGTCGCGCACCGAGTGCTGCACGCCGGTGGCGATGACGTAGTCCTCGGCCTGGGCCTGCTGCAGCATCAGCCACTGCATGCGCACGTAGTCCTTGGCGTGGCCCCAGTCGCGCAAGGCGTCGAGGTTGCCCATGAACAGGCGGCTCTGCAGGCCCTGCGCCACATGGGCCAGGCCGCGCGTGATCTTGCGCGTCACGAAGGTCTCGCCGCGGCGCGGGCTCTCGTGGTTGAAGAGGATGCCGTTGCAGGCGTACAGGCCGTAGGCCTCGCGGTAGTTGACGGTGATCCAGTAGGCGTACAGCTTGGCCACGCCATAGGGGCTGCGCGGATGGAAGGGTGTGGTCTCGGTCTGCGGCGTCTCGCGCACCTGGCCGTAGAGCTCGCTGGTGCTGGCCTGGTAGAAGCGCGTGCGGTCTTTCAGGCCCAGCAAGCGGATGGCCTCCAGCAGGCGCAGCGTGCCCATGGCGTCGACATCGGCCGTGTACTCGGGCGCCTCGAAGCTGACGGCCACGTGGCTCTGCGCGCCCAGGTTGTAGACCTCGTCGGGCTGCACCTGCTGCAGGATGCGCGTGAGGTTGCTGCCGTCGGTCAGGTCGCCGTGGTGCAACACGAAGTGGCGGTTGTCGACGTGCGGGTCTTCGTAGATGTGGTCGACACGCTGCGTGTTGAACAGCGAGGCGCGGCGCTTGATGCCGTGCACCTCGTAGCCCTTTTCGAGCAGGAACTCGGCAAGGTAGCTGCCGTCCTGGCCAGTGACGCCGGTGATCAGTGCCTTTTTCATGGGTTGCTGCGCCCGGTGACCGCGGGCGTGGGGAGCAGGCCGACAGCAGCCGCGGCTGAATTATCGGTGGCCGGCTGGTATTCGGGCACCCACTGCCGCAGCAGCGCCCGCGCGGCGGCGTCGTCGCTGCCCACAGCCTCGGCGCGGGCCATCCACGCGGCCAGCGCCGCGGCGTCGTCTGCCGCTCCTGCGATGCGCGCCACACGCAGCCGCTGCACCGTCGTCGGCAGCGTGGCCTCGCTGTCGGCCAGCAGTTCCTCGTACAGCTTCTCGCCCGGGCGCAGGCCGGTGAACTCGATGGCGATCTCGTCGGTGGTGTGTCCCGAAAGTCGTATCAGGTCACGCGCCAGGTCGACGATGCGCACCGGCTCGCCCATGTCCAGCACCATCACCTGCCCGCTCTCGCCCACGGCCGCGGCCTGCAGCACCAGGCGCGCGGCCTCGGGGATGGTCATGAAGTAGCGAATGATGTCCGGGTGCGTCACCGTGACGGGCCCGCCGCGCGCGATCTGCTCCTTGAAGCGCGGGATCACGCTGCCGCTGCTGCCCAGCACATTGCCAAAGCGCACGGCCATGAAGCGCGTGCCCGCGTGGCGGGCGGCCAGCGCCGTGATGACGGTTTCGGCCGCGCGCTTGCTGGCGCCCATCACGTTGGTGGGGTTCACGGCCTTGTCGGTGCTGATGAGCACGAAGCGCTCCACGCCCGCCGCTGCCGCGGCCTCGGCGGTGCGGAAGGTGCCGAGCACGTTGTTGGCCAGCGCCGCCGCGGCGTTGGCGCCTTCCATCAGCGGCACGTGCTTGTAGGCGGCGGCATGGAACACCACCGCCGGGCGCCAGCGCGAGCACAGGGCCTGCATCCAGGCCGCGTCCTTCACGTCGCCGATCAGCGGCTCCAGCGCCACGCCGGGGAAGGCCGCGGCCAGCTCCTGCTCGATGCTGTAGAGGTTGAACTCCGACAGCTCCAGCAGCACCAGCCGCGTCGGCCCAAAGCGCACCACCTGGCGGCACAGCTCGCTGCCGATGCTGCCGCCGGCCCCGGTGACCAGCACCGTGCGGCCGCGGAGCGTGGCGGCCACGCCCGCGTCGTCGAGCACCACGGGCTCGCGGCCGAGCAGGTCGTCGGGCTCGATGTCGCGCAGCCGCTCGATGCGCGCGGCTCCCGTGCGCAACTCATCCGCGCTGGGCACGGTGAGCACCGGCAGCCCGGTGGCGGCGGCCAGGTCGAGTGCGCGCCGGCGCTGCGCCCGGCTGGCCGAGGGCATGGCCACCACCACGTGCGTGGCCGCGCTGTCACTGCCGCTGCCCGCATGGCGCGGCAGCGTATCCAGCGGCCCCAGCACCGGCACACCGGCGATCACGGCACCGTGCTTGCCGGCGTCGTCGTCCAGCAGGCCCAGCACCACCCAGCCCTGCGCCCGCAGGCCGGCCATGAGCAGCCGCGCTGCCGCGCCCGCACCCAGCACCACAGCGCGCCGCACCTCGCCCGAGGGGCCTGCGATGCGGCTGCGCAAATGCTCGTAGAGCATGCGGTAGCTCATGCGCACCAGCGCCAGGCCCATGAGCGTGATCACGGGGTGGAGCGCGAGCACCGAGCGCGGTATCTTCACCAGGCCCGCAGCCATGATCACCACCGCGCTCGCGCCACCGGCCAGCAGGCAGGCCAGGGCGAAGCGCTGCACCTCGCCAAACCCCGAGAAGCGCCACAGCCCCTTGGGCACGCGCAGCAGCCAGAAGACCGCCATGTAAGCCGCCACCACGCCGGCCAGCACCAGCGTGTCGTAGTCGGCGCGCGCCACGAACCAGCGCTCGAAACCGAGGCGGAACATGTAGGTGGCGTTCCAGCAAAGCACCACCACCAGCGCGTCGACGAGCAGCGTCAGCGGCTCGCGGTGGCGGCGCAGGCGCGCCAGCAGCAGGTCGAGCCGGTGCCAGGGGCCGAGTGCGGCCATCGACTCGGGGCTCGGCGTCATGAGCGGGCCCTGGCCTTGCCCAGCAGCGCGCGCGCCGTGCGCGCCAGCACCGCGATGTCGCTCGCCAGCGTGGCGCGCTCCGCATAGGCCGCGGCAGCCTGCAGCTTGGCCGGCAGGATGCGCTCGACGTACTCGCGCTCGGGGTCGGCCGCGGCGGCCAGCAGCGCGGCCTCGTCGATGTAGGCCAGCGAGGCCGGGTCGGTGATCCCCGGGCGCACGGCCAGCGCGCGCTCGCGCAGGGCCGGCGGGTACAGGGCCACGTAGCGCGGCACCTCGGGGCGCGGGCCGACCAGGCTCATGTCACCGGCCAATACGTCCAGCAGCTGCGGCAGCTCGTCCAGCCGCGTGCGCCGCAGCCAGCGGCCGGCGCGCGTGATGCGGGCGTCGTCGCCCACCGTCAGCGCCAGGCCGCCGGCACCGTGGCGCATGGTGCGGAACTTGTGGATGGCAAAGGGCACGCCGTGCCGCCCCACGCGCTGCTGCCGAAAGAACACCGGCCCAGGCGAATCGAGCCTGATCCAGGCCGCCACCGCCAGCATCGGCAGGGCCAGCAGCAGCAAGGCGGCCAGGCTCACGACGATGTCGAACAGCCGCTTGGCCATCGTGTCATGGCGCCACTGGCGGGGTGACGGCAGCGCGCACCGCCGCGATCACGCGCTGGACCTCGCCGTCGCTCATGCGGCTGAACAGCGGGATGCTCAGCATGCGTTCATACGCGTGCTGGCTGTGCGGGAACTGCGCCGGCTGCAGGCCGTAGCGCTCGCGCCAGTACGGGTGCAGGTGCAGCGGGATGTAGTGCACGCTGCAACCGATGCCGGCGGCAAACAGACGCTCGATCAGCGTGTCGCGGCCGATGGGTGCATCGTCGGCCAGGCGCAGCACGTACAGGTGCCAGGCGTGGGTGTCACCGGGCTGCGCGCGCGGCGGCAAGACCAAGGGCAGCCCGGAGCCGGCGCCAAAGGCGGCGTCGTAGGCCGCGGCAATGGCCTCGCGGCGCGCGCGGAAGGCCTCGGCCCGCTTCAACTGCTGCAGGCCCAGCGCCGCGGCGATGTCGGTGAGGTTGTACTTGTAGCCCGGCGCCACGATCTCGTAGTACCAGCTCGGCACCTTGGCCGTGAAGCGGTCGAAGGCGTCGCGGTTCATGCCGTGCAGGCGCATCACCTTGGCGCGCGCGGCCAGTGCCGCATCGCGCGTGACGAGCATGCCGCCTTCGCCGGTGGTGATGGTCTTGTTGGCGTAGAAGCTGAAGACCGTGGCCTCGCTGCCCAGCGTGCCGACGAGTCGGCCGCCGCAGGTGGTGGGCAGCGCGTGCGCGGCGTCTTCGATCACCTTCAGGCCGTGGCGGCGCGCCAGCGCTTGGATGGCGCTCATGTCGGCGGCCAGGCCGGCAAAGTGCACCGGCATGATCGCCTTCGTGCGCGACGTGATCGCGGCTTCGATGGCCGCCACGTCGATGTTGAGCGTGGCCGGATCGATGTCGACGAGCTTCACGTCGGCGCCGAGGTAGCGCACCACCTCGGCGGTGGCGGTGAAGGTGTGCGTGGTGGTGATGACCTCGTCGCCGGGGCCGATACCCAGCGCCTCGGCCGCCAGGTGCAGGCCGGCGGTGGCGCTGTTGACGGCAATGCAGTGCAGGCTCTCGCCGTTGTCGGCGGCGCCAAGGAACTGCGCGAACTCGCGCTCGAACCGCGCCGCCTTCGGGCCTGTGGTCACCCAGCCCGAGCGCAGCGTGTCGACGACCTCGGCGATTTCGGCCTCGCCGATGTCGGGCAAGGCGAACGGGAGGAAGGGCAGTGCGGTGTCAGGCATCAAGTTCGGTGATCCACGCCAGGCGGTGGGTGCGCAGCAACGGCAGCGTGTTCAGCGGCGCCAGCGTCACGCGGCGACTGTCGATGGTAGCGGCCGCGAACAGGGGGCGGGCTTCGGCCATCGGCATGCTCTGAACATCGGCGGGCGCAAGCGGCGTTCACCGCGTCAGCCGCGTCATCGCCGCGCCGGGGCCGCGACGCAGCACGACCATGTCGAGCAGCCCGCGGCCGAAGCCCAGGCCGTAGCCGAGCTGCATGCAGGCCGTCGCCCAGGCCACGCCCAGCGCCTGCCGCGGCGCGGCCAGCAGACCGTTGGCCAGCGCCGCCGCGGCGTACAGCAGCAGCAGCGCACCCAGCGCGAGGCCCGCAGAGGCCGACCACGGCGCGGCCAGTGCCAGCAGGCCCAGCAGCGCGACAAAGCCGAAGGGCAGCACGTGCCGTGGCGAGGCCGGCAGCCGGTGCTTGCGGATGACGGCCACCTTCCAGTAGCCGTACTGGTGGAACTGCCTGGCCAGCGCAGCATAACTGTCCCGCGGTGTGTAGTGGCTGACGATGCGCGCGTCTTGCCACACACGGCCACCGCGGCGCGTGATGCGCAGGTTGAGCTCGTCGTCCTGGTTGCGCACGAGCCGCTCGTCGAAGCCGCCCAGCGCGATCAGCGTGTCGCGCCGCCAGGCGCCGAGGTAGACGGTATCGACCTCGCCGCTGTAGCCCTCACGCCGCGAGGCCGCGCCGCCGCTGCCGAAGCGGCTGCGGAAGGCGTGTGCGATGGCGCCCTCGCCCACCGGCCGCCAAGCGCCGCCCACGCAATCGGCACCGGTCTCGGCCAGCACCTGGGCGCACAGGGCGATGTAGTCGGGGGCGTAGCTGGTGTGCACGTCCATGCGCACCACCACTTCGCCGCGGGCTGCGGCGACGGCGGCGTTCAGGCCGGTGGAGACGATGCGCTGCGGGTTGTCGATGACGGCCAGGCCGGGCTCGCGCGCCTGCCAGCGCTGCAGTTCGGTCCGGGTGCCGTCGTCGCTGTCGCCATCGGCGACGATCACCTCCAGCGAGCAGCCGGCGGGCAGGCGTTGCGCGAACACGCCTTGCAGGAAGTGCGGCAGGTGCGCGGCCTCGTTGCGACAGGGGACGATGACGGAGACGCGCACGAGGCAGTTGAGCTTGGGGGCAGCACGCGTGTTCGGGAAGCCTGATTGTCTCGCAGCCTGCAAGCCGAGGCGGCGACACCGGGCGTAGAGTCTGCGCCCCGCGGCCCCCGTGCCTGGCCAAGCCTGCGAATGACCGACCCGAAATGACCGACCCGACATGACCGACCCGACCTCGAATGCCCTCTCTGCGACGCCGCCCGACGGCGCTGCCGTGCAGGCCGATGCCGTGCTGGCCGTGGTCGTGACCTACCACCCGCCGCCTGAACTCGCCGACCACCTGCGGGCCATCAGCCGCCAGGTCGGTGCGCTGGTGGTGGTGGACAACGGCTCGCCAGACTGGCAGCGCACCGAGGCACTGTGCGCCGACATGGGCGCGAGCTTCATCCGCAACCTGCGCAACGAAGGCATCGCGCGGGCGCTGAACCAAGGCGCCGAGCAGGCGCAGGCCGGCGGGTACCGGTGGCTGGCGATGTTCGACCAGGACAGCTCGCTGCCCGACGGCACGATCACGGCGCTGGTGGCGCTGGCGGCGCACCACCCGCACGCCGAGCGGGTGGGCATCGTCGCCACGAGCTTCCGCGACCGCCACCTGGGCCGGAGTTACCACGACCCCGCCAACACGCTGGTCGACGGTCCCGACTGGCGCGAAGTGCGCACGCTCATCACCTCGGGCAGCCTGGTGTGTGTCGACACCTTCACTCGCGTGGGCGGATTCGACGAACGCCTGTTCATCGACTTCGTCGACCACGAACACTGCCTGCGCCTGCGCCGCGCAGGCTGGCTGCTGGTGCAGAGCAAGAACATCTTTCTCGACCATGCCATCGGCCGGCTGAGCGCGCATCGCTTCCTGGGGCGCACCGTTCACTGCTCCAACCACTCGCCGGCACGCCGCTACTACATCACGCGCAACCAGCTGGAGTACTACCGGCGCTGCCTGTTCCATGAGCCCTATCAGGCTCTCTGGGGCGTCTCCAATCTGGTGATGCGCAGCGTGCTGGTCGTCCTGTACGAAGAGCACAGGCCCGCCAAGGCGCGCGCCATTCTTCGCGGCCTGTGGCACTTCGCCATCCGGCGCTTCGGCGCTCTGTAGGCGGCGCCGAATCCGCGGCTTGCGCCCGCCCTCAACTGGGGGTGCGCCCGAGGTAGAAGAAGTCCGAGGCCGAGCTGTCCTGGCGGATCGGGACCAGGCCGACATGGGCCGTCATCTGCGCGATCAGCGCCGCATCGAAGATGTGGTGATGCAGGCCCCGGTGCACGAGGTTGTCGCGCGAGCGGCGCGTGAAGTTCTCGCGTCCGCCGGCCCAGGGGTCGCGGTCCAGGTCGTGCAACGCCAGCACCTCGTCGAGGTGGGTGAGATCGTCTTCGCCCACGCCTTGGATGTCGTCGTCGAGCAGATGCTCGAAGCGCGTCACCGGACGGCGATGATCGAAGTTCGCCTGCGGGTTGGGCAGCACCAGCAGGAACACGCCACCCGGCTCGAGCACCCGCATCCACTCGCGCAGCGCCTTCAGCGGGTTGGCGACGTGCTCCAGGCAGTTCGAGGACAACAGGAACTGGTAGCGGCCGCTCTCGATGCCCTCCAGCTGCGTCGCCTCGGCGATGTATTGCCGCCCGCTGCGGCCGCGGTCAAACTCGAAGCGGCCGCCGGCGGTGATCTCGCCCTCCCACATCGTCGACGTCGAGAAGTTCACGCCGTCCAGCGCGGCCACCACGGGGTACACCGGCAGCACGTCGCGGAACAACGGGCTGGGGCCGCCAACCTCGAGGCCCGACTTGCCGGCCAGTGCCTGCCGGTAGACGGCGTGGCTCGGCAGCCGGTTCAGGCGCCGCCGCAGCCTGCGCAGCGCCAGCAGGGCCGGCTCAGGCACAAAACGCTTGAGGGTCTGCCGCAGCGTGTGCTCGCTCATGGGGTGTGCCTTGCCAAAGAATTCAGGGTCGATCGTCTTGCGTGCCTGGGGCCTGGGGCCTGCATGTGCCTATCGGCTTGCCGCCAGGTAAAGGAACTCGCGCCGCCGCGGGCGCAGCCAGCCCAGCAGGGCCAGCCGCCAGACCGCACGACGCAAGGCCTTCGGCAACGGCGGGGGCGCGTCGTGCGGCGGCAGGCCCGATGCAAGCGCATGGCTGGAGCGCGCCAGCATGAAGGGCTCCGGCCACTGCGATGGCAGACGGTGCGGGGTTGCGAAGCCCGCTTGCTGAAGAAGCTGCCGCAGACCCGGCTCGTTGAAGAGCACCAGGTGGCGCGGGGTTTCGAGCCCACGCCAATGGCGGCCGAACAGCGCGTGTCCCCCGCTGTCGATGTTGGGCGTGGCGATCCACAGGCGCCCGCCGGGTTTCAGCAGCCGATGGCAATCGGCCAGCGCCGCGACGGGGTCGTGCAGGTGCTCGATCACATGGCTGAGCGTGATGAGGTCAAAACACGCGGCCTGGCCGTCGTAGGCCTCCAAACCGCCGTGGCGGATGAGCAGGCCCCGGCCTTGGCCCACCTCCGCGGCCCGCGGATCGGGGTCGACGCCCTCGACCCGCCATCCGCAGGCCTGCGCCTGCAGCAGGAAGCCCCCGTCGCCGCACCCCACATCCAGCAGCCTGCGGCCGCGGCCGGGGCCTGGCAGATGGCGATAGCGCACGTCGATGATGTGGCGGTAGGGCAGCAGCAGCGAGTACACCCAGGCGCCGGCCCTGGACGGCATTCGATCGGCGCCATAGCGCCGCTGCAGATAGGCATCTTCCAGGCGCTGCCGGATGCAGCCGCGCCATGACAGGGGCGCACGCGGCGGCGCGCTCGCATGGGTGTAGTAGCGCTCGTAGGCCTGCCCGATGGTGGCGCGGTCCGGACGGGGGTCGAGATAGGCACACCCACAGGCGGCACAGCGCCACAGGTTCCAGGCGCCGGTGACCGCGCGGAAGGTGTCGTCGGCCAAGTCGGCGTGCAGCAGCGTTCGCGTGGTGGCGTTGCACACGGGGCAGCCGCCCAGCGCTTCATCTTGGATCACGAGGCGCGCTCCCTCTGCACCAGTCGGCGCAAGTAGGGCCACAACACCCAGCCGGCGTAGGCCCAGGCCAGCGCGAGCGCGGCCAGGCGCGCTGGGGCCGAATCGAGCATGGCACAGCCGGCCAAGGCAGCAAGGCCGACGAGCAGCCACAGGCTGTCGGTCCGCACCTGGGGCGCCAAGGGCGCGTGCACATGGCGGGCCAGCAGGTTCATCAGCAGGGTGTCCACCAGCACGCGCGCCACCCACGCGGCCGCGGTACCGGCAATGCCCCAGGCCTGTGTCCACCAGGCCAGCAGCGCCAGGTAGGGCAGCAGTTCGGCGAGGTGGGCCTTGGCGATCAAGTCCGCGCGCCCGGCGCTCTGCAAGAAGGTGAAGGGCGTGTGCGCCAGCACGTTGACCCACACCCCGACGGCCAGCCAGCGGGCGACGGGTGCCGCCTGCCGGGCGAAGTCGCCATCGATCCAGGCCGCCAGCAGTTCTTCGGCGAACAGCACGAAGACCAGGCAGACGGCGAACAAGGCATGACGCAGCACCGTGGCCGCATCGGCGTACAAGGCGCGCGCGCGCCCGGGGTCACTGACGTAGGCCGTGGCCAGCGCCGGAAACAACACGCCGAGCAGGACGCCGGGAATGAAGTTCAGCTTGCCCAGCACCTCGTAGGGCGTGACGTACCACGCCACCGCCGCCGTGCCCAGCAGCGCGCCGACCAGGAAGCGGTCGAGGTAGGTCATCAGCGGCCCCACCACGTTGGTGATGGTCATCCAGCCGCCATGGCCCAGCAGCTGCCGCGACAAGGCGGCCTCGGGCCGGGCGGGCCGCATCAGGCCGCGTCGAAGCAGGCCCAGCCGCCATGCGAACACCAGCACGGCCAGGCCGCGCGCGCCCAGCATCAGCACGCTGATCCAGACCAGGCTGGGCGAGATCAGCAAGGTCAGCAGCGGCCCGAGCGTGGTCACCAGGCTCAGCGGCAGCCGCACCATCGTCATGACATCGAACCGCTGCAGCGCCATCAGCACGCCCGTCAGCGCCGAGGTCACGAAGACCATCGGCAAGCCAAAGGCGAGCACGCGGAACGCCGTCACCGCCTCGGGCGCCAAGGCCGGCGGCGTGCCGAGCCCCGACACGAGGTAAGGCGCCGAGAACCACAGCACCACCGACGCCAGACAACCCAGCCCCAGCAGCCACCACAGCGCCGTCCACAGCAAGGGGTTGAGGTCGTGGTCGGCTTCGCGGCCCAAGCGCTCGGCCACGATCAGCGTGAGCGCCCGCCCGAGCCCCAGGTCGAACAGGCTGGCATAGCCCACCAGCGCCCACACGATGGTGAGCAAGCCGAAACGATCCGGCCCCAGGCCCTTGATCAGCAAAGGCACTGCCAGCACAGCCGCAGCCAGCGGCAGCAAGGTGCCCACGGCGTTCCAGGCCAGGGAGCGCTTCAGCACCCGCGCACTGAGCAGGTCTTGCGTCACGCTGGGGGCCTGTGCGGGGATGACTGAAAGCGGGTGCGGACGGCGTTGAAGCAGGCCAGCATCTCATCGACGCTGTGCGTCCACTCGTACTGCTGCTGCACACGCGCGCGCCCGGCCTCGCCGAAGGCCCGGCGCAAGTCGGCCTCGGCCACCAGCCGCTCCAGGGCCGCGGCCAGTGCGGCGGGGTCGTCGCGCGGCACCACCAGCCCCGTCACGCCGTGCGCCACCACCTCGGGCAGGCCGCCCACATCGCTCACGACCACCGGCAGCGCGCAGGCCGAGGCCTCGAGCACAGCGACGCCGAAGCTCTCGCTGTCGAGGCGGCTCGCGGCGACGTAGATGTCCATCTGGTGCAAGCAGTGCGGCACCTCGGCGTGCGGCACCGGCCCGGCGAAGCGCACCTGGGCGTCGATGCCCAGTGCGCGCGCCAGCGCCTCGAGTTCGGCCCGCTGCGGCCCGCCGCCCACGATCAGCAGCGACAGCGCCCGCGGGCCTGCGGCCTGCAGCCGTGCGAAGGCCCGCAGCAGCACGTCGATGCCGTACTTGGGCGCCAGCGTCTTGACAGTGCCGATGACCAGCGGCCCTTCGCCCCGGCCCACCGGCTGGGGCGCAAAACGCGCGGTGTCGATGCCGAAGGGCGTGACGGCCAACTCGATCGGCCCCGGCAGCAGGCGGCGCACCTGCCGCGCCATCGCCTCGCTGGTGGACGCGATGGCATCGGCCTGGCGCAGGTTGCGGCGCAGCCACCAGCCCTTCAGGCGGCCTTCGTACGGGAAGTCGTAGACATCGCTGCCCCACACCGACAGCAGCCAGGGGCGGAACCCGGCCAGCGCCGCCGTCGTGCCGTAGCCGCTGGCGTAGTGGGCATTCAGCAGCGCCGGCTGTTCGGCGCGCAGCAGCCGCCGCAGGGCCGGCACGTTGAGAAAGTAGCCGGCCGTGCCCGTGTGCGGCAGGCTCACCACGCGCAAGCCGGCCGGCAGCCGCCAGGCCGGATCGGGGTGCTGGGTTGCGAGCACGACCTCGATGCCGCGCGCCGCCAGGGCCTCGGCCCAGCGCCGGGTGTGCACCACGCTGGCTGGCGCCAGCATCAGCAGCTTGCGCAGCGGCGGCGGCGATGCCGGGCTTGCCATCACCAGCGGCCCGCCATCACGGCTTCGAAATCGGCGCGCGCCACGCCATCCATCGTGGCCGCGCGGGCGAGCAGCCGGCGCGCGAAGGCGGGCAAGCCGGGCACGGGCACGGTGCCGCTGCGCCACAGCAGCCACGCGATGTAGGGCAGGTAGGCGGCGCTCCAAAGCCGCCACCGCCACGGGCCCAGGCGCAGCCGCATGTGGATGAAGCGGTTGAGGTAGTAGACGAAGGCGCGCGAGGAGTGCGAGGAACGTGCCCCGGTGCGTGTGCCCGACGCCGCATCGAAGGACGCGCTCACCTTGTGCTGCACCACCGCCGCGGTCACGCACACGGCATGTCGGCCGTGCTCGCGCATCCACAGGCCGAGTTCGAAGTCTTCTTCGCCGAAGAAGAAGCGCTCGCTGAAACCGCCGCGGGCGCTGAACTCGGCCGTGCGAACGACGACGCAGCAACCGGTGAAGAAGCTGCAGCGGATCTCGCCCCGGCGCGCGCCCTCGGCCCGTGGCCGGCCGGCCAGGTGGTAGCGGCGCAGGCCCACGGGCCAGAGGCGGCCGCCGCAGTTCCAGATGCGGTCGCTGCCGTGCACGGTGATCATCGGCAGCGTGGCAAAGCAGCGGGCGTCGGTGGCCAGGCGCTGCACCAGCCGCTGCAAGGCCCCGTCTTCAACGACGGTGTCGTTGTTCAGAAAGCAGATGGTCTCGCAGCCGGCGCGTGTGGCCGCGTGCAGGCCGGCGTTGCAGCCGGCGGCGAAGCCCAGGTTCTCGCCGGCGGCCAGCAGCCACACCGGGGTGGCGGGCACCGGGCCCAGCGCGGCCGTGGCCAGCGTGCCGACCTCGACGCGCACACCCCAGGCCGCAAGCGCGGCCGGCAGGCGCTCGAGCGAGCCATCGGTGGAGCCGTTGTCGATGACGATGACGCGCAGATCGGCATCTGCAGCGCCGTCCTCCGCATCAAGGCCCAGCACCGAGCGCAGGCACTCGAGCGTGTCCTCGGCGCCGTTCCAGTTGACGATGACCACGGCGCAAGTCACGGCCCGCTCCGGCCCGCCACCATGAAGTGGCCGAGCGTGAAGCGCGACTGCGTGCGCGCCGCGATGCGCTGGCCCAGCCGCGTGTGGTCGAGCCGTGCCACGGCCGCCTGGCTGGCACGGGCCAGCGCGCCGCCGAGCACGGGCAGCGGCGCCAGGTGCTTGGCCAGCAGGTCGGCCATCACGTGCAGGCTGCCGCCCATCGGCTGAAGCAGCAGCACCTCGAGCCCGGCTTGCTCGGCGAAGCGGCGCAGCCCGAACTCGGTGTAGCGCGCGTAGTCGTGAGGCGCCTCGTGGATGCCGTAAAGGAACGGCGTGTTCAGCAGCAGCCGCCCGCCAGGCGCCAGCACGCGCGCCATCTCGCGCCACAACACCGCCGGCTCGGCCAGGTGCTCGAGCACATCGGACAGCACGACCGTGTCGAAGCGGCCGTCGGCAAACGGCAGCGCGGCGTTGAGGTCCACCGCCGCGTCCAGATGCGGGCTGGTGTGCACGGACTGCGGCCAATCGACGCAGGTGACCTCGCTCACCCGCTCGCGGTACAGGCCGTGCAGCGGCACGCGGCCGCAGCCCAGGTCGGCGAGCCGGCCCCGGGCGTGACGCGGCAGATGCTCGGCGTACAGCGCCACCGTGAGATCGGCGATCAGGCGCGAGCCGATGCCCAGCTGCTGCGGGCTGCGCGAACCGATCCAGCGCCCGGCGCGCTGGATGTACTTGCTTTCGGTCCACTGTTCGGGATGGCGCATGCAGGGCTGGGAGCGGGGCGGCGCAGCCGCAAGCCGCTGCGGCGCGATTCTCGCCGACGCCCTTGCGCAGGTTCGGCCTCGGTAAGATCGCAGACCGCTCTCGAGAACCGCATGACGACCCCCGACGACAACAGCCTGATCGCCGAACGCCGCGCCAAGCTCGCTGCCATCCGCGCCAGCGCGGCCACCCACGGCGTGGCCTTCCCCAACGATTTCCGGCCGCAGCACCACGCCGCCGACCTGCACCACGCCCACGACGGCGAGACCAACGAGGTGCTCGAGCCCAAAGGCATCCACGTCGTCATCGCCGGCCGACTGATGCTCAAGCGCGTCATGGGCAAGGCCGCCTTCGGCACGCTGCAAGACGGCACCGGCCGCATCCAGATCTACGTCACGCAAGACGCCGTCGGCCCCGAGGCGCTGAACGCCTTCAAGCACGGCGACCTCGGCGACATCCTCGGCTGCGAGGGCACCCTGTTCCGCACCAAGACCGGCGAACTCTCGGTGCGCGCCACCGTGCTGCGGCTGCTGGTGAAGAGCCTGCGCCCGCTGCCCGACAAGTTCCACGGCATGACCGACCAGGAACAGAAGTACCGCCAGCGCTACGTCGACCTGCTCACCGACGACACCGCGCGCGCGCGCTTCGTGGCGCGCAGCAAGGCGGTGGCCTCGATCCGCGGCTACATGGTCGAGCACGGCTTCCTCGAGGTCGAGACGCCGATGCTGCACCCCATTCCGGGCGGCGCCAACGCCAAGCCCTTCGTCACGCACCACAACGCGCTCGACCAGGAGATGTTCCTGCGCATCGCGCCCGAGCTCTACCTGAAGCGGCTGCTGGTGGGTGGCTTCGAGCGCGTGTTCGAGATCAACCGCAACTTCCGCAACGAAGGCATCTCGGTCCGCCACAACCCCGAGTTCACGATGATGGAGTTCTACGCGGCCTACTGGTCGCACGTGGAACTGATGGACTTCACCGAGGCCATCCTGCGCCACGCGGCGCGCGCCGCCACGGGCTCGGCGCGCGTGCACTACGCCGGCAAGGCCGTGCACCTGGACGAGCCGTTTGCGCGGCTGTCGGTGAAGCAGTCGCTGGTGGTGCACGCCGGCCTGAGCGAGGCCGAGGCCGGCGACGCCGCGCTGCTGCGCGCGCGCATCGTGGCTGCCGGCGAAGAGGCGCCCGCGCACTGGACGCTGGCCGAGCTGCAGTTTGGCCTCTTCGAAGCCGTGGTCGAGACGCAGCTCTGGCAGCCCACCTTCATCGTCGACTATCCGGTGGAGGTGAGCCCGCTGGCGCGCGCCTCCGACAGCGACCCGTCCATCACCGAGCGCTTCGAGCTGTTCATCACCGGCCGCGAGTTCGCCAACGGCTTTTCGGAGCTCAACGACGCCGAAGACCAGGCCGCGCGCTTTCAGGCCCAGGCCGCCAACAAGGAGGCCGGCGACGAAGAGGCGATGTACTTCGACGCCGACTTCATCCGCGCGCTCGAGTACGGCATGCCGCCCGCGGGCGGCTGCGGCATCGGCATCGACCGGCTGATGATGCTGCTGACCGACAGCCCGAGCATCCGCGATGTGATCCTCTTCCCGGCCTTGCGGCGCGAGGGTTGACGCCGCCATGGCCGCGCCTGAGCGTCTGCAGGAGCTGCCACAGATCGAAGCCGCGCTCTGGCGCGAGCTGTCGCGCGCGGTGCGCGACCGCCACCACGCCTGGCGCGTGGCCACGCTGGCCACCGTGGCCGCCAGCGCCGACGGCGTGCAGCCCGAGGCGCGCAGCGTGGTGCTGCGCGACTGCGACCACGACGCGCGCCGCCTGCTCGTCTACACCGACGCGCGCAGCGCCAAGGCCCAGCAGGCCGAGCGCCGGCCGCAGGGCGTGCTGGTGCTGTGGTCGGCGGCGCTGGGCTGGCAGCTGCGGCTGAACGTGGCGCTGGTGCTGCACACCGGCGGGCTGCAGGTGTCGTCGCGCTGGGCGCAGCTCAAGCTCACGCCGGCGGCGCAGGACTACCTCTCGCCGCTGCCGCCGGGCACGCCGCTGGCCGACACGCCGGCCGCCCACAACCCCGCGCCCGAGCGCGACAGCCGCGGCCACTTCGCGGTGCTCGAATGCCAGGTGCAGAGCACCGACTGGCTTGAGCTGCACCGCGAAGGCCACCGCCGCGCGCGATTCGACGGCGATGGAGCGCGCTGGATCGCGCCCTAGCGGTGCTGCCAGTCGGGCTTGCGCTTGGCCACGAAGGCGGCCATGCCTTCCTTCTGGTCAGCCGTGGCGAACAGCGCATGAAACAGCCGGCGCTCGTAGCTCACGCCGTCGGCCAGCGTGCCCTCGAAGGCGCGGTTCACGCACTCCTTGGCCATCATCACGCTCGGGCCGCTCATGGCGTTGATGGCGTCGGCGGCGGCCAGGGCCTCGTCGAGCAGCTTGTCGGCCGCCACCACGCGGCTGACAAGCCCGGCACGCTCGGCCTCGGCAGCGTCCATCATGCGCGAGGTGAGCACGAGGTCCATCGCCTTGGCCTTGCCCACCGCGCGCGGCAGCCTCTGCGTGCCGCCAGCGCCGGGGATGATGCCGAGCTTGATCTCCGGCTGGCCGAACTTCGCCGTGTCGGCCGCGATGATGAAGTCGCACATCATCGCCAGCTCGCAACCGCCGCCCAGGGCGAAGCCCGCGACGGCCGCGATGACGGGCTTGCGCACGCGGCGGATGGTCTCCCAGTTGCGGGTGATGAAGTCCTGGTTGTAGGCCTCATCGAAGGTCTTGCCGGCCATCGCGCCGATGTCGGCGCCGGCCGCGAAGGCGCGCTCGCTGCCGGTGATGACGATGCAACCCACGCTGGTGTCGGCATCAAAGCGCAACAGCGCCTCGCCGAGCTGGTCCATCAGCTCGTCGTTCAGCGCGTTGAGCTGCTTGGGGCGGTGCAGCGTGATCAGCGCGGTGCGGCGCGGGCCATCGCCACGAACGTCGGTCAGGATGAGGGATTCGATCATCTGGCGGCTAGTCGTTTGGGGGGGTGGTACAGAAAAGCGAAACGACTATACGGCCGCACCGGGTAAGCTTAGCGAAAGCTTGGCCTAGCGTACGCTCCACCCGGCAGCTTTGCGCCACGCTGCTTCGTGCTGGCCCCGACTGCTGCTGAGCCCCTTTCATTCGATGCCGCTGATTTACCGCAAGACCGCCAAGGGCCTTACCGAAATCGAGACGCGGGCCCACCGACTGCCGCCACGTCTGCGCAGCGCCCTCATCCTCGTCGACGGCCGCCGTGACGTGAACGACCTCAAGCCGCTGATCACGCAACAGGCCGAAGAAGCGCTGTCGTCGTTGGCCGAGCAAGGCTTCATCGAGGCCATCGGTTCGAGCACCCGATCTGCATCGCCCGCGTCGGCATCCGCGCCCGCTGCGGCCGCCGCTACCGCAAGCAAAGGCGGCAACGACTTCGACAGCACCCGGCGCACCGCCGTGCGCGAGCTGAACGACCAGCTCGGGCCCGCCGCCGAAAACTTGTCGATCAAGATGGAGAAGGCGAGCAACCTCGGCGAGTTGATACCCCTGCTGGTGCAGGGTGCGCAGTCGATCGCCGCGGTGCGGGGCCGCTCGGCGGCCGAGGCCTTTGCCAAGCGCTTCGGCGTCGGCTGAACCTAAATCCGGCAGTTACCCCGTCGCCGGGAGCCCCGGCGGCGGCGGTGGCGGCCCGACGACAGGCGCGATCCGGTTGCTGATGTAGCGCAGCAGGCAGCCCCAGCGGTCGAGGC
>JAIYDH010000245.1 GCA_027487585.1 Rubrivivax sp.
TGGCCGGCCACCGGGCGCAGATCGAAGTAGATGCTGGCGTCGAGCAGGTCCTGCGGCGCGCCGTGCTCGATCCAACGGCCGATGCGATCGGCCCACTCCGCCGGCGTGTGGCAACAGGCCGGGTTGCCGGCCATCACGCCGCCTTTGCACAGCGGGTAACCGGCACGGTCGAGCGCCTCGTTGACCTCGCGGCCGAAGGCCAGCCACATGGGGCGATCACGCTCGGCGTCGTCGCTCTCGAACACCAGACCGTTGTCCTGGTCGGTGGCCACGGTCTGCTCGCTGCGGCCTTCGGAGCCGAAGGCCAGCCAGCAGACGCGTGTCAGGTCGAGCCCGCGCCGGGCCGCGGTCAGCTCCACCAGCCGTTCGGCCAGCAGGTCGTTGAGGTGGCTGACGAGCTCGGTGAGCTGCCGCGCGTGCACGCCCTGGCCGAGCAGGTTGCGCGCGAACTCGCGGATGCGCCCGGCCAGCATCACCAGCGTCGCCTCGTGGGGCGCGCTGCGCAGGCTGGCACCCAGTTGCTTGAGCGACAGCCGCTGCATCGCGAACAGGTCGCGCTCGGAGAGGATGTTGACGACCCGGCCTTCGCGCAGCACCGGCACGTGGCGCAGGCCGTGGCGCGACATCAACATGGCTGCGTCCGACAAGCGGTGCTGCACGTCTAGTGTCTGCACCGGCTGGCTCATCACTTCGCTGATGGGCGTGCTCAAGGGCCGCTGCGGCAGCGTCACGCGACCGAGGATGTCGTGGCGCGTGAGGATGCCGAGCACCTGGCCTTGCTCGCCCAGCACCAGCATCGAGCCCACGCGCCGCTGGTGCATCGCGCCCAGGGCCTCGGCCAGCGGCGTGGCGGGCGAGCAGGACAGCGGCGTCTTGGGCGGCAGGTCGGCGAGCCGGGTTTCGAGCGACTGCTCCGCCAGCGTCTGCGATGCAAACGCGGCCTGCGTGGCGCGCCTCGAAAGCTCGAGGAAGCTCAGCACGCGGCCGTTCAGGAAGTCGGCGAAGGGCGCGCTCTTCGCCACCAGCGCATGCACCGCCGCCGCTGGCAGCCGCAGACAGAAGCTGTCTTCGTTGGTGGTGTAGGTGGCAGTGACGGCGCGGCTGGCCAGCAAGGCCCCCACCGGGAAGAGGTCGCCGGCGACGTACTCGATCGGGCCTGTGGTGTCGGCCACGCCGCGCCGGCCGCTGACGCTGCCGCGGCGCACGTACAGCAAGGCCTGCACCGGCCCGCTGGCAGGGTCGAGCACCAACTCGCCTGGTGCGAAGTACAGCTGCGACGCCGCAGCGAGGAACTCGTCGACATGCGCCGGCTTCATCGCCGAAAACGGCAGGTGCTGCGCCAGTTCGGCGCGCAGATGGCCCAGCAGCGACGTCGAGGGGCTCAAACGGGCCGGGCTGGCAGGGGTTTCGCTCATGAACCCGATGCTAGGCCGCCAGGCCTTGGGGCGCGCCTGACGTGTGTCAAGCCGGCTCGCACCGCTCACCGCCCCATGAAAAAGGCCGCGCCCTTGCGGGCGCGGCCTTGGGATCGCGGCGCCGCGGGCGCCATGCGCACGCGGCAGCGAGTCAGTGACTTACTTCGAACCCACGAGGTTCGGGTAGCGCACGTGCTCCACCAGCTCCTGGATCTTCTGATCCGGGGCCTTCGTCAGCAAGCTGACGATGATGATCACGGCAAAACCCAGCGGCACACCGAACACGCCGGCAGCGATGGGCTGCATGCCCCACCACATGTTGTCGGCGACTGGCGAGGTCACGTTGAACAGGCCGCGCATCCAGACCTGCGTGGTGGCCATGTAGTAGAACGTGACCACGGTACCGCTGATCATGCCCAGCACGGCACCCCACTTGGTGGCTCGCTTCCAGAAGATGCCGAGCACCAGGGCCGGGAAGAAGCCCGCCGCGGCCAGCGAGAAGGCTGCAGACACCAGGAACAGGATGTCGGCGATCTTCAACGAAGCCACATAGGCCGCCGCAAGGGCCACGATCAGCAGCAGGATCTTGGAGATCATCACCCGGCGTGCCGTCGGCGCGTTGGGGTCGATCATCTTGTAGTACAGGTCGTGGCTCAGCGCGTTGGCGATCGTCAGCAGCAGGCCGTCGGCCGTGGACAGCGCAGCTGCCAAGCCACCCGCCGCCACGAGGCCGGAGATGACATACGGCAAGCCGGCGATCTCGGGCGTGGCCAGCACGATGATGTCGCCGCCGATGCGCATCTCACCCAGCTGGAAGATGCCGTCCTTGTTGATGTCGGCAATCGACAGCAGCGCAGGATCGACCTTCGACCAGGAGCCCACCCAGGCAGGCAGCTTGTCGAAAGGTGTGCCCACCATGACGTTGAACACCTCGTACTTGACGAGCACCGCCAGAGCCGGCGCGGTGAAGTACAGCAGGAAGATGAAGAACAACGACCAGGTCACCGACGAACGGGCTTCCTTCACCGACGGCGTGGTGTAGTAGCGCATCAGGATGTGCGGCAGCGCGGCCGTACCCACCATCAGGCAGAACACCAGACCGAGGAAGTTGCGGCGCGACGTGTCGAAAGCGGCCTGCGCCTTTTCGTCACCGTTCGGATCGCCCGCGAACTGCTGCCCATGGCGCGGCATGCCGGCCAGCGGGCCGGTGCGGCCATCTGCGGCCGCCTTCGCCGCCGTCCAGGCCGTCTTGGCGGCAGCCTCGTTGGCAGGAACCGCCGCCAGCGCCTTCTCGGCGGCCTGCACGTCAGCCAGCGGCGCAGCCGCGGCCTTCAGGTCGTCGACCTTCTTCTGCGCGGCCGCACGGTCGGCAGCCAGAGCAGCCGGCACGTCCTTCAGCTTGGCGGCGAGGTCGTCGCTGCGCTGCTTGAAGATGGCCCGGACTTCCTGTTCCTTCGGGTCGGCGATGAGCTGCGCTTCGCGCTCGGTGACCTTGGCCAGTTGGGCGCCGTAGATCACTTGCGGGATGGGCACGCCCGTCTGCTTCACCGACAGCCACACCACCGGGATCAGGTAAGCCACGATCAGGATGATGTACTGCGCGACCTGCGTCCAGGTGACGGCACGCATGCCGCCCATGAACGAGCAGACCAGGATGCCGCCGAGGCCGACGAAGATGCCGATCTCGAAGGCCAGGCCCGACAGGCGCGTGGTGATGAGGCCAACGCCATAGATCTGCGCTACCACGTACACGAACGACACCAGGATCGCGATCAGGATGCCGACGAAGCGGGCGGCGTTGCCTTCGTAACGAGCGCCCAGAAAGTCGGGGATCGTGAACTGGCCGAACTTGCGCAGGTACGGCGCCAGGAACAGCGCCACCAGGCAGTAACCACCCGTCCAGCCCATGATGAAGGCCAGGCCGCCGTAACCGGTGAGGTACAGCGTGCCGGCCATGCCGATGAAGGACGCTGCGCTCATCCAGTCGGCGCCCGTGGCCATGCCGTTGTAGATGGCGGGCACGCGACGGCCAGCGACGTAGTACTCCGCCGCATCGTTGGTGCGGCTCATGATGCCGATGCCGGCATACAGACCCACGGTGGCCAGCAGGAACACGATGCCGATGGCACCGCGACCCAGGCCCATTTGCTCGGCGATCGCCAGAACGATCACGAAAGCCAAGAAGCCCCCGGTGTACCAGCCGTACACCTTGTTGAGCCCCTTCTTGAAGGCCGCGTTGGCTTCTTTGTTCGATACGCCGGTTTCCGGCTCAAAACTCAGGCCAGCCATGTCATTCCTCCTCGGCAACGCCGTGCTCTTGGTCGAGCTTGTTCATGTAGTGGGCGTAGTACCAGATGATGGCCATGTAGACCAACAACGAGCCCTGCGCGCCCATGTAGAAGCTGAACGGCCAACCAAAGAAGTTGAAGTTCAGATCGCGAGCAAAGAAGCTCACGACGAATGTCACAACGAACCAGATCGACAACAGGATCGCGGTGATCCTGAGGTTCTTCGACCAGTATCGCTGGTGGTTCTCACTCACCTGCATGCTGTCACCCCGTACTTGGTTTTCGACCCGGACTGGGCCTGTCTCTTTCCAACTCTCTCTCACACAAACAACTCGGTAACGCCTGTGCCCGCCAAGGGGCACGCTGCCGTCAAAGCGTGGGCTGCGGCGGCACGAGGCCGGTCTCGCGGGCCAGTTGCGCCGCCACCTTGGGCTCGAAGCCCTGGAGATGCCGGATGATCTTCACGGCCTCTTCGGGCTTCTGGCGGTCAACTTGCACCCGGGCCAGCTGGTACCAGCCGTAGGGGCTCATCGGTTGCAGTTCGGTGTTGCGCTTGAGCGCCTCGACGGCTTCGTCGTAGCGCTGCAGGCGAATGAGCACCAGACCGAGGCCGTACCAAGCGCGGTCGAGCAGCGGGCTCAGTTCGGTGGCGCGCTTGAACGACGCCAGCGCTTCATCCCAGCGTTCTGCAGACTCGAACATGAAGCCCCGGTTGAACCAGTGGTGGGCGTTGTCGGGCTGCACCACCACCAGCCGATCAGACACGGCCAGCGCCTCGGCACGGCGGCCGAGTTCAGTGAGCAGGTGCACGCGGCTGGCCAGCACGTAGACATCGTCGGGCCAGCGCCCGGCCATCTGATCGAACAGCGCGAGCGCACGCTCTCGCCGGCCGATGACGATCAGGCCGATGGCACGCCACTTCAGCGCGAGGTAGTCGAAAGGTTTCATCGGCAGCCCGGTTGCCCGACCAAGTTGGAGGTGACACACAGATCGGCACGCTCGAAGGTGACGATCGCGTACAGGATGACGAGGAAGAAGAAAGTGACGATCGGCACGTGGTGGTCGGCCACCTGCCTGGGCGTGATCTTGCGCATCGGCACCGTGAACGGTTTGCTGATGACGCGCAGCAACGTGTAGAACAGGTTGCTCTCGCGTTTCGGGCCCGCAAGCACGAACAGCACGCCCTGGCCCACCAGGGCCAGAAGCGCGACATACAGGATCACTTGAACAGCGTTGAGAAACGTCAGCATGGTGGCCCTTGAGGCCATGTGGGAAGCTGACGCGGACTGTTGGTGGGGGCGCTTACGACTTTCTGACGTTCGCCGTGCGTTGCCGCATATCCCCCGATAGGTCTTTCCCTAGGTTTGCCCTAGACAACCTCTCTGCCGCCAAGGTCTCTCGATTTGCGGTGGAGCGTGCTCAGCCGCCCACGAGGGAGCCGCCGTCAGCTCTTGGCCAGACGCAGCCAGGTCTCGATCACCGAGTCGGGGTTCAGCGAGATCGACACGATGCCTTCCTGTGCCAGCCAGTCGGCGAAGTCGGGGTGGTCGCTCGGGCCCTGGCCGCAGATGCCGACGTACTTGCCGGTGGCCCGGCAGGCCGTGATGGCACGCGAGATCAGCGCCTTCACTGCCGGATCGCGCTCGTCGAAGTCGTGCGCGAGCTGCTCCAGGCCGCTGTCGCGATCAAGGCCCAGCGTGAGCTGCGTCAGGTCGTTGCTGCCGATGCTCATGCCGTCGAA
>JAIYDH010000120.1 GCA_027487585.1 Rubrivivax sp.
CTGCACTACGGCCGCCCCGGCACGCTCGAAGAGCTGGTGCCGGGCATGATCTTCACGATCGAGCCCATGATCAACGCCGGCAAGCGCGACATCAAGGAAGACCGCAAGGGCAACCGCCCGTACGACGGCTGGACGATCGTCACGCGCGACCGCTCGCTGAGCGCGCAGTGGGAGCACACGGTGCTGGTCACCGAGACCGGCTACGAGGTGCTCACCGTCAGCGCCGGCAGCCCGCCGCCGCCGGCCTTTGCGCCGCTGGGCTACGGCCAGGCCGTGCAGCCCGTGGCCGTGACCGCGGGCTGAGCGGCACCCGCCGGCAGACGCGGCCCCCAATGGACATGCTGGCGCAGCCACGGGCGCCCCACAGGGTGGCTGCCTTGCGGGCGCTGTGCCGTGACGGCAAGGCCGAGCTGCTGAAGCGCTTCTTGGAGTCGCGCGCTTCGGCAACGGCGGCCACGCGGCTGCTCAAGGCGCTGGCGCGGCATGTCGACGACGTGCTGGCCCGCGCCTGGGCCGAGTCGGGCCTGGCCACCACGGCCCCGCAAGCCGTGCTGGTGGCGGTGGGCGGCTACGGGCGCGGCGAGCTGTTCCCGCATTCCGATGTCGATGTGCTGGTGTTGCTGCCGAACGATGACGGATATGGCGACGGGCGCGGCGACGACAGCGACGCGCCGCGCCGCGAAGCCCTGGAGCGCTTCGTCACGCTGTGCTGGGACATCGGCCTGGAGATCGGCTCCTCGGTGCGCACCGTGGCCGACTGCATGACCGAGGCGCAGCGCGACGTCACGGTGCAGACGGCGATGCTCGAGTCGCGCCCCGTCATCGGCAACCGGCGCCTCTTCAACCAGCTCACGCGGGCGCTGGCCAGCGTCATGGACTCGGCCGCCTTCCTGCGCGCCAAGACGCTTGAGCTTCAGCAGCGCCACGTCAAGTACGAGGGCACGCCCTACTCGCTGGAGCCCAACTGCAAGGAAAGCCCGGGCGGCCTGCGCGACCTGCAGGTCGTGATCTGGGTCGCGCGGGCCGCCGGCCTCGGCCGCACCTGGAGCGAGCTCGCGGCCAAAGGGCTGATCACGCCCTTCGAGGCCTCGCAGCTGGTCAAGCACGAGGGCACGCTCAAGCTCATCCGCGCACGGTTGCACGCGGTGGCCGGCCGTCGCGAAGACCGGCTGGTGTTCGACCTGCAGACGGCCGTGGCCGACAGCTTCGGCCTCAAGCCCAGCCAGGGCCAGCGCAGCAGCGAGGCGCTGATGCACCGCTACTACTGGGCGGCCAAGGCGGTGACGCAGCTCAACCAGATCCTGATGCTCAACATCGAGGAGCGCCTGGCCGGCCACGAGCACGCCCCGAGCCGGCCGGTGACGGCGCGCTTTGCCGAACGCGCCGGCATGCTCGACGTGCTGCGCGACGACCTTTACACCGAGAACCCGCACGCCATCCTCGAGACGTTTCTGGTGTTCGCGCAGACGCCAGGCCTGCAGGGGCTGTCAGCGCGCACGTTGCGGGCGCTGTACAACGCCCGCAACGTGATGGACGCCGGCTTCCGCCGCGACCCCATCAACCGCGAGCTGTTCATGGACATCCTGCGCCAGCCGCAGGGCATCACGCACGCGCTGCGGCTGATGAACGCCACCAGCGTGCTGGGGCGCTACCTGTGGGTGTTCCGGCGCATCGTCGGGCGCATGCAGCACGACCTGTTCCATGTGTACACGGTCGACCAGCACATCCTGATGGTGGTGCGCAACATGCGCCGCTTCTTCATTCCGGAGCACGCGCACGAGTACCCGTTCTGCAGCCAGATCGCGGCGCAGTTCGACAAGCCCTGGGTGCTGATCGTCGCGGCCCTCTTCCACGACATCGCCAAGGGCCGCGGCGGCGACCACTCCGAGCTCGGCCGCAGCGAGGCCCGCCGCTTCTGCCGCGACCACGGCATCGAGGCCGAGGACGCGCAGCTGATCGAGTTCCTCGTCGACCAGCACCTCACGATGAGCCGCATGGCGCAGAAGGAAGACCTGTCCGACGCCGACGTCATCCGCGCCTTTGCCAGGCGCGTGGGCACGCCGCGCCGGCTGCAGGCGCTGTACCTGCTGACGGTGGCCGACATCCGCGGCACCAGCCCGCGCGTGTGGAACGCCTGGAAGGGCAAGCTGCTCGAAGACCTGTACCGGCTCACCCTGCGCTCGCTCGGCGGCGCGCAGCCCCACTTCGACACCGAGATCGAGACCCGCAAGCTCGAGGCGCAGCAGAACCTGGCCCTGCACAGCGCGCTGCCCGGCACCGAAGAGCCGCTGTGGCAAACGCTCGACGTGAGCTACTTCGCGCGCCACGACGCCGCCGAGATCGCCTGGCACGCGCGCAGCCTGTGGCGCCACGTCACCACCGACACGCCTGTGGTCACCGCCCGCGCCTCCTCGGTGGGCGACGGTCTGCAGGTGCTGGTGTACTCGCCCGACCTGCCCGACCTGTTCGCGCGCATCTGCGGCTACTTCGAAGCGGCCAGCTTCAGCATCCAGGACGCGCGCATCCACACCACGCGCGCCGGCTATGCGCTCGACACCTTCCAGGTCATCGGCACCAACGGCCTGACGCCTGACGCACCCGCCGGCTACCGCGACCTCATCTCGCTCGTCGAGACGCAGCTCGGCGCCGCGCTGGCCGCCACCGGCCCGCTGCCCGAGCCGCGCAGCGGGCGCGTGTCGCGCCGCGTGAAGAGCTTCCCGGTCACGCCGCGCGTGACGCTGTCGCCCGATGAGCGCGCGCAGCGCTGGCTGCTCACCGTGAGCGCCTCCGACCGCACCGGCCTGCTCTACGCCATCGCGCGGGTGCTCGCCCGCAACGGCGTCAACCTGCAGCTGGCCAAGATCACGACGCTGGGCGAACGGGTCGAGGACACCTTCCTCGTCGACGGCCCCGAGCTGCAGAAGCCCAAGGCGCAGCTGCGCATCGAGAGCGAGCTGCTCGACGCCCTGACCTCCCCGGCCTGAGAGCCGCCACGTGGGCCTCAAACGCATCGGCGCCGACGAGGCCCTGCCCGCCCTGGCCGGCTTCGACGCCATCGTCGACGCTCGCAGCGAAAGCGAGCACGCCGAAGACCACCTGCCCGGCGCCGTGAACTGGCCGGTGCTCAACGACGCCGAGCGCGCGCTGGTGGGCACCGAGTACGCGCAGATCTCGGCCTTCGACGCCCGCAAGCGCGGAGCCGCGCTGGCTGCCATCAACATCGCCCGCCATGTGCAGCAGCACGTGCTGCCCCTGCAGCGCAACTGGCGGCCGCTGGTGTATTGCTGGCGCGGCGGGCAGCGCAGCGGTTCGCTGGCGATGGTGCTGTCGGAGATTGGCTTTGCCGTCACCGTGCTCGACGGCGGCTACCGCGCCTTCCGCCGCGCCGTGATGGCCGAGCTCGAGCAGCTGCCGGCGCGCCTGCAGTTCACGGTGTTGGCCGGCCGCACCGGCAGCGCCAAGAGCCGGCTGCTGCAGGCCCTGGCCGATGCCGGCGCGCAGGTGCTCGACCTCGAAGGCCTGGCCCGCCACCGTGGCAGCGTGCTCGGGCTCGTGCCCGGCGATCGCCAGCCCTCGCAGAAGGCCTTCGAGACGGCGCTGTGGCGCGCGCTGAGTGCGCTCGATCCCGCACGCCCGGTGTTCGCCGAAGGCGAGAGCCGCACCATCGGCCGCCTGCGCTTGCCTGAGGCGCTGCTGCTGCGGCTGCGCGAGGCTCCGGTGCGCCAGGTGCAGATGCCGCTGGCCGCGCGCGTGGACTTCCTGCTCGACGACTACGCGCACTTCGTCGCCGACGTCGACGCCTTCTGCGCCCGACTCGAGGTGCTGCGTGATCTTCGCGGCGCCGAGACCATCACCCGCTGGCAGACGCTGGCGCGCGGCGGCGACTTCGCCACGCCGGTGCGCGAGTTGCTCGAGCAGCACTACGACCCCGTCTACACCAAGTCGATGCGCCGGCACTTCGCGCAGTTCGATGCGGCCGAGCCTGTGGAACTGGCCGACGCGGCACCGGCCACGCTGGCGGCGGCCGCCCGTGCACTGATCGACGCGCTGCCTGCACCCACGGCGCAGGCTTGACGCGCCTGCGCCAAGTCAAACCGGCCTTCAGGGCACCGGCCTACAGTCGGCGCCGATGACGCAAGCCCCCGAAGACCCGCGCCGCCTGCCTTACGAGGTGGGCCGCGCCATCCGCGCGCACCCGGTGCGCCAGGTTTCCGCTGACGCGCCGCTGCGCTGGCTGGCGCTGGGCTGGCGCGACCTGATGCGCTGTCCGCTGCCGGGGCTGGTGCACGGCTTTGCGATGGCCTTGTTCGGCGCCCTTCTGGTGGCCCTGGCGCGCGACCGCTTCTGGCTGCTGGCCGGCGCCTTCAGCGGCTTCCTGCTGGTGGCACCGGTGGTGGCCACGGGCCTGTACGCCGTCAGCCGCGAGCTCGAGCAAGGCCGGCACGCCACACTGGCCACGGCGCTGGCGAGCTGGCGGCCGCGCACCCGGCGCGACGGGCGGCTGGTGGTGTTCGGCCTGCTGCTGGCGCTGGCCGGCACCGGCTGGGTGCTCACCTCGGCGGCCCTGATCACGCGCTTCGCCGCCGCGCCGGTGAACACGCCGATGGACTTCGTGCTCGTCGTCGTGCTCGCGTCCGACACCGGTCTGGCCGGCCTGTTCGAGATCTGGCTGATCCTCGGCGCCGCGCTGGCGGCGCCCATCTTCGCCAGCAGCGTGGTGGCCATTCCGCTGCTCATGGACCGCGACATCGCCGTGCGCCCTGCCGTGCTGGTGAGCGCGCGCGCCGCGCTGGCGAACCCGCTGCCGATGGCGCTGTGGGCCACGCTGATCCTGGTGTTCACGCTGCTGGGCATGGTCACGGGGCTCGTGGGCCTGGTGGTGGCCGTGCCCTGGCTCGCGCATGCGAGCTGGCACGTCTACCGCGAGCTGGTCGGGCCCGAGGGCTCGGCCGCTCAGGGCGGCTGAACGGCACCCCGGGCCATGGGCAGCATCACAGAAGAGCAGGTGGCGCAGTTCGGGCTGACCTTCGGGGTCGGCGCGTTCATGCTCTACATGGTGTTCATCATCTGGCAGCTGGCGCGCGAGTCCAAGGCCGGCCGCTTTGGCACCTTCGTGCTGTTCCTGGCGCTGGGCGTGGGCCTCGTGGGCTTCGTCGCCAAGGGCATCATCAAGTGGGTGATGGGCGTGGAGTGACGCCCATCACCGGCACTCAAGGCGTGGTCACCGGTTGCGGCGCAGGGGCTGGTACGGGGGCTGACAACGGTGCAGGTGCCGGCGTCGGCTGCGGCGGGTTGCGCTCCAGCACGCGGCGCTCGTAGAGGTAGTCGCTGCCGGTCTGATGCCCGGCGCTGCGCGCCGCGCCGTACTGCGGCGTTTGCGGGAACTCGCGGCGCACGGCGTCGCGCAGCGTCTCGAACACGCTGGAGCCTGCCCGCCAGGCGTCCACGGCGTTCAGGCGCTGCAGCAGGTGCCAGGTGAACACCGAGTGGCCGTCGCGGCCTTCGTCGGACACCGGCTCGTCGCCGCCGGAGCTCATCACCACCGCAGCCCGCTTGCCCAGCAGCGTGCTGGCCTCGACACCGCTGGCCACCTGCACGCGCTCGCTACCGACCAGCTGGCCCGAGAAGCAGCTGTCGGCGATGAGCAGCAACTGGCGCGACGAGATCAGGCCGACCATGCGGTTGATGTCGGCGTTGGACAACCAGCTCTCCGGCTTCTCGGCGTCGGCGTCAGCCGGCAGCCAGAAGCCTTGCTGCTTGTCGTCGAGCAGCACGCCGTGGCCGGCGAAATAGATGACGACCGAGTCGCTCGGGCGCGCCTCGACGGCCAGGCGGTTGAGCGCACGCAGCAGGCTCTCGCGGCTGGCATCGGGCAGCACCTCGGCCTCGTAGCCGAAACGCTGCTCGAGGGCACGCGCCACGCCCTGGGCATCGTTGACGGCCGATTGCAGTTCGGGAATGCGGCGATCGGCGTACTTGTTGATGCCGATGACCAGCGCGTACTTGCGCTCGATGGTCGGCAGCGCCGCTTCGATGACGCGCGAGCTGTGCACCCGCAAGGGGGCGGCGGCCGGGGCTGAAGTGGCTGCGGCGGCGGCTGCGGCTGCCGGCAAGCCCGCCTCTGAGGCCGACTGCGAGGCCGACTGCGCCGCGGACTGCAGAACCGCCTGGGCCTGCGCGGCGGCTGCCGCCTCGGCCCGGGCGCGTTCGGCTTCGCGCAGCGCCTGCACCTCCTTCAGGAGCGCCTCGGTGACGAGGCAGCTGCCGGTCTCGATCTCACGCTGGTTGCGGCAGGCGCGGGCGTCGGCCAGCGTCGGGTCTTGCTCCAGGCGCGACAGGCTGTCGGCAAAGATGCGGCGCTTGAAGTTGGTGCGCGCGGCGAGCAACGCGGCGATCTCGTCGCGCGTCATCAGCGCGGTGTTGATGCGCTTGAAGCCGTTGCCGTTGCCGACTTCGAGGGTCGGCGTCACGTCGAGCACACGGCCGAAAGTCGGTGCCGAGAACACCGGCGGCAGCGACACCGCCGAGACGGCGGCCGACAGCACCGTCGTCGTGATCGCGGCCGGCGAATCGGGTACGAAGGCCGGTGTCAGCCGCAGAGCGTCGGCGTTGCCCGGGGCCTGCACGAAGACGTAGTTGCGCGCGCTCAGGCCCGAGCCGGTGATGGCATAGCTGCCGGGCAGGCTGGCGGCGGTGGCCGGCGAGCTCCACGACAGCTCGCCCGTGGTGGCTGTGGCCAGCGTCTGGCCGGCCAGGAAGCCCTCGACCGTGCCGTCCAGCAGCAGCGGCGAGCCGGCCACAAGCGTCTGGCGCGTGGCGACGTAGCTCAGCGTGGCCGGCGTGATCGTCGCCGTCGTGCTGCCGGCCGGCGTGGCCAGCGTGTAGTTGGCCGCGTCGGCGCCGGCCAGCACGGCCGTCCAGTCCACGCGCAAGCTCGCACCGGCGTCGGCGCTGGTGAAGCTGCCGACCAGTGGTGCGCTGACGATGTCGCCAACCACGGCGCCGCCCAGAACGCCGCTCATCACCGCCGTGCTCAGGCCGTCGTACACCTTGTCGGCCGCGCTGACGGCGCTGAGGCTCAGCGCAGCCGGGCTGACCGTGGCGGTCAGCGCGCTGGGCAACACCAGCGTGTAGTTGCCGGCATCGGCGCCGGCCAGCGAGATGCCGCCCACACTGACCGCCTTGCCCACACCGACACTGCGCGTGGCAAATGCACCGGTGGCGCTGCCGGCCAGCGACACGGTGTCGCCCGCCAGCGGCGCCACGCTGGCCGAGCCGGCCAGCAGCGCCACGGTGCTGCCGTCGTAGGTCCGGTCCAGGGCCACCAGGCCCGTCAGCGCCAACGGCGCGCGGCCGATGTTGGCCACCAGGCCCGCGGGTTGCTGAAGGGTGTAGTTGGAGGCATCGGCGCCCACCAGGCTCAGACCCGAGATCCGCACCGGCTTGGCCAGCCCCGCGTTCTTGTCATCGAAGCCACCGAGTGCGGTACCCGTGAGGTTCACGGCGTCGCCCGCCAGCGGCGCGATCATGGCCGTGCCCGAGAGCGTGGCCAGCGTCGTGGCGTCGTAGACCTTGTCCTGCGCCACCAGGCCGCCGAGCGGCAGCGGCCGTGCCGTGATGTCGGCCACCAGGCCGGCCGCCAGCACCGGGGCGTAGTTGCCCCCGTCCGCGCCGCCCAGCGACAGGCCGGTCAGGCTCACCGGCTTGGCCGTGCCCACTTTTTTGTCAGCAAAGCTCGCCGTGCTGCCAGCGGCCAGGGTGACGACGTCGCCCGGCAGCGCCGTGAACAGCGCCGTGCCGCCCAACGTGGCGGCCAGCGTGCCGTCGTAGACCTTGCTGTTGGCCACGAGACCGCTGATCGACAGCGTCCGGGGCGTGATGTCGGCCTTCAGACCTGCAGGCGCCACCGGCACGTAGTTGGCCGCATCCGCGCCGCCGAAGGACAGACCCGACAGCAGCACCGGCTTGGCGATGCCAACGTTCTTGTCGGCGAAGTTGCCCACGGGCGTGCCCGCGAGCGTGACGCTGTCGCCCGCCAGTGGCACGACGCTGCCGCTGCCGCCAAGCACGAGCAGCGTGCTCGCGTCGTAGACCCGGGACGCGGCCGACAGGCCCAGCACCGGCAGGGGCCGCGGGCTGATGGTGGCCGGCAGTGCGGTGGGCAGCACGAGGTTGTAGTTCGCCGCGTCGGCACCCGCCAGCGTGAGCCCTGAGACGGCTGCAGTGCGGCTGCCGGCGTTGCGGCTGTCGAACACGGCCGACGCGCTGCCGGCCAGCTTGACGATGTCGCTGCCCAGCGGCTTGATGCTGGCCGTGCCCGCCAGTGCCGCCACCACGGTGGCGTCGTAGACGCGGTCCAGCGCCACCAGCCCCAGCAGCGGCAGCGGCGCCCGCGTGATCTGCCCGCTCAGGCCCAGCGGGGCCACCGCGGTGTAGTTGGCGCTGTCAGGGCCGCCGAGCGAGATGCCGGTGACGGTGATCGGCTTGCCACTGCCGACGTTCTTGTTGGCAAACACCGCCGTCGGCGTGCCGACGAGCGTGACGACATCGGTGCCCAGCGGCGTGAAGCTCGCGGTGCCGGTGATGGGCGCGCTGAGCGTGGCATCGTAGACCCGGCTGCCGCCGATGAGGCCCAGCAACGGCAAGGGCGCCGGCGTGATGCGTCCGATGGCCCCGCTGGCAGTGCCGTCGTAGGCCACGCCGAACACCGGGAAGCCGCCAACCGAATCGCTCACACTGGCCGACAGGCCGGAAACGCTCACCAGCTTGCCGGTGCCGGCATGGCGGTTGTCGAAGTTGCCCGCTCCCAGGGGCGACAGCAGCACCGCCACCTCGGTGGCCCCGATGCCGCTGAAGCTGGCACCAACGCCCGCCAGGTTGGCGTTGGTGTTGGTGTCGTAGACCTTGCTCACCGATCCCGTCAGGCCGACCGTGAGCGTGGGCGTCAGTGCGTGCAGGAAACCGTTGCCACTGCCCAGCACCGGCGTCGTGCCGGCGGTGGCCGCGTACTGCCGGAAGGCCGGCACCAGGCCGCCGGCGCTGTCGCCGGCCGGCGCGGCGGAGTAGACGAGCCAGCGCGCCGCACCGCTGGTGGCCAGCGACGAGGCGCCAGCGGCATTGCGGAACGCGCCCGCGGCATTGACGACGATCGCGTTGCCGGCCAGATCAGAGGCACGCAGCTGACCGCCCGCCAGCAGGCGCACGTCCGCGGCGCTGGTGGCCCGGATCTGCGTCGCCAAGACGGCTGCCGTCAGCTCCACCGAGCCGGTGCTGGCCACGAGATTGACCGGGCCGGCCACCGTCCAGGCGCCCGGGCTCAGGGTACCGACCGCCTGCGTCAGGCTCAGGCCGGTGAAGCTGCTGCCGACCGTGGCCGACGCGCTGCGCAGGAAGTTGTCGGTCACCGTCAGGTTGCCGCCACCGCCCAGCGTGCCGCCGCTCAGGTTGAGGCTGCGCAGGCTGGTGGCACCGCCAAACTGCAGGCTGCCGCCACTGAGCTCGACCGTGCCGCCGCTGGTGACCGCGCCGCCCAGCTGCACCGTGCCGGTGCCCGAAACGCGCAGCGTGCCGCCCAGCGCGGTGTCGCCACTGACGACGAGCGTGCCACCGGTCACGTTCAGCGCGTTGGCGCTGTTGATCGTCAAGCCGGTGATGCTGTTGCTGCCGCTGCCATGCACGACCGAGAAGCCGCTGCTGATGAGCGCCGTGTCGAGCGAACCCGGGATGAAGCCGCTGTTCCAGTTGGTCGGCGTGTTCCAGCTCAGGTCGCCGCCGGCGTTGGTGAACACGCGCGTGGCACCGAGGGCCGAGAAGATCATGCGCGCGCTCTCGCCGGCCGCCAGGCGGTAGCCGACGGCAAAGCCGCTGGGCAGCGTCGGCACACCGAACAGGCCGGAGCTGGTGCCGCCATGGCGCAGGAACGGGATCGCATCGGCATCGGTCGGCACATACGAGCCGAACAGCGTGGCGTTCAGCGCGCCGCCGAGCACGACGTTGCCGGTGACGATGATCAGGTCGGAGTTGACGCCCGGGTTCGTGCCGCCGAGCTCAAGGTCGAGCGTGCCGCCGGTGAGATCGAGGTTGCCGGCGATCGTGGTTGTGCCCGGGCTGGCGCCGGGGCGGATGGTGCCGGCGTTGGTGAGCGTGCCGGTGCCGGCCGCGCCCAGGCGCAGCGTGCCGGTGCCGGTGATCACGCCACTGGGCGTGTTGACCAGGCTGCCGGCCGTCTGCAGCGTCGCGCCTGTGGCGGTGGTCAGCGTGCCGGCCTGCACCAGCGTGCCGGGCAGCAGCAGGGTTCCGGCTCCCACCGTCAGTGCGCCGCGGTGGTTGAAGGTGCCAAGGTTCAGCGTGGCGGTGCCGGGGCTGCTCTTGGTGATCGCGCCGTCGTTCGTCAGCACGCTGACGGCCGACTGCGTCAGCGGCGTGGCGCTGGTGCTGGCCAACACCAGCGTGCCCCCGGCCGCGTTGAGCAGCGAGCCGGCCACCCCACCCACGCCGAGGGTGACGCTGTCGTCGCCGCCGATCGTCAGCGTGCCGCTGTTCACCCAGCTGCGCGTGCCGCTGACCTGCAGCCCGCCAGCCACGGCGGCGAGGTTGATGTTCGACGAGCCCTGTGTGCGCAGCACGCCGGTGCCACCCACGGTGGATGCGCCACTGCCCGACACATCGAAGGCCGTGCTGACGACGAGCTCGCCGTTGCCCTTGACCGTCGAGTTGGCCAGACTCAAGCTGCCCAGCGTGGCGCTGGGCGTGTCCAGCGTGAGCGTGGTCGACACCAGCGAGGCGCTCGACGGCAGCGTCACGCTGCTGCCGGCGCGCACCGACAGCGCCGTACCAGCCAGCGTGAGAGTCGGCAGGGACGCCACGGTGCCGGCATCGATGCCCAGGCTGCCGCCGGTCAGTCCCAGTACCGCCAGGGCTACCGTGCTGCCGCCCGTCAGGGTGGCTGTGCCGCCACTGACACTCAGGTCGGGCACCACCAGGGCCGCGCTGCTGATGGCCGTGAGCGAGCCGCTGCTCATCGCCGTGGGCAACAGGCTCAGCGTGCCGCTGCCGCCGTCGCCCAGCGACAGGTTGCCGCCGTTGACGAGCAGACGCCCGGCGCCGGTGGGTACCGCCGCGCCCGAGAGGTTGCGCGTGCCACTGCTGAAGGCCAGCGTGGCGCCGCTGGCCACCGTGGTGGTGCCGGCATGGCCGCCGGCCAGCAGTTCGAGCGTGCCGCCCTCCACGGCCAGCGTGCCGGTGTGGCTGAAGGTGCCGACGTTGAGCCGCTGCGTGGCCGGCCCTGACTTCACCAGCGCACCAGCGTTGTTGAAGATCGTTGTGCCGCCCTGGTTGATGACGTTGGTGGCGCTGCTGGCCAACGTCAAGGTGGCCCCCGCCGCGTTGGTGAAGAAGCCGCCGCTGCCGCCCACGCCGATCTGGATGCTGTCGTCGCCCAGCACGCTGAGGCTGCCGGTGTTCGTCCAGGAACGCGCAGCCGCCACCTGCAGGCTGGCCGCGGCGCCGGCGATGTCGATGCGCGTCGCCCCGCGGGTGGTGAGGCTGCCGCTGCCGCCGACGGTGGACGCCGCGACGCCGATCACGTCGAAGGCCCCGGTGACATCGATGTTGGCCGTGCCCGACAGCGTGGAGCCCGCCAGCGACAGGCTGCCGAAGCTCACCGCAGGCGTCGTCAGCTCCAGCGTGCTGGCCGACAGCGTGGCGGCCGAGGGCAGCGACACGCCGGCTCCCGCACGCACGCTCAAGCTGGTGCTGGAGAGGTTCAGGTTGGGCAGTGTGACGGTGGTCGCGGCGTCCAGCTTCAACGAGCCGCCGGCCATGCCCAGCACCTGCAGGTTGATGGCGGCGCTGCTGCTCAGCGAGGCGTCGCCACCGGTGAGCGAGAGACTCGGAAGGGTCAGCGCGCCGGAACTGCTGATGCTCAACTTGCCGGCGCTCTGCACGATGGGCAGCAGCGGCAGGCTGCCACTGCCGGCATCGTCGAGCGTCAGCGTGCCGCCGGCCACGCGCAGCGTGCCCGCGCCGCTGGGCACCGAAGCGCCCGCCAGCGTGCGTTCACCGCTCACGAATGACAGCACCGCACCGGCGCCCAGCGCCGTGGTGCCGGCGTGCACGCCACCGCTCAGCTCGAGCGTGCCGGCGCCGACATCAAGCGAGCCGGTGTGATTGAAGGTGCTGACGTTCAAGCGCTGCAGGGCGCTGCCACTCTTGGTGAGGGTGCCGGCGTTGTTGAAGGTGCTTGCCGCCGTCTGCGACAGCGGATTGCTCACGCTGCCGGTGACCGAGAACGTGCCGGTGGCGGCGTTGGTCAACGTCGCACCGACGCTGCCGCTGCCCAGCACGATGCCGTCGTCGCCCGGCAGCACGATGGTGCCGGTGTTGATCCAGTTGCGGCCGCCCGCCACCACGAGGCTGCCCGTACTGCCGGTGAGGTTGACCGTGGTGGTGCCGGCGGTCGTGAAGCTGCCGCTGCCGCCGATGGTGGAGTTGCTGCTGCCGAAGACCGACAGGTTGCCGCTGACAGTGACATCGGTGGCGCCGACGATGCTCGCGCCCGACAGCGTGAGCGCCGAGAACGTGACGGCCGGGCTGTCCAGCGTCAGCGTGCTGCCGACCAGATTGACGGCCGAAGGCAGGCTGACGCCCGTGCCCGCACGCACGCTCAGGCCGGTGTTGGCCAGACTCAGCGTCGGCAGCGTCACCGAGGTGCTGGCGTCGAGCGACAGGCTGCCGCCAGTCAGGGCGAGCGCGGGCAGCACGATGGCGTCGCTGCTGGTCACGCGCAGGCTGCCGCTGCTCACGTTGAGCGGCAGCAAGCTCAGTGGCGCGCCCGAGCGGCCATCGATGCTGATGGCGCCGCCGCTGATGAGCAGGCTGCCCGCGCCACTGGGCACGGCCGTGGTCGTCAGGGTGCGGCTGCCGGCGTGGAAGGCCAGCGTCGCGCCCGACGCGGTGCTGAAGCCCCCCGCTCCACTGCCGCCGCCCACGCGCAGCGTGCCGGCCGACACGACCACGTTGCCGGTGTTGTTGAAGGTGCTGACGTTCAACGTCTGGGTGCCCACGCTGGTCTTCTTCAGCGTGCCGAAGTTGTCGATGCTGCTGGCGCCGACCTGCGTGAATGGGTTGGTTGCATGCCCTGCCAGCATCACGAGGCCGTCGGAGTCGTTGACGAAGCTGCCAGCGCTGCCGCCAACGCCCAGCGTGATGCTGTCGTCACCGGCAATCGTCAGATCGCCGCTGTTGACCCAGCGCCGCGTGCCGCTGACTTCGACGGTGCCGGTGGCACCCGGGATGTTGATCAGCGTCGTGCCGCCGGTGGTGACGAGGCCGCTGCCCGTGAAGCCGCTGGTGGCGCTGCCGCCGATGGTCAGCGAGTCGCTGATCGAGATGTTGGCCGTGCCGCCAATTCGGCTGCCAGCGAGCGTGAGCGAGGCGAACGTGACCGCTGGTGTCTCCAGCGTCAGCGTGCTGCTGCTCAGCGACAGCACGGCCGGCAACACCGAGGGCGCACCAGAGCGCACGGTGAGTGTCGAGTTGGCCTGCGTCAGCGACTCCAGCGTCACCCCCGAGGCCGCGTCGAGCGTGGCCGAGCCGCCGCTCATCGACAGTTCGTTCACCTCGATGGCGCCACCGCTGGTGACGCGCAGCGCGCCACTGCTGATGCTCGTGGGCAGCAGCTCGATAGCCGAGGCCGAGCTCATCTCCAGCGTGCCACCAGCGATATGCAGGCGGCCATCGCCATCAGGCACGCCGTGGTCGCCCACGCGGCGCATGCCCGCAAACAGCGTCAGCGTGGCGCCTTCGCCCACGCCGATGGTGCCGCTGCCGTTGCCGCCGCCGATCTCGAGCGTGCCGGCCTCGATGGCCAGCACGCCGGTGTGATCGAAGGTGCTCAGCGCGACGCGCTGCGTCGCGCTGCCCGTCTTGTCGATGTGGCCGGCATTGACCAGCGTGCTGGCGGTGGATTGGGAGAAGGGCTGCGCGTGGGTGCCTGTGATCGACAAGACGCCCGTGCTGGCGTTGGTCAACAGGCCCGCCGTGCCCGACACGCCGAGCACGATGCTGTCGTCGCCGGGCAGGCTGATGGTGCCGGTGTTGAGCCAGCGCCGCGAGCCTTCGACCTGAAGCGAACCCGCCGTGCCAGCCAGGTTGACCACCGTTGTGCCGCTGGTCGTCAGCAAGCCGGTGCCACCCAAGAAGGGCGTGGCTGAGCCAGCGCCGACGTTGAACGCCGTCGTCACCGTCAGATCGCCCATGCCACGCACGGTGCCGCCCATGAGGTTGAGCGTCGCGATGCTCGAAGCACCGTCGAGGATGAGTGAGCCGTTGACATGGGCCACGCCGATGGCCGCGCCGCCGCGCACGAAGAGGCTGCGGCCGCCAGACACATGGATGGTGCCCGGACGCCCGGCATCGAACACCAGCCCGCCAGCCAGGGTGGCCGCTGCATTGCCGCTGAGCGACAGCGTGCCTCCCAGCTGCGTAAGGCCGGCCACATTGAAGCTGCCGCCGCTGATCGTCAGGGCACTGCCCTCACTCACGCGCAGGCCGACGATGCGCGTGTTGCCGCTGGCATGCGTGACCGTGAAGCCGCTGCTGAGCACGGCGCTGTCGTCGTAGCCCGGCAACAGGCTGCTGCTCCAGTTGAGCGGGTTGCTCCAGTTCAGGTCGCCACCGGCATTGGTAAACACCGGCGAACTGCCACCCACCGTGCCGCTGCCGCCACCGAAAATGACACGCGCCGCCTCGCCCGCGGCCAGGCGATAGCCGGCGCTCCAGCCACCGGCGCCGGTGATGGACGCGAAGGTGCCGGTCGAGGTGCCGCTGACGGCCAGCACCGGCGTGAAGTCGGCGAGCGCAGGCGTGTAGCCGGCGAGTTGGCCGATGCGCAGCCCGCCGCCGATCGTCATGCTGCCCACCACGGCCAGGCGGTCGAAGTTGCCCGTACCGGTGCCAGCCAGATCGACACGCAGCTGGCCGCTGTTCTGCGTCAGGTTGCCGTTGATCGTCAGCGTGCCCACGGCGCCGGCGCCGCCCGGCTCAATGACACCCTCGTTGATGAGCGTGCCCGAGCCGGCGGCCACGCGCAGTGTCGAACTGCCGGTGTTGCGGATGAGGCCGCCCAGCTCGTTGGTGAAGGCGCTCTCGGTGGACAGCGTGGCGGCGTTGCCGATGGCCAGCGTGCCGGCGTTGGAGAAGTCGCCGATCAGCGACAGCTCACCAAAGTTGACATTGAGCGTGCCGGTGTTGCGGAAGCTGCCGATCCAGCCGCCACTGGCCAAGGTCAGGCTCTGCGTGCCGGCGGCCAGCTTGTTGATCGTGCCCGCGTTGCTGAGCAGGGGCCGCACACCGGCGCTCATCGTGATCGGGGCGGCGTTGGTGGACGTGATGTTGATGACGCCGCTTGCGGCATTGACCAATGACGGGCTGCCGGAGGCGAACACGATGCGGTCGTCGCCGCCGAGCGTGAGGGTGCCTTGGTTCGTCCAGCGCGCGCTGTCGACGATGGAAAGCGCGCCAGTGGCGCCGGCCATGTCCATCGTCGTCGTGCCGGTGGTGATGAAGTCCAGGCTGCCTTGCAGCTCGGCCGCTGCCCCCTGCGCCCTGAACAGCCCACCTACGGTGACGGTGGCCGAGCCGCCGAGCCAGGCGTTGTCGAGCGTCAGGTTGTTCAGCGCCGTGCCGACAGGCGCGCTGAGCCGCAGCGTGGCGTTGATGACGCTCACGTTGCTGGGCAGCAGGACGCCGGCCAGGCCCGAGCTGAGCGTGGTCGTGCCGCCGGTCAGGCCCAGCGTCGACACCGTCAGCGCCCCGCCGGCGCTCACGCTGGCCGTGGTGCTGGCGCCGCTCACGGCCAGGCTGGGCATGGTCAGCGCGCCGCTGGCCGTGATGGCCAGGCTGCCGGCAGTCACGGTGGTGGGCAGCACCGTGGTGGCACTGCCGACGTTCAGGGTCGTGGCCGCGCCGGTGACGCGCAGCGCCGCGCCGCCCGTGGGGCTGGCGTTGCCGCTCATCGCGCGCGTGCCGTTGTTCAGCTCGAGTTCGGCAGCCGCTGCCAGCGTGTAGCGGCCGGTGTCGTTGCCGTCGCCCTGCAAGCGCAGCGTGCCCGCCGACACGTTGACATCGCCGCTGTTGTTGAAGCTGCCAACCCATCCGCTCGGGCCCGAAGCCAGCTGGAAGCTTTGCAGCCCAGCCGCGGTCTTGTTGATGGTGCCGGCGTTGTCGAGCAGCGGGTAACTGCCCGCGTCCATCGAGAAGGGCGTGGGGTTGCTGCTGCTGATGTTGATGACGCCGGTGGCGGTATTGCGCAGCGTCGGCACCTGGCTGAAGCCCGAGAGGTAGCTGAAGTAGATGCGGTCGTCGCCGCTCAGCGTCAGCGTGCCACTGTTGATCCAGCGCCAGCTGTCCAGCACGTACAGCGCCTGGGCGCTGCCGGTCATCTCGATCGAAGTCGTGCCCTGGGTGGTGAGCGAGCCGGTGCCCTGCAGATCGACCCGCGCGCCCTGGGCGCGGAAGGCGCCGCTGACGAGCACGTTGTTGCTGCCAGCCAAGCGGCTGTTGTCCAGCGTCAGCGCTGTGAAGGTCGTGGGCGCAGGCGACTGCAGCGACAGCGTCGCGTTGGTGGCCGTCAGCGTCGCCGGCAGTTGCAGGCCGCCCAGGCCCGCCGACAGCGTGGTGGAACCGCCCGTCAAGGTGGGGGTGGTCAGCGTCAGCGTGTCGGCGGCCGACAGCGACGCGCTGCCGCCCGTCACCGTGAGCGACGGCACGGTCAGGTTGCCGGTCGCGGTGACCGCCAACGCGCCGCCGCTCACCACCCAGGGCCGTGTCGATGCAGTGCCGCCGGTGGCCAGCGACAGGTTGCCGCCGCTCACGCGCAGCAGGTTGCCGCCTGTCGGGTTGGCCAGCGCCGACAGCTCGCGCGTGCCCAGGGCGAAGTCGATCTCGGTGCCCGCGGCCAGCGTGTAGCGGCCGGTGTCGTCGCCGTCGCCCAGCAGGCGCAGCGTGCCAGCGTTGACGTTCACGGTGCCGATGTTGTTGAACCTGCCACTCCAGCCGCCCGCGCTGACCTGCAGCGACTGCACACCCCCCGCGTTCTTGTTCAGCGTGCCCAGGTTGTTGAACAGCGGCGACACGCCGCCGTCCGAAGCCACCGGCGACACGTTGCTGCTGTTCAGGTTGATCGTGCCCGTGCTGGTGTTCACCAGCGTCGGCACCTGGCCACCACTGTTGCTGAAGTAGAAATACAGGCGGTCGTCACCGTTGAGGTTGAGCGTGCCGCTGTTCACCCAGCGCCAGCTGTTGAAGATGCCCATCGAGCCGCCCACGGTCGAGAAATCGACCGTCGAGGTGCCGCTGGTGTTGAGGGTGCCGTTGCCGAGGTAAAGGCGGGTGCCCGTGCCGCGTGCGACGAAATTGCCGCTCACGTTGACCGTGTTGCCACCGTTGAGGTCGGACGACTCCAGGGTGAGGTTGGTCAAGTTCGTGGCCACCGGGGCGTTCAGCTCCAGTGTCGAGCCCGTCACAAGCAGGCTGGCTGGCAGCACGAGGCCGCCAAGTCCCGAGCGCAGCGACGTCGTGCCGCCGGTCAGTGCCAGGCTGGGGATGGTCAGCGTGTCGGACGACGCCAGGCTCACCGTGCCCCCGCTGACGGCCAGGCTCGGCAGGTTCAGCGTGCCGGTGCTGCTGACCGTGAGCGAGCCGGCCGTCACGGTGGTGGGCAGCAGCGTCAGGCTGTCGGACACGTCCAACGTCACGGCACCACCCGTGATGCGCAGCCCCGCACCGCCGCTCGGGTTGGCCGCAGCCGACAGCGTGCGCGTGCCGAGGCCGAACTCGAGCACCGTCGATGCCGCCATCGGGTACGCGCCCGTGTCGTTGCCGTCGCCCAGCACGCGCAGCGTGCCGGCGTTGAGGTTCAGCCTGCCGCTGTTGCTGAAACCGCCGACCCAGCCGCCGCCGGCCAATTGCAAGGTCTGCACGCCAGCTGCGTTCTTGTTGAGGACGCCTGCGTTGCTGAACTGCGGCAAAACACCGCCGTCCATGGCTACCAGCGTGGCGTTGCTGCTGTTGAAGTTGATGACGCCGCTGGCCATGTTGGCGAGCGTGGGCGTCTGCCCCGAGGCCGCGGTGTAGTACAGGTAGAGCTGGTCGTCGCCGTTGAGGTTGAGCGTGCCGCTGTTGTTCCAGCGCCAGCTGTTGAAGATGCCCATGCGGCCACCGACCGTCGAGAACTCGACGGTGGAGGTGCCTGCGGTGTTGAGCGTGCCGCCGCCCAGGTACAGCCGGGCGCCCGTGCCGCGCGCAACGAAGTTGCCGCTGACATGGATGGTGTTGCCACCATTCAGGTCAGACGACTCCAGCGTCAGGTTGGTGAAGCTCGTCGCCACGGGCGCATCGAGCGTCAGCGTCGAGCCGGTGGCGGTCAGGTTGGCGGGCAGGCTGAGCGCACCCAGGGTCGAACTGAAGCTGGCCTGACCGCCGCTGAGCGAGAGACTCGGCGCCGACACGTTGCCGCCGCCTTCGAGGCTGAACGAACCGCCGCTGACGGCCACGCTCGTGGCCGTCGCCGTGGTGGTGGCACGACCGACAAAACTGCCCGCGCTGACGCTGACGCTGGGCACCGTCAAGGACCCGATGCTGTCGACCGTGAAGCTGCCGCCGCTCACCGTCATGGGCAGCAGCGTGGTGGCCGCCACGCCGGCCAGCGTCACCGCGCCGCCGCTGACGGCCAAGCCGGCGCCGCCACTGGGGTTGCTCAGGTTGCTCAGGCTGCGGGTGCCCGCCGTGAAGCCGATGCGGGCTGGGCTGGCCAGCACGTAGCGGCCGGTGTCGACGCCATCGCCGGCGATGCGCAGTGTGCCGGCGTTGATGTTCACAAGGCCGGTGTTGCTGAAGCGACCGATCCAGCCGCCGTTGGCCACCTGCAAGAGCTGGTCACCCGCGGCGTTTTTGTTCAGCGTGCCGGCGTTGTCGAACACCGGCGTCACGCCACCGTCCATCGAGAACGGCGTGGTGCTCGTGCTGTTGACATTGACGACGCTGCCCGCAGCGTTCACCAGCGTCGGGCTCTGGCCCGTGGGCGTGGTGTAGTAGAAGTAGATCTGGTCGTCGCCGCCGAGGTTGAGCGTGCCGGTGTTGATCCAGCGCCAGCTGTTGTAGATGCCGAAGCGCCCATTGACGGCCGACAGGTCGATGTTCGAGGTGCCAGTGGTCGTGAGCGTGCCGTTGCCCTGGAACAGCCGGGCAATGGCGCCGCGCGCGATGAAGTTGCCGCTGACGGTGATGGCGTTCGAGCCGCTCAGATAGCTGTTGTCCAGCGTGAGGTTCGTGAACGCGGTGCCCACGGGCGAGCTCAGCGACAGGTCGCTGTTCACGACGGCCAGGCTGGCCGGCAGGGTCAGCGCCGCCGCGTTGGAGCTGAGCGAGAGGGTGCCGCCGCTCAGGCTCATCGTGGGCGCGTTCAGGGCGCCGCTGGCCGTGAGCGTGGCGTTGCCGCCGCTCACAGTGAGGCTCGGCACGCTCATGGTGCCGGCGGCCGTGACCGCCAGTTGCCCGCCGCTGACGAGCACGCTGGGCGCCACGAAGTTGCCGGTGGTGCCGACCGTCAGGCTGCCGCTGCTCAGCGTCAACGGGAGCAAGCTGACGCCGCCCGGCGCATCGAGCGTGACGGTGGCGCCGTTGATCAGCAGCCCGGCACCCCCCGTGGGGTTGCTGGCCGGCGACAGCACGCGCGCACCGCTGCCAAAGGCCAGGCTCGCCGAGGGCGCCAGCACATAGCGCCCGGTGTCGTTGCCGTTGGCACTGATGCGCAGGCTGCCGGCCAGCACGTTGACGGTGCCGGTGTTGTCGAAACGGCCTTCGCCGCCACTCACACTCGCCCGCAGGAAGATGCCCTGCGCCCCGTCGAAGGACTTGTTCAGCGTGCCCTGGTTTTCGATCGTGGCCGCCAGCACGCCCGCCGCCTGCAGCGGGTTCGGGTGGCTCGTCGTCAGGTTCAGCGTCGCACCGCTGGCGTTGACGAAGCGGGCCGTGTCGGGAGTGCAGCAGCTCAGGCCGCTGAAGAGGATCTGGTCGTCGCCGGCCAGCGTGAGCGTGCCGGTATTGATCCACTGCCGGCCACGCTCCACCCAGAGTTGGGCATCCGTGCTGGACAGGTTGACCGTGCTCGTACCCTGGGTGCGCAGCGTGCCCGGGCCGGTGATCACGTTGGTGCTGCCTTCGGCGCGGAAGGCTCCGGTCACCGTAACCTGCCCCCCGCCGCCCAAGCGGCCACTGCCGTTGAGCACCAGGCTGGACAGCGTGATGTCGCCATCGAAGCCCAGCGTGCCCGCGCTGATGACGAGGTCGCTGCTGGGCAGGATCACCGGCAGGCCGGCCGATCCGAGGTTGAGC
>JAIYDH010000034.1 GCA_027487585.1 Rubrivivax sp.
CCGCCTCGGCGAGCTCGGCCACCTGCGCGGCATCGGGCACGTCGCGCCAGCTCAGCCCGGCCAGCGGCAGCCACAGTGCCAGGCGGTCGGCCAGCGCGCTGGCCAGCGGGGTGTCGTCGCCCTCGGCTTCGTCCAGCGCCACCAGCGCCACGCGCGCCGGCACCACGGCACTCAGGCCGTCGCGTTCGATGCGCACGCAGCCGCCGTCGAGTGCGGCCGCCACCTGCGCCGCCGTGCCGGCGGCCAGCCGCTCGGCCATGGCGGCAACGACGATGCCGCCATCGGCCGCTGCCAGCAGACCCTGCTGCAGCACCGGCCGGCCGGCGGCCAGCGTGGCCTGCAGGTCGAGGCCGCCGCTCAGGCGCTCTTCGGACGCGTGCTGCGGCAGGCGGCGCCAGGGCGTGGCCGGCGGCAGCAGCTGGCGCAGCGTGTCGAGCCAGGCGTCGCGCACCGGGCCGGCGGGGCCCATCAGGCGGGCGCCGCCCAGGCCGCGGGGATCGAGCGCCAGCAGTGCCGCGGCGAGCAGCGGGCCGTCGATCAGGGCACCAGGGGCATCCGATGCGGGGGCCGTTTCAGCCGGCACGGCCGTGGCGGCAGGCATCTCAGCCGCCGAAGACCTCGGCCAGCACGCGGTCGACGCGCACGCTGGCATCGGTATCGTCGAGCGGGTCGCGCCGCAGGCGGTGGCGCAGCGCGGGCCGGGCCACCTGGCGGATGTGGGCGTCGGTGACGGTGGCATCGCCTTGCAGGGCCGCCAGCGCTCGCGCCGCGCGCATCAGCGTCAGCTCGCCGCGCAGGCCGTCGGTGCCCAGCGCCATGCACAAGCCGGCGATGCGGGCCAGCGCCTCGTCGCCCAGCGCCACCTCCGGCAGGTGTTCGCGGGCCTTCACCAGGCGGCGCCGGGTCGCGTCTTCTTCTTTCTTCCAGCGCGCGGCAAAGGCTTCGGGGTCGCGCTCGAAGGCATCGCGGCGCTTGATGACCTCGATGCGTGTGGCCAGGTCCTGCGGCGTGCGCACGTCGACCGCGAGGCCGAAACGGTCGAGCAGCTGCGGCCGCAGCTCGCCTTCTTCGGGGTTGCCGCTGCCGACCAGCACGAAGCGCGCCGGATGGCGCACCGACAGGCCCTCGCGCTCGACGACGTTTTCGCCCGAGGCGGCCACGTCGATGAGCAAGTCGACGAGGTGGTCTTCGAGCAGGTTGACCTCGTCGATGTACAGGAAGCCGCGGTTGGCGCGAGCCAGCAGGCCGGGCTCGAAGTGCTTGGTGCCTTGCGTCAGCGCACGCTCGATGTCGAGGGCGCCGACAACGCGGTCTTCGGTGGCGCCCAGCGGCAGATCGACCACCGGCACGCCGACCTGCGCCGTCTTGCCGGCAGCGCGCCCCTCGCAAGGCTCGGTGCGGGCGCAGAACGGGCGCGCGGGATCGCAGCCGTAGCGGCAGCCGACCACCGTCTTCATCTTGGGCAGCAAGGCCGCGAGGGCGCGCACCGCGGTGCTCTTGCCTGTGCCGCGGTCACCGAGGATCAGCACACCGCCGACGCTGGCGTCGACGGCGGCGACCAGGATCGCCAGCTTCATTTCGTCTTGGCCGACGATGGCGCTGAATGGAAAGGCGTGGGTCATCGGAGGCCGGTTCTCGAGCCGGTTCTGGAGCTGCACAGTGTCAACTTCAATATACACGACGCCCCGCCGGCCGCAGGACCGGGAAGCCGATGAGACGGCGCCGCAGCTGCCGGGTTCGGCGCCTTTGCTTAGGTGGGCGATCAGCCCTCCAGGGCAGTTCGAGGCCCTGCACCTCTTTGGCGAAGGGTGGGCGTAACTTCAGCAGGCCGCGGTACGGCGCTGGCGATCGGCAGCCGCGCTCCGCCGTCGATAAAAATTCTTGCTGGCGATGTCGATCGGGCCGGCTCCCGAGCATCTACCCGTCAGGAGCCGGCCTGTCGCGGGCTCCGTCATCCCTGTACCCTGCGCCCGGCCGGCTCGCTGTGCGCTGCAACCCCTGGAGCCCTCCATGCAATACATGCTCATCTTCCGTGAAACCCTTGCCGAGGTCGGCCGCCGTGACGACCCCGCCGCCGCGCCCGCCTACTGGGGCGCCTGGAACGCCTACATCGGCGCCCTGGGCGGTGCCGGCGTCATCGTCAGCGGCAACGGCCTGCAGCCCCCGCGCACGGCCACCACGGTGCGCCTCAGCGGGGGCCAGCGCCAGGTGCAGGACGGTCCCTTCGCCGACACCCACGAGCACCTGGGTGGCTACTTCATCGTCGAGGTGGCGTCGCTGGATCAGGCCCTGGAATGGGCCGCCCGCGCGCCCTGCGCCGCGGCCGGCAGCGTGGAGGTGCGGCCGGTGCTGCCGCCACCGCCGGCGCAGTGAGGCCGGCCGCGGCCCCCGGCATCGACGCCGCTGCACGAGCGGCGGAGCGAATCGCCCGCGAGAGCTACGGCCGGCTGGTGGCGCTGCTGGCCTGGCAGTGGCGCGACCTGGCCGCGGCCGAGGACGCCCTCGGCGACGCCTTCGCGGCGGCCCTGCGCACCTGGCCGGGGCAAGGGCTGCCCGACTCGCCCGAGGCCTGGCTGCTGGCTGCGGCAAGGCGCCGCCTGCTGCACCAGGCCCGCCACACGCGGCTGACGCTGGACCCGGCCGTCACCGCGTTGTTCGAGGGGGACGACGACGCCGCCGCGCCCGCCGCCGAGGCCGTGCCGGATGCGCGGCTGCGGCTGATGTTCGTCTGCGCCCACCCGGACCTGCCCGAGAACGTGCGCGCGCCGCTGATGCTGCAGGCCGTGCTGGGCCTGGAGGCGAGGACGATTGCCTGCGCCTTCCTCGTGTCCCCCGCGGCCATGGCGCAGCGCCTGGTACGGGCCAAGGCGCGCATCCGCGAGACCGGCCTGCGCTTCGACCCGCCAGAGACCGCCGAGCTGCCCGCCCGCCTGGCTGCGGTGCTGGATGCCATCTATGGCGCCTACACCCTGGGCCGGCGCGACCTGCCGTCCGATCTGCCGGCGTACGACCTGCGCGAGGAGGCTGTCTTCCTGGCGCGGCTGGTCACCGCCCTGCAGCCCGACCAGGCCGAGGCCTGGGGGCTGCTTGCCCTGCTGCTGCATGCCCAGTCGCGGTGCGCGGCGCAGTTCGACACCGCAGGCCGCTTCGTGCCCCTGGCCGCGCAGGACCCAGCCGCCTGGGACGCCGACCTGACGCTGCAGGCCGAGCAGGCGTTGTTGACGGCCGCCCGGTTGCGCCAGCCAGGACCGTTCCAGCTGGAGGCGGCCATCCAGTCCGCCCACGCGCAGCGCCGTGCCACGGGCCGCACGCCCTGGGCCGGCATCGCCCAGCTCTACGGGCTGCTGGTGGCGCATCATCCCAGCCTTGGCGCCCGCGTCGGTCAGGCCGTGGCGGTCGCCGAGGCCGGCGACGCGGCCGCGGCCTTGGCGCTGCTGGATGGCCTGCCAGATGCCGCCGTGCAGGCCTATGCGCCCTACTGGGTGGCACGCGCCCATGTGCTGAAGCTGGCCGGCGCGCCGGGCTGGGAGGCAGCCACGCAACGCGCCATCGGCCTGAGCGACGACCCGCGGCTGCGCGACTTCCTCGCCCAGGGGCTTCAGCGGCCGCCCTCTTCCGGGCGGGCTTAGCAGTTCTGGCCGCGCGCGGTGTGCGGCGGCTTGGACCCGAGCTTCTTTCGCAGCCGGTGCCCTTGGCCCGACAGGACGGACGCGGCCTGCGGCGACAACGCCGCCCCTGAGCGCGGACCCCTTTACCCCACGTTCGCCCCACGTTCGCCCCACGTTCGCCCCACCCCAAACGAAAACAGCGCCCTGAGGCGCTGTAAGTCGTTGCTTGCTTGGTGGGCGGTGCAGGGTTCGAACCTGCGACCCCTGCCGTGTGAAGGCAGTGCTCTACCGCTGAGCTAACCGCCCGGAATCGGTTGGAAACTGGGTTCCGGGAAGCCCGAGATTATGCCACGGCTGCGGGCGTTTCTGCCGGTCGCCAGACGGCCTTGCCCTTGCAGCCCTTGTCCAATGCGCGCATCAGGGCCTCGTGCGCCGCGAGTTCCTCGGCATCGGGCGGCAGCACTGGCAAGGCAAAGGCCGCAAGGTCGACGCGGGCTGCTGCTTCACGCACGCCACCGGCCGCCGAGGCGGCCTCGGCGGCGTCGATGACCAGCGAGTCCTGCCCCCGTGTCAGCGCCAGGTACACCTGGGCCAGCAGATCGGCGTCGATCAGGGCGCCGTGCAGATCGCGGCCGGAGTTGTCGACCTCCAGCCGCCGGCACAGGGCGTCAAGCGAGTTGCTCTTGCCCGGAAACTGCTCGCGCGCCATCAGCAGGCTGTCGGTGACGCGGGCGCAGTGCGTGGCAAAGCGCGGGCGGCCCAGGCGCGCCAGTTCGGCATCGAGGAAGCCGGTGTCGAAGGCCGCGTTGTGAATGATCACCTCGGCGCCTTCGACAAAGGCCAGCAGCTCCTCGGCCACAGCCGCAAACGGCGGTTTGTCGGCCAGGAAGGCATCGGTGATGCCGTGGATGCGCACGGCGTCCGGGTGGCTGCTGCGGCCTGGGTTGACGTAGTGGTGGTAGCGGCGACCGCTGAAGCGGCGGTTGTCGAGCTCGATGCAGGCGATCTCGATGATGCGGTCGCCCTGATCGGCCGACAGGCCGGTGGTCTCGGTGTCGAGGAAGATCTGGCGCATGGCTGCCGATGCTAGCGGCTGGCAGCGGGCTGCCGCCCGCACCACACCCACAGCGCCACGCCACCGGCCACCATCGGCACGCACAGCCATTGGCCCATGCTCATGCCCAGCGCGAGGATGCCCAGAAAGCTGTCGGGCTGGCGGAAGAACTCGGCCACGAAACGCAGCACGCCGTAGCCGATGAGGAAGGCCGCCGCCACCTGCCCGCGTGCCCGTTCGCGCTGTCCGTACCACCACAGCAGCGCAAACAGCAGCAGGCCTTCGAGCAGGAACTGGTACAGCTGCGACGGGTGCCGCGGCAGCGCGCTGCCGCTCTGCGGGAACACCATCGCCCAGGGCAGCGAGGGATCGGCGGCGCGGCCCCAGAGCTCGCCGTTGATGAAGTTGCCGATGCGGCCCGACGCCAGGCCCGTGGGCACGCAGGGAGCCACCAGATCCATCATCTCCAGGAACGGCCGACCGCGCGATCGCGCGTAAAAGGCCAGCGCCACGATCACGCCGAGCATGCCGCCGTGGAAGCTCATGCCGCCCTTCCAGAGCATCAGGATGTCGAGTGGGTTCGCCAGGTACTGGCCCGGCTTGTAGAAGACCGCGTAGCCGACGCGGCCACCGATCACGACGCCGATCACGCCCCAGAACAGCAGGTCCTCGATGTCGCGGCGTGTCCACCCGCGCGACGCAAACTGCGGCAGGGCGGCGCGCCGGCTTCCCAGCCACCAGAACAGGCCGAAGGCCACGAGGTAGGTGAGGCCGTACCAATGCACGGCCACCGGGCCGATGGCGATGGCGACGGGGTCGAACTGCGGGTGCTGGAGCATCGGCTCTGGTCAGGGTCTGTGCGTGAAGGCGTCGATTCTCGCCCGGACATGAAAACGGCCCGCAAAGCGGGCCGGTTCAGGTGAGCGAATCAGGTCCGCGCTCGCGGGCCCGACGCATCGGCTCAGCGCATTGTCTGCGTGCCGAGCTTGTAGACCTCGGCGGCCAGATCGGCCTGCAGCTTGGCGCCCTGGAACTGCTGCCACTGGGCGCGGTCGCTGTTCATGCTGGTCTGCACGGCCTGCTGCACCACGCGCTTGGCGGTGGACTCGTCGACACCCACCAGCACGAACATCGTGCCGTCGGGAGCATAGGCTGTGCGGAACACGCGCGAGCCCACCAGCGTTTCGGCCGAGATCGACTTCGAGGCGCTGCTGGCCACCTGGTCGACAGTCTCCGAGGAGCCGGCACCCGTGGTCTGGATGGCGGCCTTCAGGCCGCTGGTCACGACCGTCCGCATCTGCTGCGCCAGGCGGGTACGGCCGCTCAGCGTGGCCTGGTCCTGCTGGAAGGCGGCACCGGCGGCCGTCTTCTGGAACGAGCCGGTGGCCCACACCGCCACGCCTTCGATGGTGCCCTGGCTGCAGACCCACATCGGTGCCTTGCTCGTGGTCTGCGGGAACACGCACTCGGCAACCTCTTCCGTCTTCTTCTGCTTGGCGCAGCCGGCGAGGGCCAGCGCAATGGCGACGGCGGTCAGGGTGTAGATGCTTTTCATAGTCAGGGCACTCCTTGTGTGCTGTGGGCTAGGTTCCGAGCAAATGCCGGAGGGGTGAGTGGCCGGTGAGGTCACTTCAAGAGGTTCATCAGACCAGGCAAGGACGTCGGGATCTTGAAGTCGTTGGCATGCCGGACCCGGACCACGTCGCCCTGCTTCACGGCGGCGGCCTGCTTCTCGTCCTCGATGATGATCCAGCTGAAATCGTTGTTGACGTTGTTGGTGACGCGGCCCGTGGCCACCTTCACTTCCTCGAAGCTGGTGCGGCGCACGGTGCCGAGCTCGATGACGTTTTGGCGCACGTTGAAGACCTCGACCACGTCGCCCTGCTTGGCACCCGTCTGGCGGCTGATGAGGGCACGGAAGATCGACTTCTTGTCCTTGCTGCGGCGATCCACGATGTAGCCGCGCGGCGAGAGCTCGGTGAGCAGCTTGCCTCTCACGTCGCCGATGGCGTCGGTGATGGCGTCGCGCACCAGGTTGAGCCCCTGGGTGTTGTTGATCTGCACCGGTTGGCCCGTCTGCGAGACCGAACCCTCGACACCTTCCTGGAGCACCACGCGCAGCGACGGCAGCTCGTACAGCCGCACCGTCATGGCCGCCTTGGCCGAGTTCACGAAGCCGGCGGGCGTCAGCGTGATCGGCGGCTTGTCTTTCTGCGGGATCTGCACCGCTTGGGCGTAGCGCGAATTGAAGCTCGACGGGCCGAGCTGCACGGTCACGGCATAGTCCGCCACCGAGGGGCCGCTGTAGCCGCCGCTGGCCGTGCCGCGCACTTCGATCAGCTTGAGCTCGTTGTCGAGCCGGTCGCCCAGGCTGCGGTCCACGATTTCCACGCCGCCCTGGCGGCCAAGCAGCGACTCCAGGCCGCTGCTGGCGTGGGTCTCCAGGCCCTGGCCACGGTACGAGGGTGAGTCGCGCGCCTGCATGACGATCACGCGGGTGCGCCGGTTGACGGCATTGGGGTCGGACAGCACCTCGTTGGGCGGCATGAACTGCGCCTTCTCGATGCGCGCCACGGGCCAGCTGGTGGGATCCTGGACAACTGTCGTCGCGCAACCGCCGAGCAGGCTCACACAGGTCAGCAGCCCAGCCCAGCGCAAGGCGCCCGTGCGAGCCAGGGTCGACAGGGAATCTTGTCGAGTCAACATGCTCAAGTCTCCAGAGAGGGTCATCACGCGGCCAGGTGGCCGCTCAATCCTTGAACCCGAAAGGCGCCAGCGAGGTGTCGCGCTTCAGGGTGTTGGACAAGGCGGTGACGGCGGCCTCGCGCGCACCCTTGTGATCGAAGCGCGAGGCGCCCGACAGCTGGTGCTCGCGCGACGCCACGGCGCGACCCTGGTCGTCGGTGACGGAGAAGCGCACCACCAGGCGCACCAGCTTGTCGGAGCCGAGCGTCACCTCGCGCTGCGTGGTCTCGACGGCCAGCACGGCGGCGCCGGCGGTGGGCCGGGTGGCGCTGCGCATGCCGCGGTCGGCCAGCGCCCCGACCACGGCCTGCGCGATGTCGGCGTCTTCGGGCTTGGCCCTCACTTCGAACACCATGCGCGTGGCCAGGCTCTCGGTGCGCTGCTTCAAGGCCGAAAAGCGCGCAAAGGTCTGGCGGCCGGTGGACTCGTCACCCGCGCCCACCAGCAGCAGACCGAAGTTCGCGAGCTTGTCGATATCGGGCAGCACCCGCTTCAGCGCGAGGTACTGGTCCAGTGTCGAGGCGGCCTGCACGCTGGCCTCGGCTTCAAGCACGGGCTTGGACGCCACCTCGAGCTGCGCCAGGGTGTCGCGGATGAAGGCCGGGCGGTCGACACGGACCTGCACCATCACCCCCTGCGAGGTGCGAGCCGTGTTCACGACGTCGACCTTGGTGAATTCGGTCTTCAGCACTTCCTCGGACACCTTCACCGAGTCGCGGCGCGTGACTCGGCCGTTGGCGTCGGTCACGTCGCTCGTGACCTTGCCCTCGATGGCCGAGCGCATGCGCGCGGCCACAGCACGCAGGGCCATCCGGCGTGCCGTTTCGGGATCGGGGCCCTCGCCGACGGCGAACCAGGCCTCAGCCGAGTCGGGCGGCGGATTGGTGAACCAGCCTGGCAAGTTCTGCGCCTGTGCGCAGGCAGCCGTGAAGGCGATCAGGCCCCAGACCGCGCCGCCGAGTACGACACCCAGCACCCGCCGGCGAACCGGCTTTGTCACATCCAATGCGATCTCCCTCATGAGCTATGCGTCTCGTGTGGTGCAGCGCACAGACGCTCTTTGTCGATCATACGAACTCTGATTTCAGATTCCACCGGCCGCATCCTCCATCAAGCGGGTCAGTTTCGTGCTCAACGTAACACCGCCAGCGTGAAGTCGGGGATGCCGGCCGGCGCGATGGTCACGGCGGATTGTTTGCCTCCGGTGAGCTCCTTCACGCGGTCGGTGATGTAGTAGTCGAGCATGCGGTGCGTGACACGGCCCGAGCGCTTCTGGTCGGCCTTGCCCGTCAGGCCCTCGACCACCGACTTGGTGAACGCGCCATTCCCCCAGGACGGGCTCTCCAGAGCCTCCTGCCGACCGGTCGAGGCGCTGAACACGATGACGCCGCTGTCCGCACTGGCCATGTCGTTGATGACGGCGCTGACATCCGGATTCGGGAACGACTTGCGCCCGCCTGTCACGTTGCCCGAGTGGCAAGTGTCGATGAAGAAGTACGCGCGACCCGCCAGCCCTTCGACCGCCTTCTTGAAGGTGGCCTGCGTGATGCCGCTGCGCGCACCCTGGTTCGGGTCGTAGTCGTAAGGCAGGAAAAAGTAGCCGTCCTTTGGGTCGTTGGAGCCATGGCCAGCGATGAACAGCATGCCGACGTCATGCTGCGTGACCTCGCGCTGCAACCAGTCCAGGCCTTCCAGCACCGCGGCGCGCGTGGCCATGGCGTCGTTGAGAAGGCGCACCGTCACGCCGCGGAACTGCTTGCCGTCCTGCCCCTTCATGGCCGCGACGAAGTCTTGCGAGTCCTTGTTCGTCAGGCCCAGTTCCGGCACCTGGGGCGACTTGAACTTGCCCACGCCGATGGCAAAGATGTAGAGCTGCGGCTGCCGCGTGAAACCCGCATCCGCCGGCGGGCGGCCCGGCGCCGCCGCGGGCGGTGCGCTGACCACGGCCGTGGCGGCAGCCGCGGGTGCCGCCGCCACGAAAACGGCCGCCTGGGCCGGCGCGGCCACCGGGGCCGGCATCGGGGCCGGCGCAGCCACCTTGGGCCACTCGACCTGCAAGACCGCCACCGCCGACAGGCCGTGGCGGTTCTCGGCCATCACTTGCAGCTGCGCGGGCTGGCCGGCAAAGCGGATTCGGATCTCGCGCTCGCTGAAGCCTTGTGCATCGGCCGCGGTGGGCGCACCGATCGTTTCGACGGTGGCAGGGCGGCCGTCGGCACGCGCACGCAAGCCCGTCACCGGGGCGCCGGGCAAGGCGCGTGTGCGCACCTTCATGCGCGCCGTGCTGGTGCCGCCGTCGACGGCGGGCGTGCCCGCCAGCTGCAGCACCGGCGGCAGTGACTGCAGCAGGTCCACACTGGTCTCGGGCGGGCGCCCGGCGGCCTTGTTGGCCTCGGCTACAGCCAGCGCCTCGTCGCCGGTGGCGAGCACACGGTCGATGACGTCGGGGCGCAGGAAGCGCTGCCGCAGCGTCCACATCGGGTAGAAGTCGGCGGCCTGGTCGGCGCCGCGGTTGACGTGCCAGCCGAGCAGTTCTTCGGCGCCGGGGGCGGCATCGAAGTAGCCGCTGGGCGTCCACATCACCCAGCGCTTCTGGTCGGCGTGCGGCATCATGCTCAGCACGTGCACGCCGTCCTTCGCGCGCAGCCAGCGCACGGTGCCGTCCTGCAGCGCCGCGATGACGAAACGGCCGTCGCCCGTGATGTTCACCGCCCAGGCGATGCTGCTCACCGGCTGCTTCCAGCGCACGGCGCCGTCGGCACCGAACAGCCAGACGTGATCGTCGGTGCCGAGTGCGAACTGGCCGCGCGGCGCGTCGATGTCGAAGCTGCGCGAAGTCTCGAGTTCGCCCAGCGGCAGCCGGCGGCCGTTGAAGCCGGCGCCGCGGCGGTTCTCCCAGCCCTCGAGCGCAAAGCCCTGGGCCTGTGACGCGGGCGTGGCGAGCTCGGCCGTGTTGTCGGCCGACTCCGGCATCGGGCGCAGCACCCGGGTGGCGAGATCGAACTCCACGCGCGGCTGGCGGAAGCCGTACCAGAAGGCCAGCCGGCGGCCATCGGCCGACACACCCAGGCTGCGGGCCAGGCCGTTGAAGCTGGCCAGCGGCGAGACCTGCCGGCGCTGCACCTGCGCGGCGCCGTCGACCACGCCCCAGGCCGGCTCGGCAGAGACGTACAGCACACGCTGGCCCGGCAGCGTGTGCAGGCCCAGTAGCGAGGCACTGGACACGGGCCTGTCGGCGAACTGCTGCCAGTTGGCTCGCGGCCACACACGCAGCAGCCACTGGCCGCCCTCGCGGTGGGTGCCACCGCCCCAGAGCTCCTTGCCGTCGGGGCTCCAGGCCAGGCTCGAGAACGCGCTGGCCCCGTCGGCCGCCGGCGCCGGCGTGCCCGCCACCTGCAGGTTGCGGCCATCGAGCACGAAGACCTGCGGCGTGTCTTCCAGGCCCACGGCCAGCAAGGTGCCGTCGGGCGAGAAGCGCACCTGGGCGATCAAGCGGCCGGCGGGCAGGCCGGTGCTGCCGGCCAGACGCAGCGCACCGTTGTCCGAGAGGTACAGCCGCACACCGCCATCGGCCGCGCCGGCCACCAGCACGCGGCTGTCGGCACGGAAGTCGAGGGCGTAGATGCTGCCCTTGTAGTCCTTGTCGTGGTGCAGCGCGGCACCGCTGGCGAAGTCGAAGGTCTTGAGGCCGCCGTCCTCGCCCAGGCCGGCCGCGAGCACGCGGCCATCAGGCGACAGCGCCAGCGTCACCACCGGCAGCGCCGAGCCGGTGTCGATGCGGCGCAGCAGGCGGCCGCTGGCACGCTCGAACACATAAACGAGATTGGTGCCGGCCCAGCTGCGACCGCTGCGCCCGGCCACGGCGACCAGGCTGCCATCGGGCGAGATGGCCACGGCCTGCAACTGGCCCTCGGCGCTCTGCCCGGCCTCGGCGATGGGCACGCGCAGCACCGGGCCGGCGGAGCCCGTGGCCACGCTCCACACCCGGGCCGTCTTGTCGTCGGACACGGTCACGGCCCAGGTGCCGGTGGCGTCGACCGCAACGCCCCGCACGAGGTTGACGTGCATGCCCGGCTCCACCCGCAGCAGCGGCGCGCTTGGCGGCTGCCCCGCCGCCTGGGCGGCGGCGCCGGTGCTCGCAAGGGTCCCCAGCAAGGGCAGACAAGCCAGAGCCAAGAGCGCGCCAATGGCGCGGAGCTTGCGAATGCAGATCATGTGAATCCCCTCAAGCGCCCTCGCTCCGTGGCGAACCAGACGGCCGGTGACCAATTCATTCTAGGCAGCCGCGACGTCACGCAGCACCGCCCGTGGGCCGCACATTCTCACCAGCACCGTGCATGCTTCGCACCCTCTGTGCAGTGGACTCTGCGGCAGGCCCGGCCGCTACACTGGTTCGCAGAACAAGCTCTCCGCCCGTCAAGGAGTCCTGCATGCCGCGCCCCTCCGCCGCCCCTTTGTTGGCCGCTTGTGCCCTTGCAGCGGCCTGGCTCGCGCCGCTGGCCGCCCGCGCCGACGCGCCCCAGGTGAGCGCGGCCTTGCTGTTCCTGCAGGCCAGTTGCGGCTTGAAGGACGCGAAGCTGGAAGCCCGGCGCAACGAAGGCCGCCTGCTGCTGACCCTGCGCACGCCGCAGTTCACGCGCCAGACCAACCTCGTGCACAACGACTTGCGCCTCTTCACCGAAGAGTCGATGAAGCGCAACGCCGAGATGCCGCCTGAGCTGGGCGCCTGCTTCGATCCGGCCTCGAACCAGGTCATCAATGTGCTGATGGAGCTGCCGGCGCAGGTGGCGTCGTTGCCGATGGCGCCACCGCCGGCGGCCGCACCGACACAACAAGGTGGCGGTTATGTGCCACCGATGATGTCAGCGCCAGCGGCGGCTGCAGCGCCACCGCCGACCGTTGTGCAGGCCACTGCAGTGCCTGCTGCTCCGTCGATCGCGGCGGGTGCCACCGATGCGCCGACGTTTTCGGTTCAAGGTTGCCGCACGGCTTCGCGCCACGTGGTCTGCGAAGTGAAGATCGCCAACAGCACGGGCAAGGACCAGTGGATCGTGATCCACGGACGACAGACCATGCTGTTCGACCCGAACGGTGGCGCCAACGAACTCGACGACGCCCGCATGGCCAACCAGGGCGGCTTGAACTGGAGTTCCGGCATCGGCAAGGTCCGCGTGATCCACGACACCGCGCCCGTCATGCAGCTCACCTTCCGCAACGTGGCTGAGTCCGTCCAGTCCGTCAAGCGGCTGGAGGTATCGATCGGATTTGAGTCGCCGGACGGTCAGCGCCTGAGCAAGCTCAGCCTTGCCGACTTGCCAATACAAGGCCGCTGAAGAACAGCCGCAGCCTTACTCGCCCAGGTAAGCCGCACGCACCTTCGGGTCGGCCAGCAGCGACTTCGCCTCGCCGGTCATGGTGATCTCGCCCGACTCCATCACGTAGCCGCGATTGGCCAGCCCCAGCGCGCGGCTGGCGTTCTGCTCCACCAGCAGCACCGTGGTGCCGCGGCTGTGGATGTCGGCGACGACCTCGAAGATTTTGTCCACCATGATGGGCGACAGGCCCATGCTGGGCTCGTCGAGCAGCAGCACCTTGGGCTGGGCCATCAGCGCGCGGCCCATGGCCAGCATCTGCTGCTCGCCGCCGCTCATGGTGCCGGCCAGTTGCGTGGCGCGCTCCTTCAGCCGCGGGAAGATGCCGAAGACGCGCTCGATGTCGGCGGCGATGCCGTCCTTGTCGTTGCGCACGAAGGCGCCCATCTGCAGGTTCTCGACGATGGTCATGCGCGCGAACACGCCGCGGCCCTCGGGCACCATCACCAGGCCCTGCTTCACCAGATCCCAGGCACCCTGGCCCTTGATCGACTTGCCGAGGTAGGCGATGTCGCCGTCGGCCGCCGGCAGCGTGCCGGTGACAGCCTTCAGCGTGGTCGTCTTGCCGGCGCCGTTGGCACCGATCAGGCTGACGAGTTCGCCCTCGCGCACCTCGAAGCTCACGCCCTTGACGGCCTGGATGCCGCCGTAGGCCACCTTCAGGTTGCTCACCTTCAGCAGCGCCTGGCCTGTGCTGCTCACGTTGTTGTCGCTCACGCTTTTGTCGCTCACAACGATCGCCTTCAATGTGCGGCGTGACCGGCGCCCAGATAGGCCTCGATCACCTTCTCGTTCCTCTGCACCTCGGCGGGCGTGCCTTCGGCGATCTGTTTGCCATAGTCGAGCACCGTGACGCGATCGCACAGGCCCATCACCAGCTTCACGTCGTGCTCGATCAGCAGGATGGTGCGGCCGTCCTTGCGGATCTGGTCGATCAGCTCGCGCAGCACCACCTTCTCGGTGGCGTTCATGCCGGCGGCGGGCTCGTCGAGCGCAATCAGCTTGGGGTCGGTGGCCAGCGCACGCGCAATCTCCAGGCGCCGCTGATCGCCATAGCTCAGCGTGCGGGCACGGTAGTCGGCGTAGCGGCCGATGCCGACGTAGTCGAGCAGCTCCTGTGAACGGGCGGCGATGGCAGCCTCTTCGGCCTTGAAGCCCGGCGTGCGGAAGATGGCACCCAGCAGGCCCGACTTCGTGCGCACATGGCGCCCCACCATCACGTTTTCGAGGGCCGTCATCTCGGGGAACAGCCGGATGTTCTGGAAGGTGCGCGCGATGCCCTGGCGCGCCACCTCGTGCACGGCCGTGGGTTCGTAGGGTGCGCCACCGAGCTCGAAGCTGCCACCGTCGGGTGTGTAAAGGCCGGTGATGACGTTGAAGAAGGTGGTCTTGCCCGCGCCGTTGGGGCCGATGAGGCCATACACCTGCCCGGCGCGGATGGTGACACCCACCTCCGACAGCGCCTGCAGCCCGCCGAAGCGCTTGCTGACGCCGGCGACCTTGAGAACGATGTCGCCGCTCATGCCTTGGCCGCTCCGCTGTTGGCGCCGGTCACCGGCTGCGCTGCCGCCTTGCCGTGCTCACGCGCCGGCCACAGCCCGCGGGGCCGCAGCAGCATGATGGAGATCATCGCGAGCGCGATGAGCAGCTGGCGCAGGATGGAGGCATCCAGCCGCCCGCCCGTCATCTGCTGCAGCGGGCCGGCCACGTAGCGCAGCACCTCGGGCAGCGCGGCCAGCAGCACGGCACCCAGGATGACGCCCGGCAGATGGCCCATGCCGCCGAGCACCACCATGGCGACGATCATCACGCTCTCCATCAGGCTGAAGCTCTCGGGGCTGACGAAGCCCTGGAAGGCCGCGAACATGCTGCCGCTGACGCCACCGAACGTGGCGCCCATGCCAAAGGCCAGCAGCTTCATGTTGCGGGTGTTGATGCCCATGGCCTTGGCGGCGATCTCGTCTTCGCGGATGGCCATCCAGGCGCGGCCGATGCGGCTTTGCTCCAGGCGGTGGCAGATGATGACGCTGCCCACCACGAGCACCAGGAACAGGTAGTAGTACAGCGTGACCGAGGGGATGGTGAAGTTGCCCACCACCAGCGGCTTGCCGAAGTTGATCCACGGCTCGGCCTGCGGGCCGATGGTCATCGGGTCGATGCGGTCCAGCCCGCGCGGCCCGTTGGTGATGTTCACCGGGTGCTCGAGGTTGTTCATGAACACGCGGATGATTTCGCCGAAGCCCAGGGTGACGATGGCCAGGTAGTCGCCACGCAGCTTGAGCACCGGCGTGCCCAGCAGCACGCCCACGATGGCAGCCAGGCCGGCGGCCAGCGGGATCACCACCCAGATCGGCGTGTGCAGGCCGTTGGGCAGCATGCTGGCGATCCAGGGGAAGGTCTCGAACAGGTGCGGGCTGGCCAGCAGCGCGTACATGTAGGCGCCGACGGCGTAGAAGGCCACGAAGCCCAGGTCGAGCAGGCCGGCGTAGCCCACGACGATGTTCAGGCCCAGCGCCAGCAGCACGTACAGCAGCGCCAGCGCCAGGATGCGCACCCAGCCGGCGCCGAGACCAGCCGTCTGCATCAGCAGCGGCAGGGCCACCAGCGCCAGGGCGCAGACCATGAACACAGCCATTTTGGTGGCGGTCGAGTTCATCGTGTCGTCCTCCTCAGGCGCGGTCGGCGACGCGCTCGCCGAGCAGGCCTTGCGGCCTGAGCGTGAGCACGAGGATGAGCGCCACGAAGGCGAAGATATCGGCGTAGTGGCTGCCCAGCACGCCGCCCGTCAATGCGCCCAGGTAGCCGGCGCCGAGCGCCTCGACCAGGCCGAGCAACAGGCCACCCACCACGGCCCCTGCCAGGTTGCCGATGCCGCCCAGCACCGCCGCGGTGAAGGCCTTCAGCCCCGGCAGGAAGCCCATCGTGTGCTGCACCGTGCCGTAGTTTGCTGCCCACATGATGCCGGCCACAGCCGCCAGGATGGCGCCGATCACGAAGGTGGCCGAGATCACGAGGTCGGGCTTCACGCCCATCAGCGCCGCGACGCGCGGGTTCTCGGCCGTGGCGCGCATCGCACGGCCGAGCTTGGTGCGGTTGACGATGTACATCAGCGTCGCCAGCACGATGGCCGTGACGCCCAGGATGAGGATCTGCGTGACGGTGATGACCGGGCCGCCCAGGCTGATGGGCTCGGCCGGCAGCAGCTGCGGGTAGGGCTTGGGGTTGGGCTTCCAGATGATCATCGCGATCGTCTGCAGCAACAGGCTCATGCCCATCGCCGTGATGAGTGGCGCCAGCCTGGGCGCGTTGCGCAAAGGTCGGTAGGCCAGCTTCTCGATGCTGAAGTTCAGCGCCGAACACACCACCACCGCGCACAGCAGCGAGATCGACATCAGCGCCCACCCGGGCAGGCCTGAATCGACGAGCAGCGTCACGACCGTCCAGCTCGTCAGCGCGCCGAACATCAGCACCTCGCCGTGGGCGAAGTTGATCAGGTTGATGATGCCGTAGACCATCGTGTAGCCCAGGGCCACGAGGGCGTACATGCTGCCCAGCACCAGACCGTTGATGATCTGCTGGATAAAGGTTTCCATGTCGGGGAGTTCTCCGTTGACCGTCTGGCCATGCAAGAAGCTGGCCCAGCCGCAGGGCTGGGGCGGTCGGCGCGGATTCTAGGTGTCGGGTTCAGGGGTTCCGGCGGGGGGTTTCCCACCGGGCCGCAACACCGATAGCGCCTCGGTGTCGCGCCGGCGCAGCTCGACGAGCTTCTCGCCGATGCGCAGCTCCAGCCCGCGTGGCACGGGCTCGTAGAAGCGGCGGCCCGCCAGGTGGGGCGGCAGGTAGGTCTCACCTGCTGCGTACCCGTCGGCCTCGTCATGCGCGTAGCGGTAGCCGGCGCCCACGCCCAGCGACTTCATCAGCGCAGTCGGTGCATTGCGAAGATGCACGGGCACCGGATGGGTGCCATCGCGGCCCACCTGCTCGCGCAGCGCGTTCCAGGCCTTGTAGACGGCGTTGGACTTCGGCGCCACCGCGAGGTAGGCCGCGGCCTGCGCCAGCGCCAGTTCGCCCTCGGGCGAGCCCAGGCGCTCGAAGGCCGCTGCGGCGTCGAGCGTGAGCGCCAGTGCACGCGGGTCGGCCAGGCCGATGTCTTCGCTGGCCATGCGCACCAGGCGCCGCGCGGCATAACGCGGATCCATGCCGGCATCGAACATGCGTGCCAGCCAGTACATCGCAGCATCGGGGTCGGAGCCGCGCACGCTCTTGTGCAGGGCTGAGATCAGGTCGTAGAAGACGTCGCCGCCCTTGTCGCCACGGCGCAGCAGCGTGCCGAGTGCGGCCTCGAGCTGCACCGGCGAGAGCAGCGCCTGGCCCGGGTTGGCGGCGGCGGCGCTCTCGTAGCCGTTCAGCAAGCGCCGGCCGTCACCATCGGCAAAGGCCACGAGCTGCGCGCGGGCCGCGTCGTCGAGCGCCGGGCCGGCGATGGTGGCGCGGGCGCGGTCGAGTAGTTCGCCCAGTTCGGCGTCGGCCAGCGACTCGAGCACGAACACGGCCGCCCGCGACAGCAGCGCCGCGTTGACCTCGAAGCTCGGGTTCTCGGTCGTCGCACCGATGAAGCTGAAGAGCCCGGCCTCCACGTGCGGCAGGAAGGCGTCCTGCTGCGACTTGTTGAAGCGGTGCACCTCGTCGACGAA
>JAIYDH010000192.1 GCA_027487585.1 Rubrivivax sp.
CTGCTGCCCGACTACCGGCTCGTCCCCGACTGGGAGAACGGCCGGGTCGTCATGCAAAACCGGAAGAGGGCGCTACTGCCCAGCCACGAGGCAACGCCGGGGTAGGGCGCGCGCACGGCGCACTATCGTTCTATCACCCACGCTTGCGCCTGGCCTCGATGGCAGCCACTTTGAGAGATGGCCTGCACGAGGTGATATTTCGGCCCCTTGGAGCGGGCGGCAGCAGCCGCGAGGGCCCGAAAACGCCCCCAAGCGTCGATGAGGGGCGCGGGAGCTGTGGATAACTCCAGTCCAGCAGGCTGCTGGCGCTGTGGATGGGCACGTTCTATCACCCACGCTCTCTGTGGATGGGCACGTTCTATCACCCACAGATCATCGTTCTATCACCCACACCAGGCCTCGTTCTATCACCCACGCGAGAAGGCCTTTTTCTTTGGCGGGACAAGGACTTATGAAACCGTAACCCGCGCGCGCGCGCTTTAACGCTCCTAACTTCTCAATGTCTTTAACGCAGGCCAGGTGGGTGCACAGCGTGGGTGAAACCACGCCAAAACCCGTTCTGCGAGGTAAAGAAGACTCCAAAGGGCTACGCCCTCACCGATCAGCTGACGCTGATCGGCTCACACAACAACCACGGGCAACAACTGTGGGTGATCGCGCCCGCCGTGGACAAGCCACCCGCCCACAGGACAGAGCCTGTGGACGGCCCCTGGCGGGGTCCGTGGCTTGACCACCGCTCCCCGGCGTTCGCCTCCGGCCTGACGCGCTTCGCTTGCCGAACAGCCGATTGAAAAATTTGAAAGCTGGAACAGCCGAACCCCAAGACCTTGCAGCTGCCGACGACAACAGCGCTGCATGCCAGCAAGCACCCGAGCTGGAGCAACAGCAAGGCCACAAGCCCCCCCCACCGACAAAGCTGCTCGCTTAGGGCCCTCCTGATAGCGCCCTGCACCTCAGGCGACGAAGAAAAACCCCCGCACCAGTGGTGACGGGGGTTTGGGGTTGGGGCTGACTTGCGACCGGTAGGGGCGAAGTCGATCCTCGGCGTCAGCCGAGAAATGCCTGAACTTCGAGCTGCATCAAGTGCAGCTGAAGGCCTCGCGATGAAACGCGATACTGACTAGGAAATAATCCTTTCTTCGGGTACGCCAATACCCGACATTCAGGTTAGTGCGGCTTGGTCGCCAAACCAATAACCGCTCCCTTGAGGTCGCCAGACCTCGCTTGTTTCACTTCTCTGCTTGCTCGGCCTTTCGGCACACTGGTGCCACCCAGTGCTGGCATTTCTGCCTTGGTACTGACTTTCAGTCAGCCCTTTGATGCCTACTCGGACCACGCTCTCACTCCTGTATTCCTACCACTGCGCGCTACGCAGCTGCCGCGAACCTGCCACGGTTCGCGAAAATACCGAAGTTTCCGCGGTTAGATCGAATCTACTTCTACGAATCCTAGATGTGACTTGGCTGTGCTTGACTTAGTTTTCCAGCGCATCCCTGGAATTTCATGGGGCCGAAGGTAGTAAAGCGCTCCCATTACAATCAAGTTGCCATATTCAGTCATTCGCAGGTCTTTCAACCCTAGCACCTATCGTCCTAAAAAGGACTTTCGGATTCTCTGGATTGCACCCTTCCACATGGGCGCTTTTAGAGGGTTAAGCTATCAGGCGAGGCTTTGGACTTCCAGGCGCGACCCTGTTCATCCTCAGCTCCCCCGGGTACCCCTTGGCGCTTGCCAATGGTCCCGATGCCGATATTTCTTCGGCATAGCCTGCCATCCTCTCCAGCACGCGTTATGCAGCTTTCCTGCATCTCCGCGGATCGGGCTTTCACCGACTTTTGACTCGACCAGGCCTCACAGGTATTTCCTCCTGCAGGCCGTTTCCCGCTCGCACACACTCAATCAAAACTGGTAAGGACTGAGAACGGCGGTTTAGTTCGATTCTAAGAATCGAGGATTACCCGCCGCCCTCGTCCTCGCACCGGACATGCAACTTTCACTGCATCCGGCGCCAACAAGCAGATTCCAGATACTTGGCGAGTATCTGGCGTGGGGCTTGGCAGCCCCAGAGGCGTTGCGCCTCGTGGTGAAACAAGTGGCTTTGCAGGGGCTTGGCGGTCCCACCCAAGCGCTCAGAACGCTTGGGTGGGACCGACGAGCTTGCAGGGAGCTGGTGCCGCACTTGTTGACCTGTCTTGTCCTTGCCAGAGGTGATGTCCTGCGGGAGGCATGAATCGAAAAAGCACAACCTACCTTCATTCGACGCGATAGCTGATGCTTGCTATTACGTTGTAGTTCTGTAGACTTACGACCTGTGAAGATCTACGAGAATCTGACCCCTGCGCTGCAGGCCATCCTCCTGCAGTGGACCAAGGGCTACACCTGCTGGACCTCAACAGACGCGCTCCCGCGCCTGAAGGCGGAGGCGGTCTTGGCGAAATGGGCTGAGGTCTACGGCACGAACCTGGCGGCCTGGAAGCGCCAGGACCGGAAGCAGAAGGGCCTGCCGAACGCGTTTGCCGCTGCCGTACCCGTTGTCGGGGTACCTGATCGCTACGAGCTTTTCTTGATGGCCACCGAAGCAGCGTTGACGGCGCCGGATTTGTCGCCATTTTCTAGAGAAAAATGGAAGACCCGGTGTCCCGAGCTGGCCGATTATGTGATCGTGCATGAACCACGGGAGCGTGGTGACTATGCGTGGACTTGGCGGCTGCAAGAAAAGGTCGTCGCCGGTATTGAGAACCGGATGCGCTCCTTAATCGAGCGCGTGGACGCAGCCCAACTTCGCGTCGAAACAACCCAGTGGATACGGTTCTATGCGCTCTTTGGCGGAGTTCGTCGACAACTGCGACGAACACTGCGCTCGGGTTGGAAGCTCTGGACGAGAAAAAACAAGACTGCCTGGCCGGGTCCAGACCCTGAAGCTCTCCCCGCCATGGTCGGTTTCCGAAGTGAAAAGGGTGCATCCGGAAGGAAGCCGACGATTGTCGCCATGCCTCCGAGCGTTCACGCCGAGTAGAGAATCAGACGAAGAGGATTTGTCTCTCGACTTATCCGCTCATTGCTTCCCGCATGTCAGCCGTTTCGGTGTGACGATTCTTGCCCTCACGACTATGATCACCGCCATGCTTCGATAGTCCGTTCCATCTCCGCAATTGACGCCACCGCGCGGCTCCGCCTGCGTGGGGAGCGCGTTGCCATGGAGAAAACGTGTACTACCGAACTGATCGAGCCGCCGTAGACCAATCGCTGAGCACCCGCGAGGATTGGGTCCAAGGAACCCAGCGCATGTTGTGGGCCAAAGTGCCCTACCAAACTCGGCGAGGTCGCTGCGTTGCCCTCAAACTGGTTGGCGACCAACTGCTGGTCGGTATTGCTGGGGCGCCGGCGGTGCAGTGGCTGCCGGTCGAGAAGGTCTTCACCGAGGCGGAAGCCCGCGCTTGGCTGAGGACCAGTTTCGCCTAGCCAGCGAATGCCACCGCCGACCCCGCGGTGGCTTCTTGTACGTTGATACGCAAATGCGTACTAGATGACTTGCTGTTGGCTAACAGTGCCATCTTCAATGCTTCGCCTTTAGTCGTGGTTCGACCTGGCGTCGCACGCCGCTATCGCCCAGGGAGGTCATCTGCTGGACGAGGGTAGCCGACCGTCGGCAGCGTCGTTGCAGTGCCATCCATACGGCTGATGGCTGGCGTCTCTCGATCACTGTCACGGTTTAGCCCTCTCCTTTACCCACCTGCGAGGTACCCCGCCGGTAGCAGTGCCTCGGCCTCCGCCAGCAGCTCGGCGCCGCTCATGCCCAGCGCCTTTGCGATCTTCAGCACGGCCGCAAGCGTCGGCATGTGCTCGCCGCGCTCGATCTTCCCGGCGTGAGATCTTTCGATCTTGGCCAGGTGCGCCAGCGCCTCCTGAGCCACCCCGCGCCGCGTTCTGGCGGCACGGACGGCAGCGCCGAAAGCGCCAGCCAGAACTGGGTCAGCAGTCCTGGACCCAGGTGGTCGACCGCGCCGAACAGAAGAACCTTCTTGCATGGACAAGAGGCTCCTGTTTGATCACAATAAAAACCACGTTTTATTTAACTCATTGTATGGACGATGCTCTGCTCTTCATCCACGGACTCATGAAGCTTGCGCTTGTGCTTGGGGTCATGGTTCTGGTGGCCACCGCTCCGTCTCAGGCGAGCACGAGGGGTCAAGGGCTGCAGACCGGCGTGGTGCCGGCCGCAACGTGTGGGCACGATGACGAGCCCGGCTGGGGTCGCCGGATGCTCCATGTCGACGACGATCGCTGGCTGGAGTTCGATGACACGCCGTCCATGAACCTGGATGGCACCCCGATGGCGGGCGAGCTCGACCTGAATGGCAACGTCTATGGCGACTGCGGCGGTGCGTTCGACGGCTGGGACAGCGGTACATCCGGGCTGTGGGACTGATCGTGCCCCGGCCCCCTTCAATTACTGCGGCGGCGCCTGCATCCGGGCGAGGCGCTCATCCACGCTGGCCGTCAGCTCTGGAACCGTCATTTGCAGGCCGCCTGCCAGCCGCCACAGAACGCTCACCGTCGGCTGCTTCTTGCCGCTCTCCATCAAGGTGATGAAGGGCCGGTCCAGGTCGACCAGGCCGGCAAGCGCCTCCTGCGTCAGTTTCAGCTCAAGGCGCCGAGCCTTGATCGTCGTCGCCAAGGCTTGAATCAAAAGTGAATTTCGGCTGGCCCGCATCTCGGGCCAAATGTCCTCAAGCTGTTATCAATAGACACGTGTCTATTGATAACATTCTGGCCGAGGGCGAGCCTCTTGGGAGATGTATGAAGGAACGGTTGGTCTGGCGCCTCTGGTTCGGCCGGAAAGCGCTTGGGGCGGTCTTGGCGGCGTCCCTGCTGCAGGCCTGTTCTAGCAATCCGACGGTCTCTGCTGGCGGGTCGATCGAGGAGTTCGCGCGCAGCCTGAACGGCAAGCTGTACGCGTTCGATCTGCGTGGGGTGAAGTTCCGCTCCGAGATGTCGGCCGAGCCGGTGACGCCGCAGCGGATGCCCAAGGGCCTGGCCATCGCTCTAGCGCCTGCCCAGGAACACTGCAAGAAGGCGGGAGGAGAGCCGAGCCTGGTCGACTTCATCGAGGCCGCTCCAGAGACAGCGGCACATGCGCGGCCGAACCTGAATCTGCCTCGGCGTGTCCTGTGCCTGCGCAGTGGCAACCCCGTCTGGGTCCTGGACATCCGGTATGTCGACGTGAAGGTCATCACGGGCACTGATCCCACACTCCGCACGCCCATCTGGGACCTGTCCATGTCGCTACAGGCCCAGCTTCTCTCACCCGATCAGTACACGGCACGTCTGAAGGACGAGCAAGCACAGGCCCAGGCTCGCGAGAGGGCTGCGGCCGTCCAGAAAGAGCGTCAGGCCGCGCTCGAACAAGAACGCCAGCAGCGCGCAAGAGCACAAGAGGCCGAGGCTCGGAGGCTCGCCGCCGAGTGGCCGGCGCGGGTCGCGGCCTTTCAGGCCAACCTAAAAGTCGGTGACCGGTTCCAGTGGGCACGGCCGCCAGGAGGTGGCGGACCCTTCGTCGGCATGGTGGTCCGGATCGAAGGTGCGCTGGCCTTCGTCCAGTTCGAGAACCTGACGATCTCAGGCCAGCAGACCCGATACATCCCGAAGGTCGAGCTGGAGCCCTTCGATGGGCCGACGCCGAACTTTCGCCGGGCGATCGACTGAGGACGGCTTATGTGGGCCGCGCTCTCGATGCTCGCGCTTTTCATAGGCTACTGCTGGCTCGACAGCTTCAGGATGTCTCCTCTTGACGGGTCGGCGTGGTCGAACGGCGCTGACGACGATGCGGATCAGCTGCGAGGCCTTGCGGAGTTCCTAGACGAGTCGCTGGAGACCAAGCGCGAGGACTACCAGGGGTGGCACGACGCGGGCTTCATGACGCCCCACCACGTACTCCCAACTACCAGCCACGACTGGGAAAGCACCCCGTTATGTCGATGACGAAGCCTGCAGCTATGGCCATGGTTTCAGCGATGCTGCTGATGCCGTACGCCGTCCAGGCACAGCAAGCTGAGCCCGCAGGGCCAGCAGCATCGGCGCCGGCGACCACTTCAGCCAAGAAGGCAACGCTGGAGCCGGCCGACTTCACCACCAAGGCCACGGGCCAGATCGAGCTGGCGGTCGGGCGCGACTCACCGATCTATGCCGAGTTCCAGGGAAGTCCCGCCCTCACGCAGCGCCTACGCGAAGCGCTACAGGCGCAAGGGTTCGAGCTGGCTCCGGAAGCAGGCTCGTCGAAGGCGAGCCTGCAGTTCCGCGGCGACCTCGTGCTGATGGGCGGGCCGAAGTTTCACAAAGGCGTCAAGGCACCCATCGGCGAGACGACCGAGAAGGCGTTGAAGCTGGCCAAGGAAAGCGGCCAGGTGACGACGGCCGACGTGGTGCAGACCACGGCTGGCGTCGCGCTGAACGCGGCGGCCTTCAACGCCAGCCTGAACAACTTCAGCCGCGGCCTGGCCATCAGCGGCATCGCCAACGCCCTGGGCGATGCGACGGGCATGCGCGCCTGGTTCAACACCGCAGTCGCCGGCGATCCGCGCGGCATTTGCCTGAGCCGGTGCGAGGACTGGAACAAGGTCGACCAGACCGTCTACCTGTGGGTGACGCTGGACTCGAAGGCTGCAGGGCGAAAAGAGGTCCGCGTCCTGTCGAAGGCTTTCAGTGAGACGGTCGCGCCCGACCAAGTGATCGCCTACGGCGTGGACAAGGCCATCGAGCTGATCCGCATCGACCAGGCCGGCGCGGGCACCAAGTAATCCCTGCGCGGCACGGCCATCTCCCGTGCCACCGCAACGAGCCGCCTTCACCTGGCGCCGCTTGGTCGATCTGCATCCCGGACAAACAGGGTCTTGGCATCGAAGTCGATGAAGACCTTCCGCTTGAGGAAGAAGTCGATGCCCAGCAGGCCGTCGAACGGAACGCCCTTCAGTTCCACGACGGCAGCGGTGATCGAGCCGATCACGCCGTCGCCGGCGCGGACCTGCTTGAACTCCTTCATGCCGCAGAACTGCGTGGCCGGTGGCTGGCCACGACAAGGTGACGCGGTCGCTGCGAAGAGCGCCGCACCCTTGCTGACTACCGACGTGGTGGCGGCCGTATCCAGCGACATGGTCCCGGTTGCGCCGTTGACGCTGACCTGCATGACGACACCGGCCTTGTCGTACGTGAAGGGGATCTGCCGCCAGCCAGCCATATCGGGCCGGTCTTGTCCGCCTCTGTCGAAGAGCGCGAGTCGGCCAGCCCCTAGGTCCAGCAGGACGTTCCTCGATGAGAGGGCACCCAAACCGAGGACACCCTTGTTGGTGACCTCTGGCGCATCGCCAGCGCCGATCTTCAGGCCCCACTTGTAGTTGACCAGGCCATCGACCGGGCCCAACTCGACGGAGCCCAGCTTCACGCTCGTTGCCACGAGCGACGGCACCATCATGACGTTGCCGGCAGCGTCACCCATCTTCCGCTGCTCGGTGCCTAGGCTGACACCGGTTGCGGCGTTGATGAGCGGCGGAGGCACCGTGATGGCGAGCTGCCCTCCTGTGTCCAGGAGGAAGTCGGCCTTGATGGCTCCAAGCCGAACCTCGACCACGGGCAAGCCGTCGATCATGCGCACGGGGATCGTCTCGGCTGCGCTTGCGCAGTTCGCGACAGCGAAGACCAACATCCAGCCGGCAGCGATCAACCTCACGGCAGAGGTGCGACGATGATGGATTACGTGAAGGGCGTTCAGATGACGATCCTTTCGACTTCGTCGAGGTTGATCTGGTCAGTGCGTCGGTCGTAGAGGCCGGTGGTTCTGGCCGACTCGTGGTTGGCCATCTGCTGTGCGATCTCAAGCTTGCCGCCATTGCGCAGGTACTCGGTGATGCCGGTGGCCCTGAAGCTGTGGCAGCCGATGCGCGTGCGTATGCCGGCTGCGTCGGCGCGTCGCCCTACCATCCGGAAGACATCGGCCTGCGCCATGGGCGTGTCCGACAGCCGGCCGGTCCGCCCAGCGGCAGACCTGAACAGGTATCCCTTTGCGTCACCGAGCTGGGCGCCCTCGATGTACTCGTGCAGCCAGGCCTCCAGGTTGTGATGGCAGGGCATCTCATGCTGCTTGCCGCCCTTTTCATGCAGGCGCACCCAGGTCCTTCGCCCTTGAACATAGACGTCCTCGACGTGCATCTGAATCGCCGCGCCGACACGCGCGAAGGTGTAGACCATTAGGCCGATCAGCGCGCGATCGCGCAGGCCTATCAGCGTGCTGGTGTCGATGGCGTCAAGCAGTGCCCTTGCCTCCTCGGCAGCTAGCACAGGCGTCTTGCCCTTTTTCACCGAGTGCCTGGGGCCGCGCACCGAGCTGGCCGGGTTGGTAGGCATGACCTGGCCGATGACCAGCCAGTCGAAGAGCATGCGGAGCGCGGCCAGTCGCTGCTTCACCGACGGCGCCGCGATCTGCAGCCCCTCGATGTACGTCGCCACGTGCACCGGCTGGACCTGGCTCACATCGGCGATGCCGTGCAGCTCGCACCAGCTCGCGAAGTCACCGGCCGCCCGCGCGTAGGCCTTGCGGGTATTCGGGTTGCGGATGCTGACGGCGAAGAACTCGACCGTGCGCTTGGCGGTGGCCGGACTCCCAGCGTACAGCGCAGGCACCTGGTCGTGAAGTTCGACTAGGTCGGCGCGTGCCGTCGGCACGAGCGCGGGCGTCACCATGTTCGCCGGGCTAGGCTTTACCGTCCACGGACTCTGGCCCAGGACGCTCGAAGATCATCAGGTGGAGATCGATCTGCCTCTTGAGCCGATCCAGATCGGCTGGGTCCAACTCGTGAAGGCGACCAGCAAGCTGCTCCAGCCTCTCAGTGATCTCGGCGGTCTTGGCGGTCAGCTCCCGCTCGACGCGCCGCATCGCAAGGCGCTGGGCTCGGGGCGGCCGTGACGTAGGCTTTCTCATGTCTTGTCGATCCCCCAGCTGGAGATCACCGCGGCGATGCGGCGCTCGCCGTCGGGCAGCAGCTTGTAGAGGTCGGCACGGCCCCAGCGGAGTGCGTCGATGCACACCAGGGCGTCGTCGGACAGCGCCACGTCCAGCACGCGCAACTCGAACAGGTCGAACGGGTACCGTTCCCCGTTGTAGGTGCTGGCCAGGAAGCGCGCCACCCGACGCGCCTGGCCGGTGTCGGACCGCTCGGCCAGCTCGACCAGGCGCAGGTACGCCTGTGCTGCCTTGGCCTGGACCTGCTGGGCCCGCGCTTCCCACTCCCGCTCCTTCGCCAGCTGCCTCTCGAACTCGTCCACGGTCTGCCTCCCTGCCTCGTCTAATTATGAATGATAACGTCCTTTATCAATCATTAAAGCCTACGGCTCATCAAGAGGCTTGAACCGCGCCCTCACTTATCTCATAATGCTCACGTCAGACACGTGAGGAGAATGAGAAGTGAGACATGAGCTGCAGCCCTTCGCCACCGACGGAATCCTGGCCGGATCGATTCTTGGCCAGCGTACCTTTGCCCAGCTCATCCAGCAGACCAAGACGCCCGCAGCGCCTGAGATCTGCTTCCTTGACTTCGCTGGCGTCAAGGTTGCAACCCTCAGCTTCCTGCGCGACAGCGTGCTGGCATTCCGCAACCACGCCCGCGCGCAGTGGCCGAACCTGTATCCCGTCGTCGCCAACCTCGCGCCGGCGATCGAAGAAGAGTTCAGCGACTTCCTGCGCTTGCGCAATGACGCCATGGTGATGTGCCAGGTCGACGAGCGCGAGGTGCCCAGCCAGGCCGTCATCTTGGGCACGGTTGACGGCAAGCAGCTGACGGCGCTGGATGCGGTCTTGCAGCTGCGCGAGGCCGATGCCCCGCAGCTGGCCCAGCAGTTCAAGGAGGCCGAGCCGATCTCGACCACAGCCTGGAACAACCGCTTGGCCGCGCTGGTGGCCAAGGGGTTGTTGATCGAAGTGAGCAGCGGCCGCGGCAAACGCTACCGCCCTGTCTTGGAGGGTTTGGCCTATGGGACTTGATTTCATCCGGCGTGCCGCGAAAGGCTTCACTAAGTCGTGGGACCGTGGCCGCACCAGCCTGGCCACGCCGTCGCTCTTCACGCGCTATCCGGAAGCCCGCCGGCGCACGGTGATCGCCGAGATGGCGCCCGACTGCACCCCGCGCGTTGGCGCCGAGTTCGCGGTCTGTATCGAAGGTCAGCGCCTCGTTCTCGTCGACGAGACCAACCGCATCGGCCACCTGCAGAACCCGCCGTCCGACTTGATCGACGCCATACGCGTCGCCGGTGGCTGTGCCCTTGGCCAGATCTCGCACTTCAACCCGATTAGTGGGACCGCCGATGTCGAAATCGACTAAACGCCACCCGGCCGAGACCTATCAACTGCGCGATGTGCGACGCCTCTGGCATGTCCCGGGACCGACGCAAGCGCCCTTCGGCTGCGAAGGCTGTCATCAGCGTGAGCTCTGCGGCGGCTTGCAGGTCGAGACCTCCATATTCAGCTGCCTGACCTTTTGCCGCTGCGCCAACCCGGCTGAATGCGACAACGTCTGCCCGAAGAACATCCGGCACCTGGTGGCCCGCAGCCAGGAAGTTGGCGGCTTCGAGCTCGATAACGTGCCGCGCACGCCTTTGCTGGCGGAGCCGGCTCTGCCGTCGTTCGCGCCACTGATCTATCACGGCTCGGCGCGCACCGAGCGGCTGCAGGTCGCGGCCGTGGCGCTGCCACTGGCCGAGCTGATCAGCCGGACCGATGGCACGCTGCGCTTTACCTCGCGTGCTGCGCTCCTCGCTCACTTCCAGCTCCACGACGACTGCCAGCTCATCCTCAGCGGCACAGACGAGGATCCGACGATTGAGCGCTGGTGGGAGGTCGCTGATCGTGAGGCTGTCATCCGCGGCTTCATGGCACTGGGCATCGTGGCCATCACCAGCCCCAACTACAGCCTCTTTGCCGACGTACCGCGGCATGACAACTTCTACAACATCAAGCGCATCGCCCTAGCCTGGTCGGAGATCCAGCGTGAGGGGTTGCCCGCCGCCTTGCACGTCAACGCGCGTACCAACCGTGACTGGGAGCGCTGGGGCGATTTCATCGCCACGCGACCCGAGGTCACGATGATCGCCTTCGAGTTCGGCACCGGCGCTGGCGCGAAGGGCCGCATCGACTGGCATGTCGACCAGCTCAAGCTGCTGGCCCAGCGCGCCCAACGGAAGCTGACCTTGGTCGTGCGTGGCGGGTCCACCGTCCTGCCGGAGCTCGCACAGGCCTATCGCCAAGTGGTCTATCTCGACACCGTGCCATTCGTGAAGACGCAGAAGCGCCAGCGCGCGACCATCAGCGAGCCCGCCGCAAAGCTGACCTGGCAGAGCTCGCCCACCGCCATCGGCGCTTCACTCGATGCCTTGCTTATCGCCAACATCAACGCCGCCGCCGACTACATCGGTCGTCAGCTCCGGGCGGTGCCTGCCGAGCGCCAGAAGACGGTCGTCAACCGCTCAGTGAAGCCGCCTCTGCGGGCCGAGCGTACAGACTACGCTGATCACGAAGCCCTGCAGCCTGGCCTTCTGGGCGAGCCTGGCCTGCGGCAAGGCGGGGCCGCTGCCGTCGATGGTGAGCGCGTGGTCATCGCTGCGGAAGCGCAGCTCTCCATTCAGGTTGGCCAGGTTGACGAACAGCTCGTGAAACCCAAATCCTCGGCCGGGGTCAACATCCAGCAGACGTGACTGGCCGTCGGCCAGCGCCGTCTTCAAGGCAGTGCCGGCATCGGTGAGATGGGCGTAGCGGGCTGTGCCCTGAAGGCCAGCCAAAACGCCGGCGCCGCTGTCGGCCACGACGAACTCGAACTCGGTCGCCGTACTGCGGAAGGCCACCAGGCCATCATGGGCGCGGCCACTATGCTCGTGGATGTTGGTCTCAAGCTCGCGCACCGCGCCAACTAGGCCTTGCGCCAGTTCCTTAGGCAGGGCTGCCAGCTCGGCCGCCTCCTGGGCCTTGCGGCAAAACTGCACCCACTGCACCGGTTCGTCCTGTTTCGGGTCGCGGCTGGTCAGGATGGCTCCAAGCCTCCCCCTGTCGTCGCCAAAGTAACGGCCGGCCTGGCCACGGCTAGGCAGTGCTGACGCCAGCAACTCGCTCGCCTCGGTGGCAACCAAGGCGCCTAGGCCAGAAGGTCGCGCTGCATACATGCGGTCGAGCACGCACAGCTCCACCAACGGGCCCAGCCGCTGCGCCCCAACTTGCTGCAGGTGCTTGAGCACGGAGTCGCCTCGGCGCTCCCTCCCCAGCGCAAGGTCATCTAGCAGGGCGAAGGACAGTTCGTTCAGGGGCAACTCCCACGCAAGAAACCTAGTGCCTTTTAGTCGGGGTAGTACGCGCGAATATGCCGGAGTAAGCCGTCGACGAACGCCGCGCCGGAGAGCTGCGGGAAGAAGCAGCGGTAGTTCTCAGCGTCGCTCGCGATGCGCTCATTGCTGGTGATGAAGCAAGCACCGTCGTAGTACTTCTTAGCGATCATGCGCTCCAGGAAGATCCGATAGCGCTCTGCATAGGATGGTCCCTGCAACTCGGTCACCATCCGAAGGGTCGCTTCAGGATTGCCGTTAGCGAATGCCGGATCGATCGGGAAGTGCGGTTGCTTGATCTTCACTGACTTCCCCACTTGTTCGTCTTCGTACTTGCCAACGAAGAGGTAGCCGAGCCAGGGGCGCGGCGTCAGGTGAATGAAGTTTTTGTTCTCGTAGCTGGCCCAGAAGTCGGTCGCGTTGCCAATGCTTTCTTCCATTCGGTTGTTCTGGTTGTTACCGATGGAGTCCTGCTGCGACTTGAACTCGATGGCGGCGATGAGCTTTGGCTCAGCATCGACCTTCTTGAACAAGCTGTTCTTGCAGACGATCACATCCCAGTTCTTCGATGCTCGGAAGTACGACGGCAAGTTGGCCGGAAGTGCGACGAGCTGGCCACCGGAAAAGATGTCTTTGCGGTCAACGCCCGCGGCGGTGAGATGTTCAATCAGAACATCACGAAAGCCATCCATCGTGTTGCCTGCTAGGTTGCCATCGCGTCCAGCGCCCTGTGACTTCTTCTTCGCTCCCTTGCCCTTCTTGGCTCCCTTGCCGTTGAGCTTCTTCGACTCCCACCAATGCGTCACCGCCGCGGCGAACGTCGTCTCGTGATATCCCTCATGCTCCGTCATACGTATCCATCCCCGGATCTGTTGTGCAGACATATCAACTCGACCAACCCGTTCGGGACGGCCTTGATTGCTGTCGAGCCAATCGCAAGACTGCGCGCTGGTTCTCTATGCGCTCTTCTCCATCAGCGCCTTGCTTTCTGCAGATGTGATCTTGTACAGCTCGCGAACGGCGGAATTGCACGCCGTGACATCGAGCGTAGCCGCTGCCTTTGCTAACCCCTTGCGAAGGTGAGGCGGAACAGCATCCCACTGCGGTATGCGGATGCGCCGTAGGTACTGCGCCTGGAATCGCAGGAAGCCACCTCGCATCTTCGTTGAGTAGCTGGCTACAAACGCCCGGGCTACGTCGGATAGCAGTACTCCCTGCAGCGCGTGCAGATCCCAGTGTTCAGCGGTTATGTAGTAAAGGTTGTGGTGAGGGTAGAGCTTCCCCTCCTCGTAGACGACCTGGGCTGTGCCCTTGATGTCCGGGAGGAGCAGCTTCGGCCGACTAGCCAGCGATGCCGTGATGCGGTCAATGGTCCGGTACCAGTAGGTAGGGGCCTTCTGCGCGACGTGACGGCTGGCGATCTCGTCCTTGCGCGCTTCAAGGTAGCGTTTGAGGCGAGGGTAGTCTTCAAGCGCCACAAGACCAGAGCCAGGGCCGTCCACAAAAGGATTGATGACGCCGTAGCCTCGCCAGTCCACACGCCCAGATACGATGTCTCGGGTCATCACTAGCGGAAGCTTGCGGTCCGGCTCTACATCAAGCTCATCGAACTTACCGATAAAGGCCTTGTCGGCGCCAGTAGCAACGCCAATGCCGACCCTGCAACCGGCATCCTCAAGCATCGGATACTCGCTCTCCAGGCGGCGCAAGAGTTCCATTTGCGCTGAGCCGTCAAAGAGCCACGGCTCCTCGCCTGCTGTGACCCAATCGAGCTCTCGGACTTCGGTCTGACCCTTCGGTAGCTTCACTGCCAGGATGGACTTCGAGAGCGATGCCAGCGCTGCGGGCAGGACCTCCGGCCGGTGCGCAATGCGTGTTGTTGCGCCTCTCTCGCGCGCGATCACGGTGATGGCCGGATATGCGACGACGTCAGCGTTGAAGGCCGGGGTGCCTGTCATATCGATGTAGGCCCGCAAATGAAAATCGTTGGCCACTAGGCCGCGTAGGCGGGCTCCATAGCGGTTTTTCATCCAGCGATCTGCGCAGATGAAGCCCAACACCCCACCCTGCTTCAAGAGCATCAGCGAGCGCTCGATAAACGGCACGTACAGGTCGGCGCGGTCATAGATCGTCGTGTAGCGGGATCGGTACTCGGCCATGAGCACATCCGGGATCAGCTCCTGCCGAACGTATGGGGGATTGCCTACAACTATGTCGAAGCCTGTCGGCATATCGGCAAGCAGGAAGTCACCAAATACCAGCCACTCATTGACCAGCGCTTCAGCTGTCGATGCGGCGATGCCCTCCCCTACCAAGCGTGCAACTACGCTTGCCTTCGTGCGGAAGTAGGTCTCCCGGTGAAGCTCCACTCCCCTCAAGCAATTTTTGAGCTGGTCGAACGCCGAACGGCTGCTAGGCTTGCGGCGCCACGCGGTCAGTAGCCGATCCAACGTCGGCATGAGGAAGTCACCGTCCCCGAACGACGGCTCAAGTATCCCGATCAACGTCAAGTCGCGATCGGACGTGTAGCCGCAGAGGTCTAGGATGAACTCGACGACCTCTCGTTTGGTGAAGATCGCTCCCCGCTCCTCCACGCCACCCGCGTTCGCCAGGGCGTTCACAGCTGTCGTAATGGGGCATACCTCGTCAAGTAATGACGACTGGCGTAGCGCAAGAGCGGGATTCATACGAACAGTCTATGTGTGGATGTATACAGCCTGGGCACTTCTTGGCACATAACGGACACCCTTGTCCGTCTGTGGCAGCCCGCGCGGACTCTCTGCCCAGCCAGCCCAACATTGTAGATACGTAGCTACGCTGTACAGTATCACTGCAAACAAGGAGATACGTACATGCGTACTTTGGTGATCGCCAGCCAGAAGGGCGGTGTCGGTAAGACCACCTTGGTGGGCCATCTTGGCGTGGTTGCTGAGCAGAGCGGCGCTGGGCCCGTGGCCTTGATCGACTGCGACCCGCAGGGGTCGCTCGCGTCCTGGTGGAACGAGCGCGCCGCCGAGGCCCCGTTGTTTGCCAGCGTGGCGATCGCCAACTTGGCCGGTCATCTGCAGGCGCTGGACGAGGCCGGCATCAAGCTGGCGATCATCGACACGCCGCCAGCAGTGACGGACATGATCCGAGCGGTGCTCAAGGTGGCCGACCTGGTGCTCATACCAACGCGGCCGAGCCCGCACGACCTCCGTGCCGTTGGAACGACCGTGGAGCTGGTGGAGCAGGCCGGCAAGAAGATGGTCTTTGTGATCAACGGGGCAGCCGCGCGCGCCAAGATCGCTGGCGAGGCAGCTGTCGCTCTTTCCCAGCACGGCACGGTGGCTCCGGTGACCCTCTACCAACGCACCGACTTCGCCAGCTCGATGATCGACGGCCGGACGGTTCAGGAAATCGACCCGAAGAGTCGCTCCGCCGAAGAGGTGGTCGCCCTATGGAAATACGTATCTGCGCAACTGAGGAAGACTTGATATAGTCCGCAGATGCGTATTAACGGAGATGCGTAAATGAGCAAAACCGCTTCCCTGACTGCCGGCCTGGTAGCCAAGAAGGGCCAGGCGGTGCCCGCTGCAGTCGCAGTCGCACCGGATACGTCTTCGGCAGCGCAGCCGGCCGCTGCCTCGTCGTACTACAAGGCTCTCACCGTCAAGCTGGACCGGAACCGGTACGAGACGCTGAAAAACGCTGGTCTGAAGCTGGACAAGAAGAGCCAGGAGATCTTCGTCGAGGCGCTCGACGCCTACTTGGCCAAGGTGGGGTGAGGCTGTGGCTGTCCCGGGGCAGACGCCCCTGTTCTCGGCGAACGATACGCCAGCGCTGACCGAAGCCCAACAGCGCGAAGAGCTGTTTCGCAAGCAGGTCGAGCTCGGCACCCCTGTCGACCAGGCGCGAGCTTACGCAGACCGTGTCGTGCTGGGAGCCGCGGCGGCCCGCAAGCGAGCGCCGGCCGTCAAGCGCGGCAGGAAGGCCGCAGGGACGCCGGACACCGCTGAGCCGGCCAAAGTAGCGCCGAGCCCCGAGCGAGGGCAGGCAGGGGTCGTTCTGGACGCCGAAAGTGGGCTCGTGGCGGAGGAGGGCGGTGCCAAACGGGGATTGCTGCCCGTTCACCACCCCAATCGCGACTTCTTCCTCTGCGACCTGTTCGACTACGCACTCAAGGACGACGGCGTCAGCATGGAGGCGCCGATCTTCACGCTGGCCACCAAGCCAGACACCAAGGTCTGGCACTGGGAGAGCAAGGACAAGACCCGGTCGGTAACAGTGACACCGAGCGTCTTGGGCAGAGCGACCCAGCACGATAAGGATTTACTTATATACGTAGTTAGCCAGATCACCGAAGCACTGAACCGCGGCCGGGCGGATGCGGCCAACCGCACGGTTCGCTTCCGGGTGTACGACTACCTGGTTTCGACGAACAAGCGCGTTGGTGGCAAGGAGTACCTGCGGCTGCAGGACGCGCTGGAGCGCCTGCGCGGTACGTCCATCAAGACCAACATCAAGACCGGCGGGGAGCGGGTCAAGGAAGGTTTCGGCATCGTCGACAGCTGGAAGATCATCGAGAAGGCGCCGGACGACGACCGCATGATCGGCGTGGAGATAACGATCTCCAAGTGGCTGTTCAACGCCGTCCAGGCCCGCGAGGTGCTGACGATCAGCAATGACTACTTCCGCCTGCGCAAACCGCTGGAACGGCGACTCTACGAGCTGGCCAGGAAGCACTGTGGGCACCAGGCCAGCTTCACCATCAACGTCGAGCTTCTCCAGGAGAAGTGCGGCAGCCAGGGCTCGATCCGCGAGTTCCGGCGCATGTTGAAGGAGATCGTCGAGGACGATCTGCTGCCCGACTACCGGCTCGTCCCCGACTGGGAGAACGGCCGGGTCGTCATGCAAAACCGGAAGAGGGCGCTACTGCCCAGCCACGAGGCAACGCCGGGGTAGGGCGCGCGCACGGC
>JAIYDH010000096.1 GCA_027487585.1 Rubrivivax sp.
AGATGAAGCAGGCCGGACGCGCCGCTGGCGCCACCGGCTGGCTGGTCAAGCCCTTCGATCCGGCCAAGCTGATCGAAGTGATCCGCAAGGTCATCCGCTGAGCCCGGCCCGCCGCGAGCGCACCTGTTCAGGAACATCAAGGAGCCGATGATGGGCGAGTCCCCAGGCATGCAGGGCGGCAGCGCCGCCGGCATCGACCTCAGCCAGTTCTACCAAGTCTTCTTCGAAGAGGCGGGTGAAAACCTGGACAGCATGGAGCAGATGCTCCTCAACCTCGACATCGGCAACCCCGACGACGAGCAGCTCAACGCCATCTTCCGTTGCGCGCACTCCGTCAAGGGCGGCGCCGCCACCTTCGGCTTTGCCGACGTGGCCGAGCTGACGCACCAGATGGAGACGCTGCTGGACAAGCTGCGCCGCCACGAGTTGACGATCACGCCGGCGATGGTCGACGTGCTGCTGGCCAGCGGCGATGCGCTGAAGGCGCAGCTCGCACGGCACCAGGGCCATGGCGGCGATGTCGTCGATACGGCCGATCTGCTGGCCACCATCCGTGAGCAGGCCGATGGCGGTGTGGCTCCCGCCGAGGCGCCTGCCGCGCCGAAGCCCGCGGCCGTGACGACCCGTGCACCGGCGCCGGCTGCGGCCCCCGTTGCCGCGGCGGCACCGGTCGGCACGCGCGCGCTCGAGCTGCGCGTCGGGCCGCTGCCCGATCCTTCAGTGGCCGACAACCTGGTCGGCCTGTTCAAGGAAATCACCAACCTCGGCACCATCGAGCCGCTGGACGCCGGGCGCGACGCCGACGGCGTGCGCCGCTTCAAGGTGGTGACGAGCAGCAGCGACAACGACCTGATCGATCTCTTCGGCTTCCACGTCGCCCGCGAGCACGTGCAGCTGATGCCGCTGACGGCGGGCTACGGCTTCCACGACGGCGCGCCCGGCGCACCGGTCGAGAAGGCCACGCCCGACCCCGGCTACGGCTTCTTCGACGACGCCCCCGGCGCACCCAGCCGCACTGCCGGCGCCGCGGCCGCCTCCACGCCCGCCACAGAGGCCGCGACACCGGCCGCCGCGCACAGGCCGGCCGCGCCGAAGGCCGAGAACAAGGCCGCGGCTTCGCCCGAGTCGAGCACGCTGCGCGTCAGCGTCGAGAAGGTCGACCAGCTGATCAACCTGGTGGGCGAGCTCGTCATCACGCAGGCCATGCTGGCGCAGAACGGCAAGGGCATCGACGCCTCGCAGTACCAGCAGATGTCCAGCGGCCTGGCGGACCTGGAGCGCAACACGCGCGATCTTCAGGAAGCGGTGATGTCGATCCGCATGATTCCGATGTCGCTGGTGTTCAACCGCTTCCCGCGCATGCTGCGCGACCTGGCCAGCAAGCTCGGTAAGAAGGTCGAGCTGATGCAGGTGGGCGAGGCCACCGAGCTCGACAAGGGCCTGGTGGAGAAGATCACCGACCCGCTGACCCACCTGGTGCGCAACAGCTGCGACCACGGCATCGAGATGCCGGCCGAGCGCATCGCCAAGGGCAAGCCCGAGCACGGCACGATCACGCTGATCGCCAGCCACCAGGGCGGCAGCATCGTCATCGAGGTGCGCGACGACGGCAAGGGCCTGAACCGCGAGAAGCTGTTGAGGAAAGCCCGCGAGCGCGGCCTCGATGTGTCGGACAGCATGACCGACTCCGAGGTCTACGCGCTGATCTTCGCGCCCGGCTTCAGCACCGCCGACCAGGTGACCGACATCTCCGGCCGCGGCGTCGGCATGGACGTGGTCAAGAAGAACATCACCTCGCTGGGTGGCACGGTGGAGATCGACTCCGCCGAGGGCTACGGCATGACGGTGCGTGTGCGCCTGCCGCTGACGCTGGCCATCATGGACGGCATGAGCGTGGGCGTGGGCGAAGAGGTCTACATCCTGCCGCTGAACAGCGTGGTCGAGTCGTTCCAGGTCCAGCCGGGCATGGTCAAGACCATCGGCGGCTCAGGCCGCGTGGTCGAGGTGCGCGACGAGTACATGCCGGTGCTCGACCTGGAGAAGGTCTTCGAGGTCCCGCGTTTCGACTTCGACCGCAGCACCAACATCATGGTCGTCGTCGAGGCCGAGGGTGGGCGTGTCGCCCTGCTGGTGGACGAACTGCTCGGCCAGCAGCAGGTGGTGGTGAAGAACCTCGAGAGCAACTACCGCAAGGTCGACGATGTCTCGGGCGCCACGATCATGGGCGACGGCCGTGTCGCGCTGATCCTGGACATCGGCGCGCTGATCCGCCGCGGCCGCCACTGAACCCCAAGACTGCTGGGAGCAGGCCATGTTGCAAGCCGTTTCCGCGCTGATGAGGCGCTTTTCCATCCGCACCCGCATGCGCGGGGCGATCGCGATGGTGCTGTTCCTGTTTGCCATTGTCGGCCTGGTCGGCGTGGCTGGTGGGCTGCGCCTGAAGGCGCTGAACACCGAGTTCATGGAGCACTCGATGCACGAGACGGCCACCCTGGCCGCCGTGCGCCAGGAGCTGGCGCACGTGCTCGTGCTCGAGAAGAACATGGTCATCGACTACGAGGATGGCGTGGCCGTGCTGCGGCATCGCGAGTTGTGGAACGCGCATCTCGCGGCGGCGCGCAAGGCGCTGCAGGGCATGACCGAGGGCGAGGAGGACGAGGACAACGCCATGGCCCGTGCGGCCACGCAGCACCTGCAGAACTACGAGGAACGCAGCAAGGCGGTGCTCGAGAACATCCAGAACGGTGGCTACGACAGCGCCCGCGTGGCCGATCGCATGCTGACCAAGGCGAAGGAGTCCTTCGGCCTGGCCTCGGCCGAGGTCGATCGCATTGCCAGTACCGTGGCCGCGGAGGTGGTCGAGACCCGGCGTCACTTCGACCGCGCGATGCTTCTGATCCTGGTGGCCTTCTGCGCCACGCTGGCCACCGTGATGGTGGTGGTGGTGCCCCTGACGCTGCTGAACTCGGCCTCCATCACGAGCCCGATCAGCTACGCCGCGCTGGTGGCCTCGGCCATCGCCGAAGGCGACCTGACCAAACCGATCCGCGTCGAGGGTCGCGACGAGGCGGCCAATCTGCTGGCTTCCCTGTCACGCATGCAGGACAGCCTGCGCCAGATCGTCGGCCGCGTGCACGGCGCGGCCCAGAGCATCAGCGCCGCCAGCTTCGAGGTGGCCAAGGGCAATGCCGACCTGTCCACGCGCACCGAGCAAACCGCGGGCTCGCTGCAGCACACCGCCAGTTCGATGGCCCAGCTCACCGGCACGGTGCAGAGCAACGCCGGCTCGGCAGAGCAGGCGCGCGCACTGGCCCTCACGGCGGCCGAGGTGGCCGGCCGCGGCGGCGAGGTCGTGGCCCAGGTCGTGAAGACCATGGACGAGATCAACGGCAGCAGCCACCGCATCGCCGACATCATCGGCACCATCGACGGCATCGCTTTCCAGACCAACATCCTGGCGCTGAACGCCGCGGTCGAAGCGGCACGTGCCGGCGAACAGGGCCGCGGCTTCGCCGTGGTGGCCAGCGAGGTGCGGGCCCTGGCGCAGCGCTCGGCCGGCGCCGCGCGCGAGATCAAGGCGCTCATCGGTGCCAGTGTCGACAAGGTCGAAAGCGGAGCACGCCAGGTGGGCGACGCCGGCGACACCATGAACCGCATCGTCGAGAGCGTGCAGCGGGTCACCGCCATCGTCGGCGAAATCAGCGCCGGCGCCGCCGAGCAGAGCGCCGGCATCGGCGAGGTCAACGGCGCCGTGGCCCAGCTCGACCGCATGACGCAGCAGAACGCGGCCCTCGTCGAGCAGAGCACGGCCGCGGCCGAGAGCCTGCAGCACGAGGCCCAGAAGCTCACCCAAACCGTGGCGGCCTTCCGGCTGCCTGCCCCGGCCTGACTCATCTCCAATCCAGCACACTCATGAAGATCAATCACCTCAAGATCGGCCAACGGCTCGGAACTGCCTTTGGCGCCATCGTGCTGCTGCTGTTGCTGACGGCTGCCGTGGCCGGCTCGCGGTTGCTGGAGCTGCGCGACAGCGGCGCGGCAGTCAGCCAGTTGGAAGACCAGGCTCGGCAGGTCAACGAGCTGCGGAGCCAGATCGAGCTGAACACCAACCTCGCGCTCGCCCTGGTCGCCAGCGGGGGCACCGTGGATGTGCGGGACTTCATCGAGCCGCGGATGAAGGCCATCAGCCAGCGAATCACAGACCAGTTCCGTGACCTGATCGAGGCCAAGACGGATGTGGAGGCCAAGGCCCGGCTGGTGAAGGCCCTGGAGCTGCGCAAAGAGTTTTTGGCCACGCGCGATGAAGTCATCCTGACCGTGGCGGGAGACCCGATGGCTGCCCAGCGCTTGCTGAAGGAGCGCATGCTGCCCCAGTCGGAGCAGTACCTGGCGGCCGTCGTCGGCGTGGCCCAGCGCGTCGACGCGATGTCGGACGAGGCCACCGCAGCACAGGCCAGCCGCTCGGCCCAGGCGCTCGTGCTGCTGGGGGTGTTCACAGGGCTTGCCGTTGTGCTGTCGGCGATGGCTGCATGGTTGATCACGCGCTCGGTCACGGTCCCGCTGGCGGCCACCGCCGCCGCGGCTGATCGCATGGCCGACGGCGACCTGTCGGTGCCCGTGCTGGTGGCGGGCCGCGACGAAGTGGCCGACGTGCAGCAGGCCCTGTCGCGCATGCAGCAGTCCTTGTCGGGCCTGGTGGGCGAGGTGCGAGCCGGAAGCGAGAGCATTGCCACCGCCAGCGCTGAAATCGCCACCGGCAACCATGACCTTTCGACCCGCACCGAGCAGACCGCCAGCAACCTGCAGCAGGCTGCCAGCAGCCTGGAGCAGCTGACGGGCACCGTCGGCCAAACGGCCGACAGCGCGCGCACCGCCAACCAGCTGGCCGCCTCGGCCAGCACGGCGGCGCAGCGCGGTGGTGATGTCGTCTCGCAGGTCGTGACGACGATGAACGAGATCCAGGCCTCGAGCCGCCGCATCGCCGACATCATCGGCACCATCGACGGCATCGCGTTTCAGACCAACATCCTGGCGCTGAACGCCGCGGTCGAAGCCGCGCGCGCCGGCGAACAGGGCCGCGGCTTCGCCGTCGTGGCCGGCGAGGTGCGCAGCCTGGCGCAGCGCAGCGCCGAAGCCGCACGCGAGATCAAGAGCCTCATCGGCACCAGCGTCGAGAAGGTCGACAGCGGCAACCGCCTCGTCGGCGAGGCCGGCGGCGCGATGGAGGAGATCGTCTCCGGCGTCAAGCGCGTCACCGACGTGATCGGCGAGATCAGCGCCGCCACCACCGAACAGAGCAGCGGCCTGCGCCAGGTGAACGAGGCTGTGGCCCAGCTCGACCAGATGACGCAGCAGAACGCGGCGCTGGTGGAAGAAAGCGCGGCCGCGGCGCAAAGCGCGGCCGAGCAGAGCCAGCGCCTGATTGGCACCGTCAGCCGCTTCAAGGTCGATGGCCGGGGTAGCCATGCATCGGCGGCGCTCAGCCCGTTGTCGTCGCAGGCGCCGATGCCAGCACACGCCAAGGTGGCCAGCCCTACGCCCAAGGCGCTGGCAGGCCAGGCCGTGAACCGCGTGCGCGCCGCCACCATGGGGGCGCAGGCCAAGCCGGCAGCGCAGCCGCCTGCCGCACCCCGCACGGCCACCTCTCCTGAGCCGCTCAAGGCCGCTCCGGCCCCGGCACCGGCCGCCACCTCGGCACCCGGTGACGACTGGGAGACCTTCTGATCCCGGCTTCGATTCAGGCCGCCCTGCTGCGCTCAAGGCGCCCCGGGTGCGGCCGATAACCCCGACAGAACCTCGATACCTGCCCGCGAAGGACACACACACCATGGACATGATCGCCGAAGCCAGCCACGTTGCCCGCCACGAGGCCGTTCGCGCCGCCGGCGCTGCGGGCGGCGGCGCCGACCCCACGCGCACCGCGCAGGGCGGCGAGTTCCTCACCTTCCGACTCGGTGCCGAGGAATACGGCATCGACATCCTGCGCGTGCAGGAGATCCGCTCCTATGAGCAGCCCACCCGCATCGCCAACGCGCCGGGCTTCATCAAGGGCGTGGTCAACCTGCGCGGCGTGATCGTGCCGATCATCGACCTGCGCGTGAAGCTGGGTTGTGAATCGGTCGAGTACAACACCTTCACCGTGGTCGTGGTGCTCAACGTCAAGGGCCGCGTGGTCGGCGCCGTCGTCGATTCGGTCTCCGATGTGCTGGAGCTCACCCGCGAGCAGATCAAGCCCGCGCCCGAGCTCAACAGCTCGGTCGACGCCAGCTACATCACCGGCATCGGCGCCGTGAAGACGCCGGGCCAGGGCGATGACGGCAAGGACGCCGAGCGCATGCTGATCCTGATGGACATCGAGGG
>JAIYDH010000342.1 GCA_027487585.1 Rubrivivax sp.
ATGGGCCTGGCCACCCACGTCGACTACGCCACCGAAGTCACCCTGCAGCCCCTGGAGCGTTACCCCCTGGACGCCTCCATCCTCTTTTCCGACATCCTCACCGTGCCCGACGCCATGGGCCTGGGCCTGAGCTTCGGCGCCGGCGAGGGCCCGAAGTTCGCGCATCCCGTGCGTGACGAAGCCGCCGTAGCCGCGCTCGCCGTGCCCGACATGAACAAGCTGCGCTACGTGTTCGATGCCGTCACGAGCATCCGCCACGCGCTGGTGACGACCGACGCCCAAGGGCGCCGGGTGGGCCGTGTGCCGCTGATCGGCTTCTCGGGCAGCCCCTGGACGCTGGCCTGCTACATGGTCGAAGGTGGCGGCAGCGACGACTACCGGCTCGTCAAGAGCATGCTCTACGGCCGGCCCGATCTGATGCACCGCATCCTGGATGTGAACGCGCAGGCGGTGACGGCCTACCTCAACACCCAGATCGACGCCGGCGCGCAGGCCGTGATGGTGTTCGACAGCTGGGGCGGCGTGCTCGCCGACGGCGCCTTCCAGCGCTTCAGCCTCGACTACACGCGGCGCGTGGTGGCCGGCCTGAAGCGCGAGAAAGACGGCCAGCGCATCCCGGTGATCGTGTTCACCAAGGGCGGTGGCCTGTGGCTCGACGAGATCGCGGCCTGCGGCGCCGATGTCGTGGGCTTGGACTGGACGGTGAACCTCGGTGCCGCGCGCGCCCGCGTCGGCAGCCGTGTGGCGCTGCAGGGCAACCTCGATCCGTCGGTGCTGTTCGCGCCGCCCGAGGCCGTGGCCCGCGAAGGCATCGCCGTGCTCGACAGCTTCGGCCGCCCGCAGCGCCCCGACGGCGGCTGGGACGGCCACATCTTCAACCTCGGCCACGGCATCAGCCAGTTCACGCCGCCCGAGCACGTGACGGCGCTGGTGGAGGCGCTGCACCGCCACTCGCGCAGTTTGCGGGCCTGAGACAGCAGCGTGGCCGCAGGTGGCCACGCGACCCCGGCCGTGCGAATAAGTCAAGACGTGAGTGAGCGCTCAGGGCTTGACTTATCCCCAATTTCGGTGCTGCGGCGCAGCGGGAGGTCCGTCAGCGGGGGCGGCCACAGAAAATCACCAAAGTACTTGCCAAGTGCTTGATTCATAAGGCATACGCCGGGTGCCGCGAAAAGTGGCAATGGGCCGGAGCCCTCGCAGAATCAAGCACTTGGCGCCGCTGGGCGCAGGTTGCGCACAAAGTTATCCACAGTTTCAGGGGTCAAGCCGGAAAGTGTTTTCAAATCATGGACTTGAAGCACTTTCTTCGGGTGATCTCTGAGATTGAGGCAGATTCATGACAAGCGGCCCACACCGGCTCCTGGTGGCCCTCGAGACGCCCCGGCATGCCGCGCTCGGGGCCTGCCTCAGCTACCGGAGTGAGCAGCCGCTCGCGCCCGGCACGCTGCTGCGGGTGCCCCTGGGGCGCCGCGACGTGCCGGGCCTGGTGTGGGACGCCGAACGCGCCGACGCGCCCGCCCTGCCCGAAGGCAGCGAACTGCGTGAGGTGGCCGATGTGTTCGACGCACTGCCCCCGCTGCCGGCCGACTGGCGCGCGCTGGTGAATTTTGCCGCCGCGTACTACCAGCGCGGCGTCGGTGAACTCGCCATGGCGGTGCTGCCGCCCGAGCTGCGCAAGATGGACAGCGCGGCGCTGGCGCGGCGCATCACGCGGCTGAAGCAGCGCCAGGCGCCGGTGGTCGGCGCCCAGGCGGGCACTGGGGCCAGCGCCGCGCCGCCGGTGCTGGCGGCCGATCAGCGCGCGGCGCTTGATGCCATCGCCGCGGGCAGCGCCGGCGCCGACAACCGCCCGCTGTTGCTGCACGGCGTCACCGGCAGCGGCAAGACCGAGATCTACCTGCACGCCGCCGCCGATGCGCTGGCGCGCGGTCAGCAGGCGCTGGTGCTGGTGCCCGAGATCAACCTCACGCCGCAGCTCGAGGCGCGTTTCGCGGCGCGGTTTCCGGGCCGTGTGCTGGTCAGCCTGCACAGCGGCCTCACGCCGGCGCAGCGCTTGCGCAACTGGTTGCTGGCGCACCTGGGCCTGGCCGATCTGGTGCTGGGCACGCGGCTGGCCATCTTTGCGCCGCTGCCGCGCCTGGGCCTGATCGTCGTCGACGAGGAGCACGACCCGTCGTTCAAGCAGCAGGAGGGTGCGCGCTATTCGGCGCGCGACCTCGCCGTCTGGCGGGCGCACCAGCGTGGCGTGCCGGTGCTGCTGGGCTCGGCCACGCCCTCGCTTGAGACCTGGCACCGCGTGCAGCAGGGCCGCTACCGGCGCGTGCCGCTGGCGCAGCGCATCGGCGGCGGCGCCATGCCGCGCGTGCGGCTGCTCGACATGGGCCAGCTGCCCAAGGCGCCCGGTGGCGAGCGCGTGCTGGCGCCGCCGCTGCTGGCGGCCATCGAGCAGCGCATTGCGCGCGGCGAGCAGAGCCTCTTGCTGCTCAACCGCCGCGGCTACGCGCCGGTGCTGCAATGCGGCGCCTGCGGCTGGAAGAGCGGCTGCCCGCACTGCAGCGCCTGGCGCGTGTTCCACAAGGGCGACCGCACGCTGCGCTGCCACCACTGCGGCTACACCGAGCGTGTGCCACGCGCCTGCCCCGACTGCGGCAACCTCGACATCGCCCCCGTGGGCCGCGGCACCGAGAAGCTGGCCGAGCAGATCGGCGCGCTGCTGCCTACCGCCCGCGTAGCGCGCATCGATGCCGACACCACGCGCGGCGCCGGCATGCTCGAGCAGCAGCTGGCCGCCATGCACGCCGGTGAGGTGGACGTGCTGGTGGGCACGCAGATGGTGGCCAAGGGCCACGACTTCCGCCGTGTCACGCTGGTGGCCGCCGTCAACCCCGACAGCGGCCTGTTCAGCAGCGACTTCCGCGCGCCCGAGCGGCTGTTCGCGCTGCTGATGCAGGCCGCCGGCCGTGCCGGCCGCGACGCCGCGCAGGCCGCCGCCAGCGAGATGTGGGTGCAGACCTGGAACCCCGGCCACCCGCTGTATGCGGCGCTGATGGCGCACGACTACGAGCGCTTCGCCACGCAGCAGCTGGCCGAGCGCGAGGCCGCCGGCCTGCCGCCGTTTGCGGCGCTGGCGCTGATCCGCGCCGACGCGAAGACGGCGGCGGTGGCGCAGGCCTTCCTGGCCGAGGGCGCGGCCGAGGCCGAGGAACTCGCGCGCGAGCTCGGCCTGGACGGTGCCGTGCGCGTGTACCGCCCGGTGCCGCCGCCGGTGGCCAAGGTGGCCGATGTCGAGCGCATGCAGCTGCTGCTGGAGTCGGCCTCGCGCGTGGCGCTGCAGCGGGTGCTGGCCGGCTGGTTGCCGCGCCTCGACGAGCTCAAGGTCCGGCACAAGGGCCTGCTGCGCTGGGCCATCGACGTCGACCCCGTGGCGATCTGAGGCTGCGGCAGGGATCGCGCTCAGGGGCGGTGGCGGGCCGAGGGCGCTTCGACAGGGTCAGCGCGAACGGAGGTGGGTGCGGGGTCGGTGTTCCGGGCCGAGCCCTCGCCCCCGTTCGGGCTGAGCCCTTCGTCAGGCTCAAGACCGGCCTGTCGAAGCCCTGTCACGCACCCGGCAGCACCCGCTGCAGTTGCAGCGCCTCGGCCGCATGCACGAGACCGATGCGCTCGGCGCCGGTCAGGTCGGCGATCGTGCGCGCCACCTTCAGGCAGCGGTGCAGCCGGCGGCCGCTCCAGCCCAGCCGCGTGGCGGCTTGCCGCACGAAGCGCTCGGCGGCTTCGTCGAGCACACACAGCGCGTCGATGCGCCCGGCCGCCAGGCGCGCGTTGGGCTCGCCCTGGCGATCGAGCTGCCGCTGCCAGGCGCCCGCCACCCGCGCGGCCACCACCGCCGAGGGCTCGCCGGCCGGCGCCGCGAGCAGCTCTTCCGGGCTCGCGGCCAGCACCTCGACCTGCAGGTCGATGCGGTCGAGCAGCGGCCCCGACAAGCGGCCCTGGTAGCGCGCCACCGCCTCGGGTGTGCAGCGGCAGGCGCGGCCGATGCGGCTGCCGCTGCCCAGCCAGCCACAAGGGCAGGGGTTCATCGCCGCGACGAGCTGGAAGCGCGCCGGAAACCGCGCCTGCCGCGCCGCGCGTGAGATGGTCACGTAGCCGGTTTCCAGCGGCTCGCGCAGCGCCTCCAGCGCGGCGCGCGGAAACTCGGGCGTCTCGTCGAGGAACAGCACCCCGCCGTGCGCCAGCGAGATCTCGCCCGGCCGCGGCGGCGAACCCCCGCCCACCAGCGCCGCCGCGCTGGCGGTGTGGTGCGGCGCGCGCACCGGCCGCTGGCCGCTGGCGGCCGTGGCGTCGTCGGCCCCCGAGCGCAGCCCGGCGACGGCCGCCGCCGCCAGCGCCTCGGCCTCGTCCAGTGGCGGCAGCAGGCCGGCCAGGCGCTCGGCGAGCATCGACTTGCCGCTGCCCGGCGGCCCCACCATCAGCAGGCTGTGGCCGCCCGCGGCGGCGATCTCCAGCGCCCGCTTGGCGGCGGCCTGGCCTTTCACGTCGCGCAGATCGGGCCAGTCGCGGGCGGCACCCGGCTCGGCTGGCTGGGCACGCGGCAGCGGCACCGCCGCCTCGCCCGGCACCAGCGACGCCACCACCTGCGCCAGCGTGGTGGCCGATCGCACGTCGATATCCCTTACCCTGGCAGCCGAGCGTGCGCTCACATCGGGCAGCACGAGCGTGTGCGTGGGCGCATCGGCCCGCAGTGCCAGCGCCAGGGCCAAGGCGCCCCGCACCGGGCGCAGGGCGCCGGCCAGCGAGAGCTCGCCGGCCCACTCGGCCGCATCCAGCCGCGCCACGTCCAGCTGCCCGGCCGCAGCCAGGATGCCCAGCGCGATCGGCAGATCGAAACGGCCGCTCTCCTTGGGCAGATCGGCCGGCGCCAGGTTGACGGTGATGCGCTTGTTGTGCGGGAACTCGAAGCCACTGGCCTGGAGCGCCGCCCGCACCCGCTCGCGCGACTCCTTCACCTCGGTGTCGGCCAGCCCCACCAGCGTGAAGCTGGGCAGGCCGTTGGCCAGTTGCACCTCCACCTGCACCGGCGGCGCATTCAGCCCGTCCAGCGCCCGGCTCCGAACCACGGCCAGCGACATCGTCTTTCCTCCTGTTCATGCAGGAGCCGATGGTCGATTGCGCACCGTGACCGTGCATCGCACCAAATGTGTGCACACCGAGGGGTGAGCGAGCAGGGTGCCCTCTTTCGGGGGAGCGGCCTTGCTCCAGGCGGGGCAACAGGTCAGGGTTCGGCTTGGGGCGGACGTGGCACAGGCCTTGCAAACCAGCCTCGCAACGGTGGTTGGAGGGTGGGACGGTTCGCCGTCCGCCGCGCCGTGGGTCTGTGCCCACACGGTGGGATGTTTGGTCTGGTTTGCGACTTTGAGGAGTCCGCGCAATGAAGATGGTGACTGCCATCGTCAAGCCCTTCAAGCTTGACGAAGTGCGTGAAGCCCTGAGCGGCATCGGCGTTCAGGGGATCACGGTGACCGAAGTCAAGGGCTTCGGCCGACAGAAAGGCCACACGGAGCTGTACCGCGGCGCCGAGTACGTGGTCGACTTCCTGCCCAAGGTGAAGATCGAGGCTGCCGTCGACGAGAGCATCGTCGAGCGCGTCATCGAAGCCATCGAGAACTCGGCCCGCACCGGCAAGATCGGCGACGGGAAGATCTTCGTCACCTCGCTGGAGCAGGTGGTCCGCATCCGCACCGGCGAAACCGGCAAGGAAGCCCTCTGATGCGCGCCGCTGCCCTGGCTCGCGAGCTGAGTCCCCCGAAAGAAGACCTCATGAAGAAACTTCTCACCACCTTCCTGGCCGGCGTGATGCTGGCCTTTGCCAGCCTGCTGCTCAGCGGCACGGCGTTTGCGCAGGCCGCATCCGCGCCGGCGGCGGCGGCCTCTGCTGCCGTGGTCGCTGCACCGGCCGAAGCCGCCTCGGCCCCGGCTGGAGCGGCTTCGGCCGCGGCCGCCGCGCCGGTGCCCAACAAGGGCGACACGGCGTTCATGACCATCGCCACGGCGCTGGTCATCATGATGACGATCCCCGGCCTGGCGCTGTTCTACGGCGGCCTGGTGCGCAGCAAGAACATCCTGTCGGTGCTGATGCAGGTGTTCTGCGTCTTCTGCCTGATCTCGGTGCTGTGGGTCGTGTATGGCTACTCGCTGGCCTTCACCGCCAGCAACCCGTACATCGGCGGCCTGAGCAAGATGTTCCTGGGCGGCGTGACGCCCGAGTCCATCGCCGCCACGTTCAGCAAGGGCGTCTATATCCCCGAACTCACCTTCGTGGCCTTCCAGGGCACCTTCGCGGCGATCACCACGGCGCTGATCGTCGGTGCCTTCGCCGAGCGCATGAAGTTCTCGGCGGTGCTGCTGTTTTCGGTGATCTGGTTCACCTTCGCCTATCTGCCGATCGCGCACATGGTCTGGTACTGGGACGGCCCAGACGCCATCACCGACGCTGCCAGTCTGGCCACCGTGACGGCCAACGCCGGTGCGCTGTGGGCCAAGGGCGCGCTCGACTTCGCCGGCGGCACCGTGGTGCACATCAACGCCGCCGTCGCCGGCCTGGTGGGTGCTTACGTGGTGGGCAAGCGCATCGGCTACGGCAAGGAAGCCATGGCGCCGCACAGCCTGCCGCTGACGATGATTGGCGCGTCGATGCTGTGGGTGGGCTGGTTCGGCTTCAACGCCGGCTCCAACCTCGAAGCCAACGGCATCTCGGCGCTGGCCTTCATCAACACCGTCGTCGCCACGGCGGCAGCCACGCTGTCCTGGATCGCCGCGGAGTCGCTGATGCGCGGCAAGGCCTCGATGCTGGGTGCGGCCTCGGGTGCGGTGGCGGGCCTGGTGGCCATCACGCCGGCTTGCGGTTTCGTCGGCGTCGGCGGTGCGCTGGTCATCGGCCTGATCGCCGGTGTGGTGTGCCTGTGGGGCGTGAACGGTCTGAAGAAGATGCTGGGCGCAGACGACTCGCTTGATGTCTTTGGTGTGCACGGCGTCGGTGGCATCCTGGGTGCCTTGCTGACGGGCGTGTTCGCCAGCCCCAGCCTGGGCGGCACCGGCATCTGCGACTACGTGGCCAACACCTGCGGCAGCTTCGGCGGCATCGGGTCGCAGGTCTGGATCCAGCTGCAGGGCGTGATCTACACGATCATCATCTCCGGCGTGGTGGCCTTCATCGCCTTCAAGATCGTCGACCTCACCATCGGCCTGCGCGTGGCTGAAGACGAAGAGCGCGAAGGCCTGGACATCGCCAGCCACGGCGAGACGGCCTACAACAAGTGATGAACGGACACCCGGCGCGCTGAGCGCGCTGGCGTCAACCGACGGGGCCCGTGCTGCGCACGAGGCCCCGTTTCTCCTTCTGGGCGGCCCTATTGACGGCCGTGATTTGGGCGGAGAATGGTCCGTCTGACGAGGTGATCATGGTTCCGCATCTGACGACAGCCCTGACGGGCCCCATCAACGAACTCGAGCAGCGCATCCTCGAGTCCATGCCCGCCATCGAGCGCTGGTTCCGGCTCGAATGGATGGAGCACACGCCGGCGTTCTACGCCGCGGTCGACCTGCGCAATGCCGGCTTCAAGCTGGCGCCGGTGTCGACCGACCTGTTCCCCGGCAGCTTCAACCACCTCACGCCCGAGATGCTGCCGCTGGCGGTGCAGGCGGCCATGGCGGCCATCGAGAAGATCTGCCCCGAGGCGCGCAACCTGCTCGTCGTGCCCGACGACGCCACCGACGACCCGTTCTACCTGGCCAGCGTGCAGCGGCTGGTGCAGATCTTCACGCAGGCAGGCCTGAACGTGCGCCTGGGTTCGGCCGATCCGGCCGTCACGAAGCCGGTGACGCTGGCGGTGCCCGAAGGCGGCGAGCTCCTGCTCGAGCCGCTGCTGCGCAGCAAGACGCGCCTCGGGCTCAAGGACTTCGACCCCTGCACCATCCTGCTGAACAACGATCTGGCGCACGGCATCCCGCGCGAGTTCCACAACCTGCACGAGCAGTACCTGCTGCCGCCGCTGCACGCCGGCTGGACCGTGCGCCGCAAGAGCCGCCATTTCGAGAGTTATGAAGAAGTGGCCAAGAAGTTCGCCAAGCTGCTGGGCATGGACCCCTGGCTCATCACGCCGATGCACAGCCGCTGCGGCGAGGTCGACTTCGACGAGGCAGCGGGGCTGGACTGCGTGCGCGCCAACGTCGAGGCGGTGCTCGGCAAGGTGCGGCGCAAGTTCAAGGAATACGGCATCAACGAGCGGCCGTTTGTCGTCATCAAGGCCGACCACGGCAACCTCGGCCGCGGCGTCGTGACGGTGCGCGACGTGCGCGATCTGGCCGACGCCGTGGCGCTGCGCGGCCGCATGGGCCTGGCGAAGGACGGGCAGGCCATCACCGAGGTGCTCATTCAAGAGGGCGTGCCAAGCTACGAGCGCGTGCACGGCGCGGTGGCGGAACCGGTGGTCATGACGATGGACCGTTATGTCGTCGGCGGCTTCTACCGCGTGCACGCCGAGCGCGGCGCGGACGAGAACCTCGGCGGCCCGGGCTCCAGCTACGTGCCGCTGGCCTTTGCCGAGGCCAGCACGCTGCCCAAGCCGGGCGCCAAGCCCGGGGCCAGCGCGCCGAACCGCTTTTACATGTACGGCGTGATGGGCCGGCTGGCGATGCTGGCCGCGGCCTACGAACTGGAAGCCACCGACCCCGAGGCCGAGAACTTCGAATGAGCGAAGCGGCCCCTCGCGGGCATGCCGCCCTGCCGGCGCTGACGCTGGCTGCCATCGGCGTCGTCTACGGCGACATCGGCACCAGCCCGCTCTATGCGCTAAAGGAAGTGTTCGCGCACGGCCGCGTCGAGATGACGCCCGAGCACGTGCTGGGCATCCTGTCGCTGGTGTTCTGGACGATCACGGTCGTCGTCACGCTCAAGTACGTGACGCTGATCCTGCGCGCCGACAACCACGGCGAAGGCGGCCTCATCGCCATGCTGGCGCTGGCCTCGCAGGCCGTGAAGGACCGCCCGGTGCTGCGCTCGCGCCTGCTGCTGCTAGGCATCTTCGGCACGGCCATCTTCTTCGGCGACGGCGTCATCACGCCGGCCATCAGCGTGCTGTCGGCCGTGGAGGGCCTGGAGGTGGCGGCCCCTGGCCTGCACCGCTTCGTGGTGCCGGTGACGCTGCTGGTGCTGACGCTGCTGTTTGCGGCGCAGCGTTTTGGCACGGCGGTGGTGGGGCGCTGGTTCGGGCCGATCACGCTGGTCTGGTTCGGCGTGCTGGCGCTGCTGGGGGTGGTGCACATCCTGCGCAACCCGGGTGTGCTGGTGGCGCTGTCGCCGCACCACGCCCTGGGCTTCATCGTGGCCGAGCCCGGCGTGGCCTTTGTCGCCCTGGGTGCGATCGTGCTGTGCGTCACCGGCGCCGAGGCGCTCTACGCCGACCTCGGCCACTTCGGCAAGAAGCCGATCCGCCTGGCCTGGGCCTTTGTCGTCATGCCGGCGCTGCTGCTCAACTACTTCGGCCAGGGTGCGATGCTGCTGCAGCACCCCGAGAACGTGGCCAATCCGTTCTACGAGATGGCGCCGCAGTGGGCCCTGTTCCCGCTCATCGGGCTGGCCACCGCGGCCACCGTCATCGCCTCGCAGGCGCTCATCACAGCGGCGTTTTCGGTCACGAAGCAGGCGGTGCAGCTGGGCTACATCCCGCGGCTGCGCCTCTTGCACACCAGCGTGCGCGCCAGCGGGCAGATCTACATCCCCTTCGTCAACTGGTGTCTCTACGTCTGCGTCGTGTTCGCCGTCGTGGTGTTCGGCAGCAGCAGCGCGCTGGCCTCGGCCTACGGCATTGCGGTCACGATCGACATGACCATCACCACGGTGATGACCTTCTTCGTCATCCGCTATGCCTGGAAGCTGCCGCTGGCGCTGTGCCTGGCCGCCACCGGCTGCTTCTTCGTCGTCGACATCGTGTTCCTGGCGGCCAACATCGTGAAGGTGTTCGAAGGCGGCTGGTTCCCGCTGGCCATCGGCGGCGTGATGTTCGTGCTGATGACCACCTGGAAGGCCGGCCGCCGCCTGATGGCCGAACGGCTGCGCGACGAGGCGCTGGAGCTCGTGCCCTTCATCGAGAGCCTGTTCATCGCGCCACCGATCCGCGTGCCGGGCACGGCGGTGTTCCTCAGCGCCGAGAAGGGCAGCACGCCGTTTGCGCTGCTGCACAACCTGAAGCACAACAAGGTGCTGCACGAGCAGAACCTGTTCGTCACCGTCGAGCACCACGAGGTGCCCTGGATCGGCTTCGGCAAGCGCGTCGAGGTGCAGCCGCTGGGCCATGACTGCTGGCAGGTGACGCTGCACTTCGGCTTCAAGAACGAGCCCGACGTGCCCGAGGCGCTGAAGCTGCTCGCCGGCCGCGGCATCGTGCTCGACGACATGGAGACGAGCTACTTTCTCAGCCGCGACACCGTGATCCCCACGCACAGCGGTGAAGGCGCCCGGGCGATGGCGCTGTGGCGCGAGAAGCTCTTCGCCAGCATGCACCGCAACGCCGCGGGCGCGGCCGACTTCCTGCACCTGCCGACGAACCGCATCGTCGAGCTGGGCACGAAAGTGGAAATCTGATCAGGCCGCGGCGAGCAGCTGCGAGAACAGCTTGGTCGGACGCGGCCGGTAGGGGCTCACGCGCTTGGCGATCTCGGCAATGTGCTCCGGCGTCGTGCCGCAGCAGCCGCCGGCGATGTTGAGGAAGCCGCTCTTCGCGAACTCCTCCATCAGCGCGGCCGTGACCTCGGGCGTCTCGTCGAAGCCGGTGTCGCTCATCGGGTTGGGCAGGCCGGCGTTCGGGTAGCAGCTGATCCAGGTGTCGAAGGCCACCTTCGACAGCTCTTCGATGTAGGGCCGCATCAGCGCCGCACCCAAGGCGCAGTTCAGACCCACGGCCAGCGGGCGCGCATGGCGCACGCTGTGCCAGAAGGCGGCCACGGTCTGGCCGCTGAGGATGCGGCCGGAGGCGTCGGTGACGGTGCCGCTCACGATGACGGGCAGGCGTTCGCCGGTGTCTTCCATCAGCTCGTCGAGCGCGAAGATGGCGGCCTTGGCGTTGAGCGTGTCGAAGATGGTCTCGACGAGGAACAGGTCGCAGCCGCCTTCGAGCAGGCCCTCGGCCTGCTCGCGGTAGGCCGCGCGCAGCTCGTCGAAGCTGACGTTGCGCGCGCCGGGGTCGTTGACGTCGGGGCTGATGCTGGCCGTCTTGGGCGTCGGGCCCAGCGCGCCGGCCACGAAGCGCGGCTTGTCGGGTGTGCAGAAACGGTCGCAGGCCACGCGGGCCAGGCGCGCGGCCGCGACGTTCATCTCGCGCGCCAGGTGGGCCAGGCCGTAGTCCTCTTGCGCGATGCTCGTCGCGCCGAAGGTGTTGGTCTCGATCAGGTCGGCACCCGCCGCCAGGTACTGCTCGTGGATGCCCTGGATGACATCGGGCCGCGTCAGCACCAGCAGGTCGTTGTTGCCCTTCAGGTCTTTCGGGTGCGTGGCCAGCTGCTCGTTGCGGAAATCCGCCTCGCCGAGCTTGTGGCGCTGGATCATCGTCCCCATGGCGCCGTCGATGATGGCGATGCGCTGCTGCAGAATGGCAGGCAGGGCGGCGCCGCGGGTGTAGCGGGCGGTCGGGTTCATCGAGGCGGAGGGCGTGGACGCGTTCATCTGTCGATTGTAGGAAGCCCGTCAAGGGCGAGTCGCGCCGCGCGCATGAAGCATCTCACTCCCCTCGAAACCTGGTCGTTCCTGCAGGCACACCCCGACGCG
>JAIYDH010000105.1 GCA_027487585.1 Rubrivivax sp.
AATCCGCGCCCGGTGGTGGTGTTTGCCGAGGACGAGGCCGACGATCCGATGCGCCGGGCCATGGCGGCCGGCGTCAGCGCCTACGTGGTGGCGGGCCTGCAGCCGCAGCGCCTGGCCTCGGTGTTGCGCGTGGCCATCGCGCGCTTCGAGCAAGACCGCCAGCTGCGTGTGGAGCTCGCCGAGGCGCGCCAGCAGCTGACGCAGCGCAAGGTGATCGACCGCGCCAAGGGCCTGCTGATGAAGCGCCAGGGCCTGGCCGAGGACGAGGCCTACGCACTGCTGCGCAAGACAGCCATGGACAAGGGCCTGAAGCTGGCCGAACTCGCCCAGCGGCTGGTGGACGCGGCCGATCTGCTGGGTTGACGCGGCGCTGCGGCCGACCATGACGCAGTGCACCATCCGGGAGCCTGCCCACCTTCGCTGGGGCGCCTTGCCGGCAGCGCGTGCCGCCTGCCGGTGCAGAAGCGGGCTCCTGCGGGCCGATTCGCCATGGCACGGCTATTGCAAGGTTAGACGGCAAGAGACCAACGACGGTCTCGGAACTCCGAAGGCTGCTGCCAATGGCGGTGGCGGCCTTCCAGACGACGGCGTCTACACGCCCTGGCCTTTGTTGAGCCGGGTCCGTGCAGACGCCGTTTTTCTTTGTCCAGCCGTCTTATCGGGGGTGCAGCGATGGATCAGTCTTTCAAGGATGTCGACATGACGCGTCGTCGGGTGGTGGGTGCCGCGGCCGGTGCTGCCGCGGTGGGCATGGTGCCCGGCTTGCAGTCGGCGGTGTATGCCCAGGGCTCCGACAAGCCCGAGAAGACCGAGGTCCGCATCGGCTTCATTCCGCTGACCGACTGCGCCAGCGTCGTGATGGCCGCAGAGCTGGGTTTCGACAAGAAGTACGGCATCAAGATCATCCCCACCAAAGAGGCCAGCTGGGCCGGCGTACGCGACAAACTCGTCAACGGCGAGCTCGACATGGCGCACGTGCTGTGGGGCCTGGTCTACGGCGTGCACATGGGCGTGGGCGGGCCGAAGAAGGACATGGCCATCCTGATGAACCTGAACCACAACGGCCAGGCCATCACTCTGAGCAAGAAGCTGGCTGAGAAGGGCGCGGTCGACGCCGCCAGCCTGGCCAAGGTGATGGCGGCCGACAAGCGCGACTACACCTTCGCGCAGACCTTCCCCACCGGCACGCACGCGATGTGGCTGTACTACTGGCTCGCCAGCGTGGGCGTGAACCCGCTAAAGGAAACCAAGGTGATCACGGTGCCGCCGCCGCAGATGGTGGCCAACATGCGTGTGGGCAACATGGACGGCTTCTGCGTCGGCGAGCCCTGGAACCACCGCGCCATCATCGACGGCATCGGCATCACCGCGGCCACCACGCAGGACGTCTGGAAGGACCACCCCGAAAAGGCGCTGGGCACCACCGCCGACTTCGTGCGCAAGAACCCGAACACCTGCCGCGCCGTGATCATGGCCGTGCTCGAGGCCAGCCGCTGGATCGACGCCGGCCTGCAGAACAAGAACAAGATGGCCGAGACGATTGCCGAGAAGAGCTACGTCAACACCAGCATCGACGCCATCAACCAGCGCATCCTGGGCCGCTACCAGAACGGCCTGGGCAAGACCTGGGACGACCCGAACCACATGAAGTTCTTCAACGACGGGATGGTGAACTACCCATACCTGAGCGACGGCATGTGGTTCCTCACCCAGCACAAGCGCTGGGGCCTGCTGAAGGACCATCCTGACTACTTGGCTGTGGCCAAGGCCATCAACCAGACCGCGCTGTACAAGCAGGCGGCGTCGGCGATGAAGGTCAACATCCCGAAGAGCGACCTGCGCAGCAGCAGGATGATCGACGGCGTGGTCTGGGACGGCAGGGATCCGGCCAAGTACGCCGATTCCTTCAAGGTCCGCGCCTGACACGGCCGCGCCGCCAGCAGATCGAGGAGAACGACCATGGTTGCTGCCGTGTTCCACGCCAAGCCGACGGGGCTGGATGCCTTGTCCGATGCGGCTTCGGCCGTGCCCGGGCCTGCCGTGGCGGCGGCCCCTGCCAGGCCCGCGCCACCACCGGCTGTGCCGCGCGACTGGGCGGGCATGGCCCGCAGTGCCGCGGCCACCGTGGTGCCGGCCGTGGCCGGCTTGTCGCTGCTGGTGCTGGTGTGGGCGCTGCTCACCGCGCCCGGCGGCTCGTTCCCCACGCCCAGCGTCACCTGGGAAGCGGCGGTGAAGCTGTTCGCCGACCCGTTCTACGACAACGGACCCAACGACCAGGGCATCGGCTGGAACGTGCTGTTCTCGCTGGAGCGCGTGGCGCTGGGCTTTGGCCTGGCGGCGTTGGTGGGCATTCCGCTGGGCTTCGTGATTGGCCGCTTTGCCACGCTCAACCGCATGGTCTCGCCGATCATCAGCCTGCTCAAGCCCGTGTCGCCGCTGGCCTGGCTGCCGATCGGCCTGCTGGTGTTCAAGAGCGCCAACCCGGCAGCCATCTGGACCATCTTCATCTGCTCGATCTGGCCGATGGTCATCAACACCGCGGTGGGCGTGCAGAAGGTGCCGCAGGACTACCTCAACGTGGCCCGCGTGCTGAACCTGAGCGAATGGAAGATCGCCACGCGCATCCTGCTGCCCAGCGTGATGCCCTACCTGCTGACGGGCGTGCGCCTGTCGGTGGGCACGGCCTGGCTGGTGATCGTGGCGGCCGAGATGCTGACCGGCGGCGTCGGCATCGGCTTCTGGGTCTGGGACGAGTGGAACAACCTCAACGTCGCGCACATCCTGATCGCCATCTTCGTGATCGGCTTCGTCGGCTTGCTGCTCGAGTGGGCGCTGATGCTGCTGGCGCGGCGCTTCGACCACGGCGTCTGAGGGAGGACAGAACCATGAAGCCGATGCTCAGCATCCAGGGCGTGGGGATGAGCTTCCCCACCAAGCGCGGCCCCTTCGTGGCGCTGCGCGACATCGACCTCCAGGTGCATCGGGGCGAGTTCGTCAGCCTCATCGGGCACAGCGGCTGCGGCAAGAGCACGCTGCTCAACCTGGTGGCTGGCTTGACGGCGCCCACGAGCGGCGTGCTGCTGCTCGACGACCGCGAGCTCAAAGGTCCCGGCCCCGACCGCGGCGTGGTGTTCCAGAACCACTCGCTGCTGCCCTGGCTGAGTTGCACCGACAACGTGCTGCTGGCCGTGGAGCGCGTGTTCGGCGAGCAGGAGAGCCGCGCGCAGCTGAAGGCCCGCGCGCTGGCCGCGCTCGAGCTCGTGGGCCTGAGCGCAGCGAGCGACAAGCGCCCGGGCGAGATTTCCGGTGGCATGAAGCAGCGCGTGGGCATCGCGCGGGCCCTGGCCATGGAGCCGAAGATGCTGCTGATGGACGAGCCCTTTGGCGCGCTCGATGCGCTCACGCGTGCGCGCTTGCAAGACGAGCTGATGAAGATCGTGCAGCGCACCGGCTCCACGGTGCTGATGGTGACGCACGATGTCGACGAGGCCGTGTTGCTGTCAGACCGCATCGTCATGCTTACCAACGGCCCCGCGGCCACCATCGGCGAGGTGCACGCCGTGCCGCTGCCGCCGGTGCGCGAGGCGCCGCGCAACCGCCTGGAGATGGCGCACGACGCGCAGTACCTCGCCAGCCGCGAGGCGGTGCTCGAATTCCTCTACCGCAAGCAGGCGCACGTGGAGGCGTCGGCATGAAGCGCGACGCACTCCCGCCGGGCCAACGCCAGCGGCTGGTGGTGGTGGGCAACGGCATGGCCGGCATCCGCACGGTCGAGGAGCTGCTGAGAATTGCGCCGGATCTCTACGACATCACGGTCTTCGGCTCTGAGCCGCACCCCAACTACAACCGCATCCTGCTGAGCCCCGTGCTCGCCGGCGAGCAGACGCTGGACGAGATCGTGTTGAACCAGCGGGCCTGGTACGCGGACAACGGCATCACGCTGCACACTGGCAAGACCATCACGCGCATCGACCGCGTCAAGCGCGTCGTCGAGGCCGCCGATGGCACGCAAGCACCATATGACCGGCTGCTGCTGGCCACCGGCTCGCTGCCGTTCATCCTGCCCGTGCCGGGCAAGGATCTGGCCGGCGTCATCGGCTACCGCGACATCTCGGACACCCAGGCCATGATCGACGCCGCCGCGAGATACCCGCGCGCTGTCGTCATCGGCGGCGGTCTGCTCGGCCTGGAGGCCGCCAACGGCCTGGCCAAGCGCGGCATGCAGGTCACGGTGGTGCACCTGATGCCCTGGCTGATGGAGCGCCAGCTCGACGAGGTGGCGGGCCGACTGCTGCAGCAGATCCTGGCCGAGCGCGGCATCCGCTTCGAGATGGGCGTGCAGACCGAGGCGCTGATCCCGGACAAGGATCAACGGGTGATGGCGGTGCGCTTCAAGGACGGCCGCGAGATCCCCGCCGATCTGGTGGTGATGGCCGCCGGCATTCGCCCGCACACCGCGCTTGCCGCATCGGCCGGGCTGCACTGCGAGCGCGGCATCGTCGTCAGCGACACGCTGCAGACCGTGACCGACCCGCGCATCTACGCCGTGGGCGAGTGCGCCGCGCACCGCGGCATCGCTTACGGCCTGGTGGCGCCGCTGTTCGAGCAGGCCAAGGTCTGCGCCACGCACCTGGCGGAGTTCGGCATCGGCCGCTACACCGGCAGTGCGGTGAGCACCAAGCTCAAGGTCACGGGCATCGACCTGTTTTCGGCCGGCAACTTCATGGGCGGCGAGGGCAGCGAGGAGATCGTGCTGTCCGACCCCGTCGGCGGCGTCTACAAGAAGCTGGTGCTGAAGGACGACAAGCTCGTGGGCGCCGTGCTTTACGGCGACACAGTCGACGGCAGCTGGTACTTCAAGCTCATGCGCCAGGGCCGGCCGGTGGCCGACATCCGCGACAAGCTGATGTTCGGCGAAAGTTCGCTCGGCGACACCGGCCATGCGGGCGTGAACAAGGCCGCTGCCATGGCCGACAGCGACGAGGTCTGCGGCTGCAACGGCGTCACCAAGGGCGCCATCTGCAAGGCCATCAAGGCCCAGGGCCTGTTCACGCTGGACGACGTGCGCAAGCACACCAAGGCCAGCGCCAGCTGCGGCAGCTGCACCGGGCTCGTCGAGCAATTGCTGATGGCCACCGCGGGCGGTGACTACAGCGCCGCACCCAAGACCAAGGCCATGTGCGGCTGCACCGAACACGGCCACCAGGCGGTGCGCGACGCCATCCAGGCCAATCACTGGCTCACCATCGATGCCGTCTACCAGGGCCTGCAGTGGCGCACGCCTAACGGTTGCAGCAGCTGCCGCCCGGCCGTCAACTACTACCTGCTGAGCACCTGGCCCAAGGAAGCGCGCGACGACCCGCAGAGCCGCTTCATCAACGAGCGCAGCCACGCCAACATCCAGAAGGACGGCACCTACAGCGTCATCCCGCGCATGTGGGGCGGCGAGACCAACGCGGCCGAGCTGCGCCGCATCGCCGACGTGGTGGACAAGTACCACATCCCCACTGTCAAGGTCACCGGCGGCCAGCGCATCGACATGCTGGGCATCAAGAAGGAAGACCTGCCCGCGGTGTGGAAGGACCTCGCCATGCCCAGCGGCCACGCCTACGCCAAGGCGCTGCGCACGGTGAAAACCTGCGTCGGCAGCGAGTGGTGCCGCTTCGGCACCCAAGACAGCACGCAGATGGGCAGGGATCTCGAGCGGGCCCTCTGGCGCATGTACGCGCCGCACAAGGTGAAACTGGCTGTGAGCGGCTGCCCGCGCAACTGCGCCGAAAGCGGCATCAAGGACGTGGGCGTGATCGGCGTCGACAGCGGTTGGGAGCTCTACGTCGGCGGTAACGGCGGCATCAAGACGGAGGTGGCGCAGTTCCTGTGCAAAGTGACCACGCCCGACGAGGTGCTCGAGTACAGCGGCGCCTTCCTGCAGCTGTACCGTCTGGAGGGCTGGTACCTGGAGCGCACCTGCCACTACATCGCGCGCGTGGGCCTCGCGCATGTGAAGAAGAAGATCCTCGACGACGCCGCCGGCCGCAAGGCGCTGTGGGAGCAGCTGCAGTTTTCGCTCGACGGCGAGCCCGACCCGTGGTTCGAGTTCGAGAAGGCACAGGTGGACCTGCGGCAGTTCGCGCCGTTGACGCCGGGCGTGGCGGTGGAGCAGGGCGCATGAGCACCGTCATCGAAGACACCGCCTGGCTCGACATCTGCGCCGTCGACGACATCCCCGAGCTCGGCGCGCGCCGCGTGGCGCGGCCGGCCGGGCTGCCGGTGGCCGTGTTCCGCACACGCGGCGAGCAGGTGCACGCGCTGCTCGACCGGTGCCCGCACAAGGGCGGGCCGCTAAGCCAGGGCATCGTCGGCGCCGAGCATGTGGCCTGCCCGCTGCACAACTGGGCCATCGCACTGACCGATGGCCGCGCACGCGAGCCCGACGTGGGCTGCACACCGGCCTTTCGCTGCCGCGTGCAAGACGGCCGCGTGCTGCTCGACGCCCAGCAACTGGCCACGTTGGCGCTGGACCTGCCAGCGCCCACGGCCGGCCCCTGCCGGCACGGCTGAGCGCGGTCCGCACACGAAACAAGAACATCGTGGAGGAGACACGCACCACCTGCCCCTACTGCGGCGTCGGCTGCGGGGTGGTGGTGGCGCACGAAGCCGGGCGCATCACCGGCGTGCGGGGCGACGAGGCGCACCCGGCCAATCGCGGGCGGCTGTGCAGCAAGGGGCAGAGCCTGCACCTCACGGCCACGGCGGAGGTCACGGCCCAGGTGCGGGCGCTGCACCCGATGCGCCGCGCGCAGCGGGGCGGCCCGCTGGCTCGCGTGGGCTGGGATGCCGCGCTCGACGAGGTGGCCGGGCGCTTGGCGGCCATCGTGAACCAGCACGGCCCCGACGCCGTGGGCTTCTACCTCAGCGGCCAGCTGCTCACCGAGGACTACCACGCCTTCAACAAGCTGGCCAAGGGCCTCGTGTTCACCAACAACGTCGACACCAACTCGCGCCTGTGCATGAGCAGCGCGGTGGCCGGCTACAAGGCCACGCTTGGCGCTGACAGCGTGCCCGGCTGCTACGACGACATCGACCATGCGCAGACCGTGTTCATCGCCGGCAGCCACATGGCCTGGGCGCACCCGGTGCTGTACCGACGGCTCGAAGCCGCGCGCGCGCGCAACCCGGCGATGAAGGTCATCGTGGCCGACCCGCGCCGCACCGAAACCGCCGCCGAGGCCACGCTGCACCTGCCGCTCTTGCCCGGCACCGATGTCGTGCTGTTCCACGCCCTGCTGCACGTGATGCTGTGGGAAGGCCTGGTCGACACCGCCTACATCGCCGCCCACACGCAGGGCTTCGCGGCTCTGCGCGACCGCGTGCGCGAGTTCAGCCCGGCAGAAGCCGCCAAGGTATGTGGCCTGAAGGCCGACGACATCGTGCAGGCCGCGCGCTGGTTCGCCAACGTCGGTGACGACGGGACGCGCGCACCCACGCTCAGCCTGTGGTGCCAGGGCCTCAACCAGAGCACCAGCGGCACCGACAAGAACACCGCGCTGATCAACCTGCATCTGGCCACCGGGCAGATCGGCCGCCCCGGCGCCGCGCCCTTCAGCCTGACGGGGCAGCCCAACGCCATGGGCGGGCGCGAGGTCGGCGGCCTGGCGCAGCTGCTGCCTGGGCACCGCGAGGTGGCCAACGCCGAGCACCGCGCCGAGGTGGCCGCGTTGTGGGGCCTGCGCGAGCTGCCGGCCGCGCCGGGCAAGCCGGCGCTGGAGATGTTCCGCGCGGCAGCCGAAGGCGAGATCAAGGCGCTGTGGATCGTCTGCACGAACCCGGCGCAGAGCCTGCCCGACCAGGCCCTGGTGCGGCGCGCGCTGGAGCGCTGTGAGTTCGTCGTGGTGCAGGAAGCAAGCCGCATGGCCGCCACCGTGGCCTTTGCCGATGTGCTGTTGCCGGCGGCGAGCTGGGCCGAGAAGGAAGGCACCGTCACCAACAGTGAGCGCTGCATCAGCCGTGTGCGCGCGGCCGTGCCGCCCCCGGGCGAGGCGCGCGCCGACTGGGCCATCGCCGCCGATGTCGGCCGGCGCCTGGAGCCGCTGCTGCCCCTGCGGCGTGTGGGTGCCGAGCTCGGGCGTTCGATGTTCAACTGGCCGGACCCGCAGAGTGTGTGGCAGGAGCACCGCGAAGCGACGCGCGGCCGCGATCTCGACATCACCGGCCTGAGCTGGTCGATGCTCGATGCCGCGCCACGCCAGTGGCCCTGGCCCGAGGGCGCGGCCGAGGGCCAGTCGCGCCTCTTTGCCGACGGCCGCTACCTCACGCCCGACGGCCGCGCGCGCTTCACCGCGCCCGCGTGGCGGCCCACGGCCGAAGGCCGCGACGCGCACTACCCGGTGTCGCTGACCACCGGCCGTCTGCGCGACCAGTGGCACGGCATGACACGCACCGGCACGCTCGGCCGCCTGTTTGCGCACACGCCGATGCCGGCGGTGGAGATGCACCCGCAGGAACTCGCGCGCCGCCGCGTCGAGCCCGGCGACCTGGTGCGTGTGAAGTCGCGCCGCGGGGTGCTGGTGCTGCCGGTGCAGCCGAGCGAGGCTGTGCCCCCGGCGCAGGCCTTCATCGCCATGCACTGGGGCGAAGAGTGGCTGGGCGGCGCCAACGCGCCGGGCGTGAACGAGCTCACCAATCCGGCGGCCTGCCCGCAATCGAAACAGCCCGAGCTGAAGCACGCCGCCGTGCGCGTGGAGCGCGCCGAGCTGCCGTGGCAGCTGGTGGCCGCCGCCTGGCTGCCGGCCGGCCAGGCCTGGGCCACGCGCGAGCAACTGCAGGTGCTGCTGCGCGAGGCCGGCTGGGCCTACGCCAGCGTGGTGCCCTTTGGGCGTGACGACGGCGCCCGGCTCGGCCTGCGCCTGCACGCGGCCGCCGCAGTCGATCCGGGCGCCGCGGCCTGGGGCGCGCTGGCGCAGGCGCTGGGCCTGCACCAGGGCACCGACCAGGGCCGGCTGCTGCAGTACGCCGACGCCCGCGCCGGCCGCGCCCGCCACATCCGCCTTGGCGAGGCCGGCCGACTGAGCGGCTTCCTGTTGGCCGGCGACTGCGCCGCGGCGCCCTGGCTGCTCGACTGGCTGCAGGCCGACCGCGAGGTGGGCCGCCTCGGTGCCACGCTGCTGGCCGGCGCGAAGACGCCGCCGCAGGCCGCCGGCCCGGGCCGCGGCGCCGTGCTGTGCAGCTGCAACGATGTGGCCGAGGCCGACATCGCCGCCGCGCTGCAAACCTGCGCCCAGGCCGACGCGGTCACGCAGCTGGCTAGCGTGCAGCGCGCCACGCGCTGCGGCACCACTTGTGGCTCATGCCTGCCGGCGCTGCAGCGGCGGCTGAAGGCCGCGCCCGCATCGCCCGCGGCACCTGCCGTGCCCAGCCTCACGGCCTGAAACCATGAGCGCCCAGCCGCCCCCTGCTCGCCAAGGCCGCGTCACCCTCGTCGGCGCCGGCCCCGGCGACGCCGATCTGCTGACCGTGCGCGCCGTGAAGGCGCTGCGCCGCGCCACCGTGGCGCTGGTCGATGACCTCGTCGACCCCGGCGTGCTGCGCTACCTGCGTCGAACGGCGCGCGTGGTGCCGGTGGGCAAGCGCGGTGGCTGCGTCAGCACGCCGCAGGCCTTCATCCACCGCCTGATGGTGGCCGAGGCGCGCCAGGGCGAGCAGGTGGTGCGCCTGAAGGGCGGCGACCCGTTTGTGTTCGGCCGCGGTGGCGAGGAGGTCGATGCGCTGCGCGAGGCCGGCATCGAGGTCGATGTGGTCAGTGGCCTCACCGCCGGCATCGCCGGGCCGGCGGCGATCGGCATCCCCGTCACCGACCGGCGCTGTTCCAGCGGCGTGGCACTGGTCACCGGCCACGCCCAACCGGGTGGCGCAGGCCCCGACTGGGCCGCGCTGGCGCGCAGCGGGCTCACCTTGGTCGTCTACATGGGCACGCAGCGCGTGGCCGACATCGCAGGCCCGCTGTGCGCCGCCGGCCTGGCCGCCGACACTCCCGCGGCCGTGATCAGTGCCGCGCACACGACGCGGCAGCGCCATGCGCGCTGCACGCTCGGCACGCTGGCCCACACGCTGGCAGCCGAGCCGCAACTCAGCAGCCCGGCGGTGCTGGTGATCGGCGCCGTCGCGGCGTTAGGCACAGGCACGAGTTCCGGCTCGCGCGCCATCTCGAAACGGAACGACTGCGAGCTCACGCTCAGCCTGGCGCACACGGGGTTATGGCGGTCGAATGCGGGGAGTGGCGTCGCTGCGGATGGGGTCGTCTGACTCTTCTCGCAAGACCCAGGGCGGCTGAACGGCCTGCTCGTCGGGTTGGCGAGTGGCCTGCTGCTGCAGGCCGGCATGCTCGCGGCCCATCACGCGGCGGTCTGGCGCATTTGGCGCTGCAGTTGATAATGCCGTCTCAAGAAACGCCGACTGCCCACCACGATGAGGGCTCCTGCCCACGCCTCTGCCGCCGTGCTTCGCCTGCACGACCTGACCATCGGCTACGACCGCCACCCCGCCGTCCACCACGTGGATCTGGAGGTGCAGGCGGGCGAGTTGCTGGCCATCGTCGGGCCCAACGGC
>JAIYDH010000076.1 GCA_027487585.1 Rubrivivax sp.
CGCCGCATCGACAGGACCTGAACTCAGCGGGCCAGTTCGGCCCGCATCGCGTCGATCACGTCCTTGTAGCTGGGCTGGCCGAAGACAGCGCTGCCGGCCACGAAGGTGTCGGCACCGGCATCGGCAACGCGGCGGATGTTGTCGACCTTGATGCCGCCGTCGACCTCGAGCCGCACGTCACGGCCGCTTTGCTCGATGAGCCGGCGAGCCTGCTCGCACTTGCGCAGCGTGTGGTCGATGAAACTCTGGCCGCCGAAGCCGGGGTTCACGCTCATCAGCAGCACGACGTCGATCTTGTCGAGCGTCCACTCCAGCACGTCCAGCGGCGTGGCCGGGTTGAACACCAGGCCGCACTGCTTGCCCTCGGCCTTGATGAGCTGCAGCGTGCGGTCCACGTGCGTGGCTGCATCGGGGTGGAAGGTGACGATGTCGGCGCCGGCCTTGCAGAAGGCCTGCGCGAGTGCGTCCACCGGCTGCACCATCAGGTGCACGTCGATGGGCACCGTGGTGTGCTTGCGCAGCGCCTGGCAGACCATCGGCCCGAAGGTGAGGTTGGGCACGTAATGGTTGTCCATCACGTCGAAGTGGATCCAGTCGGCTCCGGCCTCGACCACGGCGCGCACCTCCTCGCCGAGGCGGGCGAAGTCGGCGCTGAGCAGGCTGGGGGCGATGCGGTAGGTGGTCATGCCCGGCATTTTAGGAGGGGGCTCCTAGAATGAGCCGCATGACCGAGCGAGCCGAATTCACCTGCAGCGTGCGTGTGCAGTACCTCCCCGAGCAGTCGCAGGAGCCCGACGGCCCGTTTGCCTTCGCCTACACCGTGACCATCCACAACACTGGCGGGGTGGCCGCGCAGCTGGTGGCGCGCCAATGGCTTGTGACCAACGCCCACGGTCGCACCGAAGAAGTCCGCGGCCTTGCCGTCGTGGGCCACCAGCCCCTGCTCAAGCCGGGCGAGCAGTTCGAGTACACCAGCTGGACCCGCATCGACACGCCTCACGGCAGCATGAGCGGCACCTTCTTCTGCATGAGCGAGCAGGCCCATGCCTTCGATGCAGCAGTGGCCGAGTTCGTGCTCGTGCATCCCAATGCACTGCACTGACCTGCGGCACTGACGCGCGGCCTTCACGCGCCAAGCCGACGCCCCATCACGATGCCCGGCTCCTGGGATCTCACCGCTCTCGTCAACGCCGCCGACCCCAAGGCCGGCCTCGCCGAACGCCACCTGTGGCTGGTGCGCCTGACCGAATGGCTGCGCCACGCACCCACCGTCGCGCTGCTGCGCAGCGACGAAGCCACGCCGCTGCCCGCGCTGCGGCTGCGCCAGTTGCTGCGTCAACTCGACCAGCACCCCGAGCCCGCAGCCCGGGTGCGCGGGCTCGCCGACGCCTTCTGGCGCGACATCGACACGCCCTCGCTGTTTGCCGATTTCGGGCTCGGCGCACGCCTGTCCTTCGGCAGCGAACTGCTGGCGCGCGTGCAGGCGCGGCTGCTGCCCGGCACGCCGGAAACGCGCGACCTGGGCACGCTGTTCAAGCTGCTGTTCCAGGGCGCTGACGCGGCCTGGATCGCCGCGCTCGACGACGACACCATGCAGCGCGCGCTGCACTGGCTGGGCCCGGATGCAGGCCAGCTGCGCGCCGGCTTGCTCGATGCACTGCAGATCCTCGCCAGCCAGGTGCAGGCCGCCGGCCACGCGCCGGCGCTGCGCCAGCGCATGGACCGGTCCCTGCTGGTCGATGAACCGTTCCGCCAGGTCGGCGCCACGGTGACGGCCCTGCGCCAGGCCGCCGCTGCCGCCCCGGCCGACGACGAGCTGCTGCATCGCGAAGCCGGCTACCTGCGCGCGCTGCTCGACCACTGCCGGCGCGCATCGGCCAGCGTGATGCCGCAGCTCGAGAGCCAGGGCGTCTCGGTGAACATCGTCTACGACCTCGACCAGCTCGACGCGCGCTGCCAGCGCATCGAGGCGCTGCTCGACGCGCTGCTGGCGCCTGAGCCGCGGGCCGAAGGCCGCCGGCTGCTGGGCGACCTGGTGGCCCAGCTGACACCGCTGAAGAGCGTGCGCGCGCTGTTTGCCCGCCACTACTCGCTGCTGGCGCGGCAGGTGGCCGAGCGCAGCGCCGAGACCGGCGAGCACTACATCGCCCGCGACCGCGCCGAGTACCAGCTGATGCTGCAGCGGGCCTACGGCGGCGGCGCCCTGATCGCGGCGACCACCTTCGCCAAGTTCGCCATCGGCGCGCTCGGCCTGTCGGCCTTCTGGACCGGCTGGTGGAGCGGCGTCAACTACGCGCTGAGCTTCGTCATCGTGATGCTGCTGCACTGGACGGTGGCCACCAAACAGCCCGCGATGACGGCACCGGCCCTGGCCGCCACGCTGCCGAACCAGCGCTCGGGCCGCGAGAGCACGACCGAAGAGATCGAGGGCTTCGTCGACCGCGTGGCGCAGCTCATCCGAACGCAGGTGGCCGCGATCGTGGGCAACCTGGCCGCCTGCTTCCCGATCGTGCTGGCGGTGCAACTGGCGGCGCTGGCACTGTTCGGCGCCCCGCCCGTGAGCGCCGACGCGGCGCGCTACGTGCTCGCCTCCCAAACGCTGCTCGGGCCGACGCTGCTGTTCGCCGCCTTCACCGGCGTGCTGCTGTTCGCCAGCTCGCTGATCGCCGGCTGGACGGAGAACTGGTTCGTCTACCACCGGCTCGACAGCGCGATTGCCTGGAACCCACGCGTCGTGGCACGGCTGGGCGCGGCGCGCGCGCAGCGCTGGGCCTACTGGTGGCGCCGCAACATCTCGGGGCTGGCGGCCAACGTGTCGCTGGGCTTCCTGCTGGGCCTGGTGCCGGCGGTGACGGGCTTCTTCGCGCTGCCGATGGAGGTGCGCCACGTCACG
>JAIYDH010000247.1 GCA_027487585.1 Rubrivivax sp.
CTCGGCTGCCCGCCGCTGATGCTGGTGTCGCTGGTCGAAAACGCCATCAAGCACGGCGCCGAGCCCAAGGTCGGGCCGGTGCACGTGGCCTTGCAGGCCCGGCTCGATGCACTCGGGCGGCTGCAGGTCAGCGTGTCAGACGACGGCGCCGGTTTCGGCGCCTCGGCCGGCGGCACCGGCATCGGCCTGGCCAACATCCGCGAACGGCTGCAGCAGATGCACGGCGAGCGCGCCGCCCTGGTGCTGCGGGCGCGGCCCGAGGGCGGAGTCTGCGCCTCGCTGACATGGCCGATCGACTGACGAGAGACCGCCCGATGCCCCAGACCCCACCCGGCCCGGTGACGGCCCTGATCGCCGACGACGAAGACCTGCCACGCAGCGAGCTGCGCCGCATGCTGGCCCAGGCATGGCCCGAGCTCGAGGTCGTGGCCGAGTGCGAAGACGGCCCTTCGGCGCTGGAGGCGCTGCAGGCCGCCCGCCCCGATGTGGCCTTTCTCGACATCCGCATGCCCGGCTCGAACGGCCTGCAGGTGGCGCAGGCCGCACTGGCGCAGACCGAGGCCGGCCGGCCCTGCCATGTGGTGTTCACCACCGCCTACGACAGCCACGCCGTCGCGGCCTTCGAGGCCGGCGCGGTGGACTACCTGCTCAAGCCCGTGACAGCCGAGCGCCTGGCGCAAGCCGTGGCCCGCGTGCGCGAGCGGCTCGCGGCGCGCGACGGCCCGCCGCCGGCCGCGGTGGCGACACTGCTGGAGCAGCTCTCGGGCCATCTCGGGCGCGGCGAGGCCCCGAGGCTGCGCTGGGTCAGTGCCAGCGTCGGCGAGACCATCAAGCTCTTCGGCATCGACGAGATCCTGTTCTTCCAAAGCGACGAGAAGTACACCCGCGTCGTCACCGCCACCGACGAAGCCCACGTGCGCAAGCCCTTGAAGGAGCTGCTCGACGGGCTCGATCCGGGCGAGTTCTGGCAGGTGCACCGCGGCGTCGTCGTGCGCGCCAGTGCCATCGCCCGCGCCCAGCGCGACGATCTCGGCCGCATCACGCTGCACCTGCGCCAGCACGCCGAGAAGCTGGCGGTCAGCCAGGCCTGGGCCTGGCGCTTCAAGCCGATGTAGCGTTGGGGTGTCTTCACGGACGATGGCGCGCAGCGATACTTGCGCGCCGGGCCGGCATTGCGGCCGCACTGACCGCCGATGAGCCCTGAAGACGTTCCGTCCCGCGACGACATCACCCGCCTGCGCCAGGAGCTCGCCGACGCGCAGGCCGAGGCCACGCTGCTGCGGCAACGTCTGGCTGCGGCGCAGACTGTTGGGCGCCTGGGCACCTGGGAAAGCGACATTCCCGGCAGCACCCTGTTCTGGGACGAGGGCGCGCTGCGATGCTGGGGCTTCGAGCCTGGCAGCAAGCCCGCGGCAGCCGAGCTGCTGGCGCGGGTGATCGAGGCCGACCGCGACACCGTTCAACGCTACTCGCAGGCCAGCCGACAGCGCTGTGGGCCGTATGCCATCCGCTTTCGCGTCGTGACGCCCTCGGCCGAGGAGCGCCTGCTGCACCTGCAGTGGCAGACCGAGCCCGGCCCCGACGGCCACCCGGCGCGCATGGTGGGCGTGGTGCTCGACGAGACGAACACGCTCAAGCCCATGGTCGGTGCCGGTGACCTGAGCTCGCAGCTGGCGCTGGCGGTCGAACTGGGCAATATCCTCGTCTGGCGACACGACCTCGCCGAGGGCCGCATCTATTGGAGCCCGTCGGGTTGGCGCACGTTGGGCCGGGTGCCGCGCACCGAGGGCCTCAGCCTCGACGAGGTGCGCGACTTGATCCATCCCGACGACCTGCCTCGCGTGGCCGCCTCGGCGCAGCAGGCGCTCGACAGCGATCGACCGATCGACCTTGAAGCGCGCTACCGCCACGCCGACGGCCACTGGCGCACGCAGCTGCTGCGCCGGTCCGTGTTGCGCAACGAGCAGGGCCAGCCGGTGGCGTTCCTGGGCGTCGCGCTCGACATCACCGAACGCCGCGCGCAACAGCGCCGCGCCCAGGCCATGGCCGAGCGCTTCGAGGCCGTCACGCGCGCCGCCGGCGTCGGCCACTGGGTCAAGCACGTCGCCCAGAACCGCCTGGAATGGAGCCCCGAATGCCGCGCAATGCACGGCATGGGCGCACACGAGCCCGTGCCGAGCGCGCGGCAGTGGCTGGAGCAGTGGGTTCACCCGGACGACCGCGCCCGCGTGCTCGACGCCATGATGCGCCCGCCTGCGCCCGGCAAGGCCGGCCTGGACACCGCACTGCGCATCGTGCGGCGCGACGGCGAGGTGCGGCAGCTGTCGAGCCACACGCGTGTCGAGGACGAAGGCGACGGCCAGGTGATCTTCGGTGTGCTGATCGACGTGACCGAGCGCCTGCGCTCCGAGATCGCGCTGCGCGGTGCGCAGGAGCGCATCACGCTGGCTCTGCAGGGCCCCGGCATCGGCACCTGGGAGATGGACCTGGATTCGCGCCACACCGTCTGGGACGAGCAGATGTGGCGGCTGCTCGGCCGCGAGCCCCAGGCCGCATCGCCGTCGGTCGATGAGCTCTGGCAGTGGACGCATCTCGACGACCGCGAACCGTCCCGCGAGCTGTACCGGCGCGCCGAGGCCGCTTCGGAGGCGCTCGACAACGAGTTCCGCATCCTCACACCCGACGGTCAAGTGCGCTGGCTGGCCTCGCGCTCGTCGGAGGTGCGCGACGCCGACGGCCGCCGCCGCCGCATCGGCGCCATCTGGGACGTGACGGCGCCGCGCACGGCCGAGGCGGCCCGCCGCGAATCCGAACTGGCGCGGCGCGAGAGCCAGGCGAAGTCGCAGTTCCTGGCGCGCATGAGCCACGAGCTGCGCACACCACTGAACGCCGTGCTCGGCTTCACACAGCTGATGCTGGCCGACGAGGCCGGCACCGACGACGCGGCGGCTTCGCGCCGGCGTCGCCTGCACCACGCGCAGGCGGCCGGCAGGCACTTGCTCGAGTTGATCAACGACGTGCTCACCTTGTCCGGCGTGGACGGCGGCGAGCTCCCGCTGGTGGCGCGGCCGGTGGCGCTGAGCGAGCTGCTGGCGCAGGTGTTGCCGATGCTGCAGCCGCTTGAAGCCGGCCACGACCTTGTGCTGACGCACGCGGTGCCGGAGGGCCTGCACGTCAGTGGCGACGCCACGCGCCTGCGCCAGGTGCTGCTCAACCTGCTGGGCAACGCCATCAAATACAACCGGCCCGGGGGCCGCGTGCATGTCGAGGCGCGCGCCGATGGCGAACGTGTGCGGCTGAGCGTCAGCGATTCCGGTCGTGGCATGGACGCGCTTCAGCTGCGCCATCTGTTCGAACCCTTCAACCGCCTGGGCGCCGAACGCAGCGATGTCGAAGGCACCGGCATCGGCCTGGCCATCGTGAAGGCGCTGGTCGAGCGGATGCAGGGCCGCGTGGGCGCCGAGAGCACGCCCGGCATCGGCAGTGTGTTCACGGTCGATCTGCCGCGGGCAGTCGTCCCGGCTGCAGGCGCCTTGACCCAGGCGGACACTGACACCGACACCGCCCCGCAAGCCGCCCCTGGCCCGCGCGACGGCTCGCATCGTACGCTGCTTTACGTCGAGGACAATCCCGTCAACGCGTTGATCATCGCGGAGCTGGTGGCACGCCGCCGCGATCTGGTGCTGCACATCGCACCCGACGGCCTGAGCGGGGTCATGCAGGCCCGCGCGCTGCGGCCGGAGCTCGTGTTGCTGGACATGCAGCTGCCCGACATCGACGGCTTCGAGGTGCTCAAGCGCCTGCGCGAAGACGCGGCAACGGCGGCCATTCCAGTGATCGCACTCAGCGCCAACGCCATGCCGGAGGACATCGACCGCGCCCTGGCCGCCGGCTGCGCCGACTACTGGACCAAGCCGCTGGACTTCCGGGCCTTCATGGCGGGGCTGGACTCGCTGTTCGGCAAGTCGCCGCGCTGAGGGCGCCGCCGCCCTGCCCCGGGGGTCTCAGGCCGGCTCGGCCTGCAGCAGCCCGCGCTTGGCCAGCAACGGCTCCAGGCTCGGCGGCCGGCCGCGGAACGCGGCATAGGCGGCGTTCGGTTCGACGCTGTTGCCCGCGGAGTAGACGTGCTGCAGCAAGCGCGCCGCCACCGCCGGGTCGAAGGGGCTGCCGGCCTCGGTGAAGGCTTCGTAGCCGTCGGCGTCGAGCACCTCGGCCCACAGGTACACGTAGTAGCCGGCGGCGTAGCTGCTGCCCGCGAACAGATGCTGGAAGTGCACCAGCCGGTGGTTCACGCCACAGCCCGCGGGCGCCCCGGCGTCGGCCAGGAAGGCGGCCTCCCAGGCACACACGTCGGCGGGTGGCTCGGCCTCGGTGCGCGCATGCAGCGCCATGTCGAGCATCGCGCTGGCGGTGTAGCGCACCGTCTCGTAGCCCTGGTTGAAACGGCGCGCGCGCCGCAGCCGCTCAATCAGCTCGTCGGGAATCGGCTCGCCGCTCTGCCAGTGGCGGGCATGCTGCTTCATCACCTCGGGCTCGGTGATCCAGTGCTCGAAGATCTGCGACGGCAGCTCGACGAAGTCGCGCAGCACCTGCGTGCCCGACAGGCGCTGGTAGCGCACATTGGAGAGCAGCCCGTGCAGGCCGTGGCCGAACTCGTGGAACAGCGTGCGCGCGTCGTCCAGCGACAGCAGCGTCGGGCTGCCGGCCTCGCCACGCGCGAAGTTGTTGTTGTTCAGGATGACCGGCAGCTGTCCTGTGCCGATGCCGGTGCCGCCGCCGACCACGTTGCGCGTCTGCCAGCGCAGCGCGCTCATCCAGGCGCCGCTGCGCTTGCCACCGCGCGCGAAGTTGTCCTGCAGGAACAAGCCCACGGGCGCGCCCGCGGCGTTGCTCACCTCGTAGGCCACGACATCGGGGTGGTACACCGGCAGGTCGTCACGGCGCTCAAAGCGCAGGCCGAACAGCCGCGTGGCGCAAGCGAACGCGGCCTCGACGATGCGGCCGAGCTCGAAGTAGGGCTTGATCTCGGCGTCGTCGATGGCGTAGCGCTCGCGCCGCACGCGTTCGGCCCAGTAGCGCCAGTCGCTGTCGGCAATGGGCTCGCCAGCGCGGCCGGGCTCGGCGCTGTCGCGCAGGGCCTGCAACTGCGCACGCTCGGCCAGGGCGCATGGCACGGCGCGGCTCCACACGGCCTGCAGCAGCTCGTCGACGCGCTCGCGCGTGCCGGCCATGGTGTCGGCCAGTGCAAAGTCGGCATAGCAGGCGTGGCCCATCAGCGCGGCCAGTTCCTGGCGCAGGCGCAGGATGTCGCGCACCACGTCGCGGTTGTCGTGGGCGCCGGCGCTTTCGCCGCGGCCGACCCAGGCGCGCCAGACCTGCTCGCGCAGGTCGGCCCGCTCGCTGAAGGTGAGGAAGGGCACCACCAGGGATCGGGCCAGCGTCACCACGGCGCCGGGCACGCCGCGCTCCAGCGCGGCTTGCCGGGCCGCGGCGCGCACGAAGGCCGGCAGGCCGGCCATGGCCGCGGCATCGGCCAGCGGCAGCTGCCAGCTCGACTCGTCGTGCAGCACGTTCTGCGCGAAGCGCGTCGTCAGCTCGGCCAGCGCCTGCATCAACTGCCCGTGGCGGCTGCGCTCGGGCTCGGGCAGGCGCGCCCCATTGCGCACGAAGTCCAGGTGCAGCCGCTCGAGCAGCCGCAGCGATTCGGCGTCGAGCGCCAGCTCGGCGCGGCGGCCGTGCAAGGCGTCGAGGCGGGAGAAGAAGGCCGCGTCGGTGTGGATGGCGCTGTGGTGCGCCGCCAAGGGTGCCGCCAGCCGGCGCTGCACGGCCTGCAGCGGCGCGCTGGTGGCCGAGGCGCCGAAGGTATGGAACACGGCCACGATGCGGCCCAGCCGCCGGCCGGCACGGTCAAAGGCGGCGACGGTGTTGTCGAAGTCGGCCGCCTCGGCCAGGGCGCCGAGCGTGGCGATCTCGCTGCGGTGCTCGCGCATCGCGGCCTCCACCGCGGGCTCGAAGTGCTCCGGGCGGATCTGGCCGAAGGGCGGCAATCCGTGTGGCGCGTCCCAGTCGGCGAGCAAAGGATTGCTCATGCTCAGCGGCCGGCCTTGATCGCGTTTTCGTCGTCTTCGCGGTACCGGCGGTCGGCGCAGGCGGCCACCCATTCCTTGCGCTCGGCCTCGAGCTTGGCACCGGCGTCGTTCCAGCCCTTGTTGCGCTGGTTCCATTGGTCGACCGTCGCTTCGACCTCCTTGGCCTTGGCGTTGAAGGCCGCAACGATCTTCTCCTGGTCGGCGGCCACGGCCACGCGCTCGGCTTCGAGCTCGGTCTGGGCCTTCTGCAGGCCCTCGCGCTCGGTGTTGATGCGCACGCGCTCGCGTTCGCCAGCGGTGCCCTGCGGTGCGCGGGCGTTGAACGCCTCGACATCGCGGTTCCAGGCCGCCACGCGGGCGGCGTGGGCCTCCATCTTGGTTCGGAACGCAGTGGCTTTCGCCGCCACCGCGTCGACCTGCACACGCTCCAGGCGCAGCGCTTCCTGCTTGGCCGTGACGCCCTGGCGCTCCTGGTCGATCGGCGCCCGTGCGGCTTCGTGTTCGCTGAGTCGGACACGGATCGTCTCTTCCTGCTTGAGGCAGGCGCGCAGCTCGTCGCGTGTGAGGATGGGCAGCGTCGCGCTGGCGGCATTGCCACCACCGCCGATGGTGGCTGTCTTTTCGGCCGAGGCTGCGGCAGGGGCCTTGGCTGGCGGGCGCACGGCCGGCTTGGGCGCCGGCTTCGGGGCCGGTTGGGCCGCAGGCTTCGCCGGGGGGTTGGAGGCCGTTTGTGACAGCGCCAATGGCGTCGACAGGGCGGTGGCAGCGAGCGCCAGCAGAAGCGAGGTCAGTTTCATCGGGCGGGGCCGCGACGGCAGCATCGCGGCAGGGCGTCGGTAAGGGCGCGGATTCTGCCACCCTTGCCGGCGCGCACGAGGCGCACGACACTGCGCTCCGCCCCTCTTAACCCGTGAGTCTCCCGATGCTGAAGAAGCTGCTCAAGACCGCCTTTGCCGTCGTCGCCCTGATCGGCATTGCGCTCACGCTTGGCAGCCTGCTGCTGAGCAGCGATTTCAAGGTCACGCGCAGCCAGCTCGTGGCCGCGCCGCCCGAGCGCGTGTACGAACTGGTGGTCGATCCGCGTCGCTGGAAGGAGTGGTCGGTGTGGAACCGCCGCGACCCCGCGATGCAGATCAGCTACGAGGGCGCCGCCAGCGGCGTGGGCGCGGTCTGGGCCTGGAAGAGCGCCACCGAGGGCGACGGCCGCATGAGCTTCACGGCCGCCGAACCCGCCCGCCGGCTGGCCTACGACCTGTACTTTCCCGACTTCGGCACCACGTCCACCGGCGAGATCACGCTGGTGCCCGAAGGCAGCGGCACCCGCGTGACCTGGTCGATGGCGGGCAACATGGGCTCCAACCCGATGTTCCGCTGGATCGCGCTGTTCGCCGATCGCATGGTGGGCAAGGACTTCGACGAAGGTCTGGCCCAGCTCAAGCAGGTGGCCGAGCGGCGTTGAGCGTCGTCTGTGCGCGGGGCGGCTCGAGCCGCGACGCCCTTGTGGCACAGTGCCAGGCCCTGAATGGGCCCTTTTTGATGCCGTCGCTTCCGCTTTCACCCGTGTTCCAGCCCTTCCAGATGGTGTCCGCTCCATGGCGCTGAAGTCCACCATCTATAAGGCGACCGTCCAGGTGGCCGACATGGACCGCAACGTGTACGCCACGCACGCCCTGACGCTGGCCATGCACCCCTCCGAGACCGAAGAACGCCTGATGGTGCGCGTGCTGGCGCATGCCCTGCTGGCCGATGAGCACGACGGCGCCGATGCGCTGCAGGCGGCACGCGGGCTGTCGGACGCTGACGAGCCCGCGCTGTGGCAGCACGACCTGACCGGCCAGATCCTGCACTGGGTGGACATCGGCCAGCCCGACGAGCGCCGGCTTGCCAAGGCCTGCGGCCGCGCCCGGCGCGTGAGCGTGTACGCCTTTGCCAGCAGCGTGCCGGTGTGGTGGGCGGCGCTGCGCAACAAGGTCACGCGCTTGTCCAACCTCGAGATCTGGCAGCTGCCGGCGGCGCAGACCCAGGCGCTCGCCGCGCTGGCGCAACGCTCGATGCAGCTGCAGGTCACGGTGCAGGACGGCCTCGTGTGGGTGGCCGACGGGAGCCAATCCATCGACATCCAACCCACGCCGCTGTGGCCCGAAACCCGATGATCCTGAAGAGCCTGCTCACGGCGGCGCTGGTGCTGTTCGGCCTGCCTCTCGCCGCCCAAACCCCCTCTGCGCCCATGACCGACGACCCCTACCTCTGGCTCGAAGACGTGCAAGGCGAACGCGCACTGGCCTGGGTGCGCGAACGCAACCGCGTCACCGAGAGCGAGCTGCTTGCGCGCCCCGGCTTTGCCGAGCGCGAAAAGGCCATCCGCGAGGTGCTCGACTCGCGCGACCAGATCCCCGCGGTGCGCCGCATCGGCGCTCACCTCTACAACCTCTGGCGCGACGCCACCAACCCGCGCGGCCTGTGGCGGCGCACCACCCTGGCCGAGTACCGCAAGGCCAGCCCAACCTGGGAAACCGTGCTCGACCTCGACGCTCTGGGCAAGGCCGAGGGCGAAAACTGGGTCTGGGGCGGTGCCACCTGCCATGGGCCGGCCTACCGGCGCTGCCTGGTGCAACTCTCGCGCGGCGGGGCCGATGCCACTGTGACGCGCGAGTTCGACCTCGTCGCCAAGGCCTTCATCGCGCCGGCCGCGGGCGGCTTTGCACTGCCCGAGGCCAAGGCGAGCGTCGATTGGGCCGATGCCGACACGGTGTGGGTGGGCACCGATTTCGGACCCGGCTCGCTCACCCGCAGCGGCTACCCGCGCATCGTCAAGCGCTGGAAGCGCGGCACGCCGCTGGCCGAGGCGAAGACGGTCTTCGAAGGCCGTGCCGGCGACGTCTACGCCGGTGTCAGCGTCGACGCCACGCCGGGCTTCGAGCGCACGGTGTTCCTCCGCGCGCCCGACTTCTACAGCTCCGAGATGGCGCTGCTGCAGGGCGACAAGCTCGTGCCGCTGGCCAAGCCGCTCGACGCCAGCCTGAACCTGTGGCGCCAGCACGCGCTGCTGGAGCTGCGCAGCGACTGGGCCGTGGACGGCCAGCGCTTCGTGCGCGGCTCGCTGCTGGTGGCCGATGCCGCCGCGCTGCTGCAGGGCCGTGCGCGCTGGACGGCCCTGTTCACGCCCACCGCCACGCGCTCGCTCGAGGCCATCAGCACCACGCGCAGCCGGCTCGTCATCAACGTGCTCGACAACGTCGCCAGCCGGCTTGAGGAATGGCTGCCCCCCACCACGGCCGCCGGCAGCTGGCAGCGGCGCGAGGTGCAGGCGCCCTATCCCGGCAAGCTCTCGGTGGCGCCGCTGCACGACCCGCTGCTGCCGAGCGACGAACTCGCCGAGCACTATCTGCTCAACAGCGCCGACTTCCTGCAGCCCGACACGCTGTGGCTCGGCCGCACCGGCTCTGACGAGCGCGAGCGCCTGAAGTCGCGCCCCAGCTTCTTCGACGCCAGCGGCATGCGCGTGGAGCAGCGCTTCGCCAGCAGCAAGGACGGCACGCGCGTGCCCTACTTCGTGGTCTGGCCCAAGGGGGCCAAAGCCGAAGGCACGAACCCGACGCTGCTCTACGGCTACGGCGGCTTCGAGGTGCCGCTGACACCCTGGTACAGCGGCAGCATCGGCCGCGCCTGGACGACGCAGGGCGGCGTCTACGTCGTCGCCAACATCCGCGGCGGCGGCGAGTTCGGCCCGGGCTGGCACCAGGCTGCCATCCTGGCGAACAAGCAAAGGAGCTACGACGACTTCGCCGCCGTGGCCGAGGCGCTCATCAGGGACAAGGTCACGAGCCCGGCCCAGCTGGGCATCGAAGGCGGCAGCAACGGCGGCCTGCTCGTGGGCGCGGTGATGGTGCAGCGGCCCGAGCTCTTCGGCGCCGTGGTCTGCCAGGTGCCGCTGCTGGACATGCGGCGCTACCACCAGCTGCTCGCCGGCGCCAGCTGGATGGCCGAGTACGGCGACCCCGACAAGCCCGAGCAATGGGCCTTCATCTCGCAGTACAGCCCGTACCAGAACGTGAAGGCCGGCCAGAAACTGCCGCCGGTGCTGTTCGTCACCAGCACGCGCGACGACCGCGTCCACCCGGGCCATGCCCGCAAGATGGCGGCGCGCATGCTCGAGCAGGGCCACCGCGTGCGCTACTGGGAGAACATCGAAGGCGGCCACGGCGGCGCGGCCGACAACGCCCAGCGCGCGCGCATGCAGGCCATCGAGTACGCCTTTCTCTGGCAGCAGCTGGCCGGCCGCTGAGGCCCGCCCGCGGCACCCGCGCCAGGCTGCCCGACCATGTCGCTGCTGCGCTGGATCGACGACTCGCAGGCGCTGCCCTCCGCCACGCTGGCGCTGGGGCCGGACACCGAGGCGCCGGGGCTGGTGGCCGCCGGCGGCAGCGTCACGCCGGCGCGGCTGGAGGAGGCCTACCGCGGTGGCATCTTCCCTTGGTACAGCCCCGGGCAGCCGGTGCTGTGGTGGAGCCCCGATCCGCGCATGGTGCTGCCGGTGGCCGAGTTTCGGCTGTCGCAATCACTGAAGAAGACGATCAGGCGCTTCCTGCGCAGCCCCGGCTGCCAGGTGCGCTTCGACCACGACCTGCGCCGCGTCATCGGCGAGTGCGCGCAGACCCCGCGCGAAGGCCAGGACGGCACCTGGATCGTGCCGGCCATGCTCGAGGCCTACTGCGACTGGCACCGCCAGGGCCGCGTGCACAGCATCGAGACCTGGATAGGCGACCAGCTGGTGGGCGGCCTGTACCTGGTGCAGATCGGCCGCATGGCCTTTGGCGAGTCGATGTTCTCGCACGCCACCGACGCCAGCAAGATCGCGCTGGCGGCGCTGGTGGCGGCCTGCCGCCGCCATGGCATCACCTGGATCGACTGCCAGCAGAACACCCGCCACCTGGCCAGCCTGGGCGCCCGCGAAGTGCCGCGCGACACCTTCCTGGCCCACGTGGCTCGCGCCTCGGGGGCGCCCGGCCCCGCAGCCTGGACCTATGATGAGGGCGACTGGGCGCTGCTGTTCGACACCTCGGCCGCCGCGCCCGCACCCCAGAAGACTGGCTGACCCGCGTGACGTACCCGAAGGACTTGCCGCTGCGCTCGTTGCAGTTCTACGCAACGGCGCCCTACCCCTGCAGCTACCTGCCCGACCGGCAGGCGCGCTCGCAGGTGGCCACGCCCAGCCACCTGATCCACGCCGACACCTACTCGGGTCTGGTGGCGAATGGCTTTCGCCGCAGCGGCATGTTCACCTACCGCCCCTGGTGCGACGGCTGCCGCGCCTGCGTGCCGCTGCGCGTGCCGGTGGCCGGCTTCAAGCCCACGCGCAGCCAAAGGCGCGCGCAGCGCCAGCATGGCGGCTTGGTCTCGCGCGTGCTGCGGCTGGGCTTCGTGCCCGAGCACTACCAGCTCTACCTGCGCTACCAGAGCGGCCGGCACGCCGGTGGCGGCATGGACCAGGACAGTGTGGACCAGTACACCCAGTTTCTGCTGCAAAGCCGCGTGAACTCGCGCCTGGTGGAGTTCCGCGAGCCAGGCACCGAAGGCCAGCCGGGCGCGCTGAAGATGGTGAGCATCCTCGACGTGCTGTCCGACGGCATCTCGGCCGTCTACACCTACTACGAGCCCGAACCGAACACCAGCTACGGCACCTACAGCGTGCTGTGGCAGATCGAGCAGACGCGCATCCTGAAGCTGCCGCACGTGTACCTGGGCTACTGGATCGAGCAGAGCCCGAAGATGGCCTACAAGGCGCAGTTCGGGCCGCACCAGCTGCTGGTGGACGGCGCCTGGCGCGACGCCGACTCGGTGCCGGCCGCCGGCTGAACCCGCCGCGGCGCGTCAGGCGGCCGACCAGCCCTCGGACTGCTCGCGCGCCAGGCCCTCGTCGCGCAGTTTCAGCAGGTGCGCCAGCAGCGAGCGCGCCGCCACGCCGTGCAGCGACACCGGCACATCGTCGTAGGCCCTTGGCAGCAAGCACTCGATCGACTGCACGTGCGCTGTCAAGGCCGCCTGCACCTTGGCCTCGCGCTTGAGCCGGTGCGCCACCAGAGCGTCGATCACCACCGGCGGATCGGCCACCAGGAAGCCATGCCCCGGCGCCAGCCAGTGCAGCGGGCGTTGGCCGGCGTCATGCGCCAGGCGAAGCGCACGCAGTGACTGCAGGTAGGCCGCCATGTCGCCGTCGGGCGGGTTGATGACGACGGTGGAGCCCTGCATCAGGTGGTCGCCCGTGAAGAGCAGCGCCTCTTCTTCGAGCCACCAGCACACGTGGTTGCTGGCGTGGCCGGGCGTGTGCACGGCGTGCAGCGTCAGGCCCTCGGCCCCCTCGGCCAGGACCAGGCGCTCGCCGTCGGCGGGCTCGTGGTCGGGGCGGAAGCTCTCGTCCTGCCACATCGGGTGGCTCGCCACGCGGCCCCACACCGGCGCGCCGGTGACGGCGGCCAGCGGCGCGCAGCCGGGGGAATGGTCGCGGTGCGTGTGCGTGGCCAGGATGGCCACCAGCTGCCCCGAGACGCCCTCGATCGCGGCCTGCAACACCTGCAAGTGGCCGTCGATGGCCGGGCCGGGATCGATGATCACCCAGCGCCCACCAGCGCCGACAAGGTAGCTGTTGGTGCCGGGGCCCGTCATCGGGCCTGGGTTGGGCGCGGTGATGCGCGCCACCCGCTCCGACAACCACACCACCCGCCCCGGCACCAGTTCGGCGGCCACGTCGGCGTGGCCCGTGGGGTCGAGCCGGCCGATCTCGGCGTAGGGCAGCTCGTGGGGCAGCACCACCACCGACCGGCCACCGCGCTGCGCACGGCGCGGCATCACGCAGGGCACGGCGCCGCGGGCACGAGACGCGGCCAGCGCCGCCGCAGCGTCGGCGAAGGCGCTCAGCTCCTTCAGCGTCACCTCGGTCACCGGGAGCAGCTTCAGCCCGCGCTCGCGCGACAAGGCCTCGGCCGGCGTCAGCCACATCAGCTCGACGGCCTCGCCGAAATCAGGCGTGGCCTGCTGGCCCGCGGGCGCCGCGGCGATGAAGAAGCGCGTGTCGAAACGCTTCGGCGTGCCCGGCGGCGTGAGCCAGTGGCTGTAGTAGACCAGGCCGCTCACATCGAGCGTCAGCCCGGTGTCGCGGCACAGCATCACGGCACTGACCTCGTTGCTCTGAAGCCGGTCGCGCCAGGGCGCGAGCGCTTCCACGAGCGCCGGCGCCACAGGCTGGCCCGCGGCATCGAGCGCGAGCAGCAGCCCGGCCTCCTCGAAGGTCTCGCGCACGGCGGCGATAGCGTAGTCCAGCCCGCCGGAGGGCAGCGACAGGCGCGCGCTGAGCGTGGCGTCGTCGGCGCCATGCACCAGCGACTGCGCCTCGTGGTCGCGCGGGTCGAGCACGCCACCGGGGAACACGGCCACGCCGCTGCGCATGTCGCCTTCGCGCTCGGCGCGGCGCAGCATCAGCACTTCGAGGCCCTGCGCGCTGTCACGCACCAGGATCAGCGATGCGGCGCGGCGCGCATCACCGGGCGTGGCGTGTGTCGCTGGTGCGCCGTTCATCGCACCACCCCGGCCTGGCGCAGCGCCACGGCGTCGAGCCCGGCCTCGGTCAGCAGCGCATCGGTGTGCTCGCCGGCTTGCGGCGATCGGCGCGGTACGGCCGCCGGCGTGCGCGAGAACCGCGGCGCCGGGGCCGGCTGCAGTCGGCCTTCGACCTCGACGAAACCGTCACGCGCCCGGGCATGGGCATGGCGCGGCGCCTCCTCGAAGCTCAGCACCGGCGCGATGCAGGCATCGGTGCCGGCCGCGCGCTCGCTCCAGTGGGCCTGCGGGTGGCGGCGGAAGGCCGCTTCGATGGCCTCGCGCAGCTCGGGCCACAGGCGGCGGTCGTACTGCCGCGGCAGGAAGCGCGCGTCCAGCTCGAGCAGCGCCGCGGCCTCGGCAAAGAACTTGGGCTCCAGTGCCGCCAGGCTCATCCAGCGGCCGTCAGAGGTTTCGTAGCAGGCGTAGAAGGGCGCGCCGCCGTCGAGCAGGTTGCTGCCGCGCTCGGGCTGCCACTGGCCCGCCGCCGACAGGCCCCAGAAGATGGAGCCCAGGGCCGCGGCGCCATCGACCATGGCCGCATCCACCACCTGCCCGCGGCCCGAGCGCTGGCGTTCCCACAAGGCCGCCATCACGCCGAAGGCCAGGAACATGGCGCCGCCGCCGTAGTCGGCGGCCAGGTTCAGCGGCGGCAGCGGCGCGCCGCCAGCCGGGCCGATGGCGTTGAGCAGCCCGGTGAGCGCGAGGTAGTTCAGGTCGTGGCCGGCCTGCGCGGCCAGCGGGCCGCTCTGGCCGAAGCCCGTCATGCGGCCGTAGACGAGGCGGGGGTTCAGCGCCTGGCAGGGCTCGGGGCCGAGGCCCAGCTTTTCCATCACGCCGGGGCGGAAGCCCTCCACCAGCACGTCGGCCGTGGCCACCAGGCGCAGCGCGGCGTCACGCCCGGCGGCCTGCTTCAGATCGAGCGCGATCGAACGGCGACCCCGTGCATTGACGTCGTCGCGCGGCGCCATCGCCAGGCCCAGGCCGCTGGCCTCGAGGCGGTCGATGCGCACGACATCGGCGCCGTGATCGGCCAACAGCATGCAGGCCAGCGGCGCGGGGCCGATGCCGGCGAACTCGATCACACGCAGGCCCTGCAGCGGGCCGGAAGCGGAGGCAGCGGCTTCGGTCATGCCGCCAGTGTGCCCGAGGGCGGCAGCTCAGCCTTGCGGGGTGTTGCTGCCAGCGGCAGCGGGCGGTGGCGGCGGATCACCGCTCTGGCGCTCGGCCAGCAGCCAGGCCGCGAAGGCGGTGCGCGAGGCCTCGTCGAGCGGCGCTTCGTCCAGGCCGGGCAGCGGTCGCGGATCGTCGCGCCCGGCGGCCAGCGCCGCGATGTAGCCGCGCTCGAGTTCCTGCTGCACGCGAACGAAGCGCTGCTGCATGCGCGACACGGCCCGCAGGTCGTGCCCCACTGCCAGCGACGGCCCGGCCGCCCCCAGCCGCAGGGCCGTGTAGGCCACCGGGATGACCTCGCCGCCCGGCGTGGTGGGCACCAGGTTCACCTCGCGCCGGCGCGCCACGCCCGAGGCCGCGGCATCGGCCAGCAGCGACTCGATCTTGTGCCGTGTCTCCACGGCCACGGTGTCGACCATCGGCCGCCCGACCCAGCCTGCACTGGCATCCGCCAGGCTGCGCGCCTCGTTGTACGCGATGGCGGTGATGACGCCCTGGTCATCGAGCACCAGGGCAATGTCGCAGGCCAGGCTCGCGAAGGCACGCGCAAGGTGCGGCGCGTACTGCGCCAGCACCGCGAGTTCGGTGAGCTCGGCCTTCGAGGAGGTCATGGTCGGGGCGCCGGTTCGGGGGCGCGGAATCAAGGAGGCGGGGCTGGACAACGGGGCTTCAGGCTCGCACCAGCCCGAGCAGGTGGGCCAGATCCTTGAAGAAGATGCGCACCTGCTGCATCGGCTTCTTGCGCGTGAGCTTCTTGTTCATGTACGACTCGAAGGTCATCTGCTGCACGTCCTTGTCGCGGCAGATGCTGACGAAGCGCTCGCGGCGCTTGTCGTTCACGTACCAGAAGCGCTGCATCATGCCCAGCACCCAGAACACCATGCCGTGCTCGCGCATGAAGCGCTTGCGCGCCAGCTTCAGCGCGCTGGCCTGACCGGTGCGCAGGAACTCGGCCGCGGCTTCGCCGGCGAGGCGGCCGCCGGCCATGGCGTAGTAGATGCCTTCGCCCGAGGCCGGCGCCACGACACCCGCGGCATCGCCGGCCAGCACGACGTCGCGGCCGTTGTCCCAGCGCGGCAGCGGCTTCATCGGGATCGGCGCGCCCTCGCGGCGCAGCGTGGTGGCGTGCTGCAGGCCGCTGGCCTCGCGCAGCTTGGCGGTGGCGTTGCGCAGCGAGAAGCCCTTGTCGGCGCTGCCGGTGCCGATGGACAGGGTGTCGCCGTGCGGGAACACCCAGCCGTAGAAGTCGGGCGAGATCTCGCCGCGGTAGACCACGTCGCAGCGGCTCGGGTCGTAGCCGGCCGGCGGCTCGGCCGGACGGGCGACGATCTCGTGGTACGCGAACACATAGTGCGTGCGCTCGGCACCGGGCACGCTCTGGCGCGCGACTTCGCTGCGCGCACCGTCGGCGCCGATGACGCAGCGCGCCCGCACCTGCGCCTTGGCCGGCGGCTGCGGGCCGCGTTCGCTGCCCGGGCGGGCGTCGGTCTCGAAGTGCACGACGGCCGTGCCGTCGGCATCGCGCCCGAGTTCGGTGAAGCGGCCACGGCGGCGCACGGCGCCGGCTTGCGCGGCCCGTTCACGCAGCCACTCGTCGAACACGTCACGGTCGACCATGCCGACGAAGCCGCCTTCGATGTGCATGTCCACCTTCTTGTCCGTCGGCGACACCATGCGGGCACAACGCGCCTTGGCCACCAGCAGGTGATCAGGGATCTCGAAGTCCTTGATCAGCCGCGGCGGGATCGCGCCACCGCAGGGCTTGGTGCGGCCGGCACGGTCGAGCAGCAGCACGCTCAGGCCCTGGCGGGCCAGGTCATGGGCTGCCGTGGCGCCAGATGGCCCCCCGCCAACGACGACGGCGTCGTAGGTGTGCGAAGCATTCATGCGGTTTCTCCTGCACGCGGCACGCCGCGAGGTGGTGGTTCGGCAACAGGGTGGGCGACGGGCGGCGCAGGCGCGCGCGCCGGCAAGGCGATGCGCAGCGCCAGCAGCGCGGCGGCGACAAAAAGAACCGCTTCGATGGCAAACACGAGCCCGTAGGCGGCCACCTGCGAATCGAGCGCCCAGCGGGCCAGGTCGCTGGCCGCGGTGCCGGCCACGCCACCGACAGCGAAGCCGACCGCCTGCGCAGCGCCCCACAGGCCCATGCGGGTGCCTTCGCGCGCAGCTCGGCCATGGCCGGCGAGCGCCATCATCGAGCCGATGGCGGCGATCGAAAACGCGCCGTTGGCCACGCCCAGCACAAAGACGTTGGCGCGCAAGGGCCACTCGGGGCCGACGACGGCACCGATCACCAGGCCCATGAGCGCCAGCGCCGAGGCCACGCAGCCACCGACGATCCAGTGGCGCAAGGCGCCCAGCGACACACCCGCCACCTGGCGCCCGGCCATCGCCGCCAGCAGCATGCCGGCCAGCGTACCGCCGTGCTGCAGACCCGAGAGCTGCGTGCTCTCGCCCGGCGTGAAGCCGAATCGGAAGCCCGCGAAGGGCTCGAGGATGAGGTCTTGCGCGCTGTAGGCCAGCATCGACACCAGCACGAAGATCGTGAAGCGGCGCGCGTCGGGCTCGAGCCACACCTCGCGCAGCGCGGCGCGGAAGTCGGTGCGGCCGGTGGTCTGTGCCGTCAGCCGCTCGGCGCGGCGCTCGATGCCCGCAATGGCCACCAGCGCCAGCAGCAGCGCCGAGGCCGAAGCCACGCCCGACACCCACACCAGGCGCGCCGGCGAGAACGGGTCGAGGAAGTGGCCGGCCACGCCAGCGCAGCCGGCCAGGCCGACGATCATCATCACCCAGACCAGCGTGGCCGCGCCGGCGCGGCGCTCGGGTGGCACCCGCGTGGCCAGCAGCACCAGCACCGAGGTGCCGGTGGCCGAGACACCCAGGCCCACGAGCGCATAGCTGAGGGCCGCCAGGGCGATGCCCGCCACGGGCGCCGTGGCCGCCCAGGCCGTGCCCAGCGCGGCACCGAAGCCGCCGAGGGCCAGCACGACCATGCCGCCGATGATCCACGGCGTGCGCAGCCCGCCACGGTCGGAACCGAAACCCATGCGCGGGCGTGTGAGCTGCACCACGTAGTGCAGCGCCACCATCAGGCCCGGCACCAGGGCCGCCAGTTGCAGCTCGACCACCATGACGCGGTTCAGCGTGGAGGTGGTGAGCACCACGATGGCACCCAGCGCCAGCTGCACCAGGCCCATGCGGAAGATCGAAAACCAGCTCATCGCGGCACTCCGAAGCGCAGCACGCCGCGCGTCATGCCAGGCCCCGCAAGGCGAAGGCACTGACCAGCATGCCGATGACGAACAGCGTGACGCCCAGGCCGCTGAACCAGATCGCCCGTTCCACCGGCGCGGCGATGAAACGGCGTGCCAGCACCAGCTGCGCCAGCACCAGCGCGCCGATGGCCGCCGCGTGCACCGGCCGCCCCCAGTCGAGCAGCATGGCGATCACCAGCACCTGCGCCAGCACCATGGTGCCGGCGGCGGCGATGGCGGCGTTGCGCGGGCCCAGTTGCACCGGCAGCGAGGCGATGCCCATCTGGCGGTCGCCGGCGATGGACTTGAAGTCGTTGAGCGTCATGATGCCGTGGGCCCCGGCGCTGTACAGCGCGGCCAGGATCAGCGAGCGCAGGTCGGGCATCTGCCCGCCGGCCATGACGGCGGCCCCCGTGACCCAGGCCAGGCCCTCGTAGCTGATGCCGCAGGCGGCATTGCCCCACCAGCCGTTGCGCTTCAGGCGCAACGGCGGTGCGCTGTAGGCCCAGGCCAGCAGCAGGCCCAGCACCGCGGCGCCAAAGCCCCAGGGCCCGAGCACCATCGACAGCAGCAGCGACAGCAGCGTCCAGATGATCGCGACGTACAGGCCCCACTGGCCCGGCATGCGCCCCGAGGGGATGGGCCGGTTGGGCTCGTTGATGGCGTCGACGTGGCGGTCGAACCAGTCGTTGACGGCCTGGCTCGTGGCGCAGACCGCCGGGCCGGCCAGCAGCACACCGGCGATGACGAGGCCGACGCGGCCGTCCAGAGACTGGCCCGAGGCCACGACGCCGCAGCCAAAGGCCCACATCGGCGGGAACCAGGTGATCGGTTTGAGCAGTTCGGCGACAGCCGAAGGCGCAGGTAAAGCCATGGCGCATGGTGCGCTGAAGGCCTCACTCCGTCAATCCGAATTTACATGCGCAGCGTCAAGTTGGATTGACTAACTCCGGGGTGACGCAGCGACGAGCCCGCTCGACTCAATCGTCGCCGTCGTTGGCGGCGTCGGCGCCACCGAGGCCGTAACGCCGCAGCTTGACGTACAGGCTCTGCCGCGAAAGACCCAGGAACTGGGCCGCCAGCGCCCGGTTGTTGTGCGTCATCTGCAGCGCGGTCTCGATGCACAGCTGCTCGATGACCTCGGCCGTCTCGGCCACGATGTCCTTCATCGGCACGCGCCCGACCAGCTCGGTCAGTTCGGTGGGCGAGCGGCCCAGGCGCGCCGAGTTGCGCTCGCCACCTTCCATGCGCCGGCCGATGTCGCGGATGGCGAAGGCCAGCGCCGGGGTGGCACCGGCGTCCAGCCGCGTCGCGGCGATTTCGACCTCGTGCTCGATGCCGATTTCGCCGCGCAGCGCTGTCGGGAACGCGGCCACGACCGCGGTGTTGCGCAGATTGGTCAGCAGCACGTTGAGCTCGACGCCGGTGCGGCCGAGCCAGCGATCGAGCAGCTCGCCGCGCGCGGCGTCGGGGCCGGCCAGTTGCGCGAGTTCGGCAAAGGCGGTGTTGGCCCGCAGCACCCGGCCTTGCGCATCGGTGAACACCAGCGCGTCGGCGGTCTGGCGCTCATAGGCCTCGAGCAGGTGCAGATGGCTGTCAGGCGCTGCCGCCGTGCCGGCGCGCGCGCCGCGCCGTCCGGCCGCCGGTGCCTGGCTGGCGGCGCGCACGCGCACCAGCAGCTGCGCCGACTGTTGCTGCCGGAAGACAGCGATCGACACCTCGTACTCGGTGTCGGGTGCGCTCGCCGGGGGCGCGGCCAGGCGCGCCCTCGCGCGCTCGGGCGTGGCGTCCAGCCCCCCGCCACGCGATGCGGTGAGCAACTGCTGCAGCCGAGCCTGCGACGACGCCTCGAACAGCCCCAGCAGCGCGGCACCGGCCAGGCGGCCGGGGGCGCGGCTGAACAGGGTCTCGGCGGCCGGGTTGGCCTCCAGCACCTTCAGCGACAGCCCGTCGGCGATGAGCACCGCCTCGATGGCGGTCTGGAACAGCGTGCGGTAGCGGGTTTCGGCCTCGCGGAAGCGCCAGTAGTCGCGCTCCATGGCCTGTTGGGCATCGACCAGCCGGCGTTGCAGCTGGGCCGTGGCGCGCAGGTCGCGACCCATGGCCAGCAGGGCGGGCTTGCGCGCCGGTGGGTCGTCGGCCAGCGTGAACGCGGTGTAGCTGACGGGCACGTCGTCCTGCCCGGCCACGGCATGATTGACCTGCCGCCAGCGCGCCGGCTGGCCGGCGCGGGCATCGGCCAGCAGCGCATCGACCTTGTCGCGGCCCTCAACGGTGACGAGCTCGCGCCAGGGGCGTCCACGCCAGTCGGTGCCCAGCAGGTTGGCGAGCTGTTCGTCGGGGATGTGGAGATCGAGCACCTGACCATCGCGGTCGAGGACCAGCACCACGTCGCTGGCAGTGCCCAGCAGCCGGTTCGCGACCTGGGCGTCGATGTCTCCGATGAGGTACTGCTTCCGGTTCGTCGAGCGCCTCATCCGAGGCTTTCGAGCGGACGACGGCGGTGGCTTACCGATCTCAAGGCATTCTCGCGATGGCAGTTCGTCAGGTCATGCGCGCTCGTCCGGACTGCTCTTGCACGCGGCTTGCCACGATGGACTCGGCGAGGCTCGGGGCATTGCGCCCGTCGGTGGTGGCATCTGCCCCCACGTCGCCGGCCCATTCGGGGTGGATCGAAAACAGCGGCCCGCCGACCAGCACCACCAGTGCAGTGTTGCGGGAGGCCGAACGCACGGCTGCAATGGTATCTCGCAACCAGGGCAGGCTGAGTTCGCTGCCGATGGAAAAACCGGCAACGTCGAACCAGTCACGACGCACCCAGGCCACGGCCTCGACGCCGACGCCGGCGACTCCACCCAGCACGTCCCAGCCATCGCGGCGGAAGAACTCGGCCACCATCGACAGACCGAACATGTGTTGCTCGGAGTCGGGCTGGGTCAGCAGCACGCGGCGGCCGTTGCTGGGGTGCTCGACCTCGCGGCCGAAATCAGGACTCAGATGCCGCATCAGGCGCTGCAGGCGACCCAGGCTCACGGTGGCGGTGGCGAAATCGACGCGGTCCTGCTCCCAGAGCGAGCCAATCTCGCGTGCCGCCGGCGTGAGCAGATCGATGTACAGCGAGCTGACCGAAACGCCGCGCTGCCGCAGCAGCTGCACCACCTGCTCGGTGTGCTCGTCGTCTTCGCGAACCAGCGCGGCCACGAACGCCTGCACCTCCGCGGCACTGGGCATCGGCCCGGCCGGGGCAGCGATCTCGCGGTGCTGGCGCACCAGCCGCGGAATGACATCGGTCTCGAGCGTGCGGGTCAGGCGCGAGACGCGCAAGCGAACGGCGCTGAGATCGCCATCGACGCCGGCCACGCCTGCAGACCCGGCACCCCCGGGCCAGACGACCGGTTCGGGCGCGCACTCTTGAACGGCTGGGGGCCGCCGCGACGACTTGGGTCGCATACCTGGTACCTCCTCACCCCCGCAGGTGCCGCCCCGCAGGGCGGCTGCCGCGGACCCCGCCTCGGTTCGCCGACCCTCTCCAACCCGGGGTTCACACCAGGTGGAGCCTTGGTCAGCCCGAAGGCCGTGACGCGGATCCGACTGCTTTGCCGCGTAAGACAACTTCGCCACTTTTACACCCGCGAGGTACCGAGGTCAAAAGGCAAAGCGGAAGGCTTGCCCGATTGACTTTGCGGCCGCCAGGGCGCAAGGCCGAAGCCTGCGACGTCGTCTTTCTGCGCGGATGCACTCATCGCGGGTCTCCTGCGGCTCCATCGGGGCGGTCGTTCCTGGCCAAGCTTCATCGGCCTATGTGTCAATGTCAGTTTACGTCTATCTCGATTGACATTCAATGCCTGAGCCCCTAGGCTGCCTTCATCCCCGCATTTCCGGGACGAGACCGCAAGAGCCTGAGCAGTAGATGATGTCCACGCACCCCCAAGCCGCCACCCGTCGGACCCCGCTGTACACCCCGGAGCAGCGCCTTCGGCGCGACGCATCGGCCTGGACCCTGGTGCAGGGTGTGCTGGCCCCGCTGC
>JAIYDH010000263.1 GCA_027487585.1 Rubrivivax sp.
CCCACCTGCAGCAGCAGCGTGGCGCCCAGCGCCTCGAGCACCAGGAAGCTGGCCGCGCCGCCCAGCGCCGTGTGCGCCACGCGCTGCGGCCCCCACTTGCGAAAGGCCCGCGGCGTGAAGCGCAGCGCGTAGTCCTCCAGCGATTCGCTCGCGACCCAGGCGTTGTAGTCGCGCCGCACCTTGATGACGCGCTGCTGCGGCTCGGGTGGCGGGTGCGGGGCGGTGTCCACGCAGGCTTGCTTGCACGACTCGGGCCATGCCCCTGGGCGCCGTTGGGCGCTGCGGCTAGCATGCGGGCACCGACCTTGCTGATGAAAGCCGCATGGACCTCACGCCCCGAGAGAAGGACAAGCTGCTCCTCTTCACCGCCGCCTTGCTGGCCGAGCGCCGCAAGGCCCGCGGCCTGAAGCTCAACGTGCCGGAGTCGATCGCGCTCATCAGCGCCGCCATCCTGGAAGGCGCACGCGACGGCAAGACCGTGGCGCAGCTCATGAGCGAAGGCAAGACCGTGCTTGCGCGCAGCGACGTGATGGAAGGCGTGGCCGAGATCGTGACCGAGATCCAGGTCGAAGCCACCTTCCCCGACGGCACCAAGTTGGTGACCGTGCACCAACCCATTGCATGAAGCAGCCCGACGCCGTTCGCGCTGAGCCTGTCGAGGCGCCCGCCCAGGCTTCGACAGGCTCAGCCCGAACGGAGGGCCCCCCCACCGCCCCATGACCAAGAGCCCATCGATGAAAAACGCGCTTGTGCTGTGCCTGTTCATCACCCCCCTCGCCCACGCCCACGAGGGCCACGGCCTGCCCGGCAGCAGCCACTGGCACGCCACCGACGTGGTCGGCCTGGTGCTTCTGGTGGCCGCGGCCGCCGCCGCGGCCTGGTGGATCCGCCGCAAGTGAGGGCCTGCTCATGATCCCTGGCGAACTGCTGATCGACGACGACGGCGAGCATGAGCTCAACCCCGGCCGGCCGATGACCACGGTGGTGGTGGCCAACAGCGGCGACCGGCCCATCCAGGTGGGCTCGCACTACCACTTCGCCGAAACCAACGCCGCGCTGGTGTTCGACCGTCAGGCCGCCAAGGGCCAGCGGCTGAACATTCCCAGCGGCACCGCGGTGCGCTTCGAGCCGGGGCAGGAACGCACGGTCACGCTCGTGCCTTACGTCAGCACGAACGGGCGGCCCCAGGTCTGGGGCTTCCGCGGCCTCGTCAACGGTTCGTTGTAGGAAGCCCCTGAGATGACACGCACCATCGGCCGCCGTGCCTATGCCGAGATGTTCGGCCCCACCGTCGGCGACCGCCTGCGCCTGGCCGACACCGGGCTCATCGTCGAAGTCGAACGCGACTACACCCTCAACGCCGGTGGCTACGGCGACGAGGTCAAGTTCGGCGGCGGCAAGACCATCCGCGACGGCATGGGCCAGAGCCAGGCCGTCAACGGCCCCGGCGTGCACGAGGCGCACGACTGCGTCATCACCAACGCGCTCATCATCGACGCCGCCGGCATCGTGAAAGCCGACATCGGCATCAAGGGCTCGCGCATCGCGGCCATCGGCAAGGCCGGCAACCCCGATGTGCAGCCGGGCGTGGACATCGTCATCGGCCCCGGCACCGAGATCATCGCCGGCGAGGGCATGATCGTCACCGCCGGCGGCATCGACAGCCACATCCACTTCATCTGCCCGCAGCAGATCGAAGAAGCGCTGTGCTCGGGCGTGACGACGATGTTGGGTGGCGGCACCGGCCCGGCCACCGGCACCTTTGCCACCACCTGCACGCCGGGGCCCGAGAACATCCACCGCATGCTGATGGCGGCGGAGGCCTTCCCGATGAACCTGGGCTTCATGGGCAAGGGCAACGCCACGCGGCCCGAGGCACTGACGCAGCAGATCGCCGCCGGCGCCATCGGCCTGAAGCTGCACGAGGACTGGGGCACCACGCCGGCGGCCATCGACAACTGCCTGACGATGGCCGACGTGACCGACACGCAGGTGTCGATCCACTCCGACACGCTCAACGAAAGCGGCTTCGTCGAGGACACCATCGCCGCCACGGCGGGCCGCACGCTGTGCGCCTTTCATACCGAAGGCGCGGGCGGCGGGCACGCGCCCGACATCCTCAAGGTCATCGGCACGCAGAACTTCCTGCCCAGCAGCACCAACCCGACGATGCCCTACACCGTGAACACGGTCGACGAGCACCTGGACATGCTGATGGTGTGCCACCACCTCGATGCCTCCATCGCCGAGGACCTGGCCTTTGCCGAGAGCCGCATCCGCCGCGAGACCATCGCCGCCGAGGACGTGCTGCACGACCTGGGCGCTATCAGCATGATGAGCAGTGACAGCCAGGCCATGGGCCGCGTGGGCGAGGTCATCATCCGCACCTGGCAGACGGCGCACAAGATGAAGGGCCAGCGCGGCTGGCTGGCGCCGCCGGCCGAGCGCGCGAAGGCGCACCCGGTGGAGGCCGATTCGCGCAACGACAACTTCCGCGTCAAGCGCTACATCGCCAAGTACACGGTGAACCCGGCCATCGCCAACGGCATCAGCCACGAGGTGGGCAGCCTCGCAGTGGGGCAGTGGGCCGATCTGGTGCTGTGGCGGCCGGCGTTTTTTGGCGTCAAGCCGAGCCTGGTGCTCAAGGGCGGCTTCATCGCGCAGGCGTTGATGGGCGACGCCAACGCCAGCATCCCGACGCCGCAGCCGGTGCACTACCGGCCGATGTTCGGCAGCTTCGGCCGCGCGCTGCAGTCCACGAGCATCACCTTCCTGAGCCAGAGCGCGCTGAAGAACGGCGTGGGTGATCAGCTCGGCTTGCGGCGGCGTCTGTCGGCCGTGAGCGGCTGCCGCACGGCGAAGAAGGCGCACATGGTGCTCAACAGCTACGCGCCGGTGATGGAGGTCGACGCACAGACCTACCGCGTGCGCGCCGACGGCCAGCTGCTCACCTGCGACCCGGCCACGCTGCTGCCGATGGCGCAGCGGTACTTCCTGTTCTGATAGCTCAGCGGGGGCGCGAGTGGGTGCGCAACCAGGCGGCGAAGCCGGGCTCGTCGAGCGAGCCGGCGGCCACGGACAGCATGGTGAGCGTCGCGTCGGCTTGTGTGGCCACCAGGCGGTAACCATTCATGGCCAGGAACAAGCCCACCGCCAGGAAAGCCGCCCGCTTATTGCCGTCGACAAAGGGGTGGTTCTTTGCCAGTCCCACGCCGTAGCTCGCCGCCAGCTCGGCCCAGTCCGGATCGCCATAGGCCATCAGGTTCAGCGGCCTGGCCAGCGCGGATTCGAGCAGGCCCTCGTCGCGGATGCCCGCAGCGCCGCCATGCTCGGCAATGCTTTCGTCGTGCAGCAGCAGCAGCGCGCGGCGATCGATCCAGCGCCAGTCACTCACAGCCGCCTCACTTGGCGAGTTGGTGGAAGGTGTCGCGGAACTCGCGCATGAACTCGCGGCCGGCCTTGAGCTGCTCGTCCAGTGCCGGGTCGTACGGCGTCAGCGTGAGGCCGTTGGCGGCCTCGGTAACAAAGACCGTGTCACCCTTCTCCAGCTTCAGCCGCGCCAGCACCTCCTTGGGCAGGATCACACCGACGGAATTGCCGATCTGGGTGAGCTTCAGGGCGGTCATGGCAGGCACTCCAAGTTATAACGTTCGTTATACTCCCGCGCCATGCTGACCGTCAACAAGCTCATCCCCGGCGCCCGGGGCCTCGCCGGCGTGCTGCTCAAGCGCGCCGCCACCGTCGAACTCGACTGGGACGTGCGGCAGAAAAGCCGCTTCGACGCCGTCGATACCCAAGGCCGCACGCTCGGCGTGTTCCTGCCGCGCGGCACGGTGGTGCGTGGCGGCGACGCGCTGGTGGCCGAAGACGGCTCGATCGTCGTCGTGAAGGCCGCGCCGCAGCCGGTGCTGGTGGTGACGCCCTGCGCCGCGCACGGCAGCCCCTTCGACCTGGTGCGCGCGGCCTACCACCTGGGCAACCGCCACGTGGCGCTGGAGCTGCAGAGCGACCACCTCAAGCTCGAGCCCGACCACGTGCTGGCCGACATGCTGCGCGCCATGCACCTGATCGTGAACGAACAGCAGGCGGCCTTCGAGCCCGAGTCGGGCGCCTATGCGGCCGGTGGACATGGGCACGGCCACGCGCATGAACATGCGCACGACCACGACCACGGCCACGATCACGCCACGGCGCCCAAGTCCAAGCCGGTGCCCATCGCCGTGACCGCCGCCCCCGCGCCCCACGTGCACGGCCCCGGTTGCGGCCACGACCACCACGGCCATGGCCACGACGACCACCACCACTGACAGCGCCGCCGCGGCGGCTGCCGCCGCCACCCAGCTGCAGCTGATGTGGCTGGCCTCGCCGGCCCTGCCGGTGGGCGGCTTCAGCTATTCCGAAGGCCTGGAGGCCGCGGTCGAGGCCGGCCTCGTGCACGACGAAACCAGCGCCGCGCAGTGGCTGGCCGATCAGCTGCCGCTGGTGCTGGCCCGCAGCGACGCCGCCGCCCTGGCCGACGCCTGCCGCGCCTGGGCCGCGCACGACGAGCCCGCCGCGCGCGCACTGAACGACTGGGTCTCGCAGACGCGCGAAACCGCCGAGCTGCGCCTGCAGACCGAGCAGATGGGCCGCTCGCTGCTGGAGTGGCTGAAGAACAGCCCGCACGCCACCGATGCGCGCCTGCCGCAGCTCGCCGCCCTGCCCCCGGCGCCCACCTGGCCGGTGGCCTTTGCGCTGGCGGCCACGCTGGCCGGTGCGGCCCCGCGCGAGGCGCTGATGGCCTTTGCCTGGGGCTGGGCCGAGAACATGGCGCAGGCCGCGATGAAGGCCGTGCCGCTGGGCCAGGCCGCTGCGCAGCGCATGCTCACCACGCTGGCCGCGCAGATACCGGCCACCCTCGACACCGCCCTGTCCACCCCCGCCGACGCCCGCCAGGCCTTCGCTCCCGGCCTGGCCATCCTGTCGTCACGCCACGAAACCCAGTATTCGCGCCTGTTCCGATCATGACGTCCAAACTGCATGCCATCCCCGGCCGCACCAAGAAGCTCCCGCCGCTGCGCGTGGGCGTCGGCGGCCCTGTCGGCTCGGGCAAGACCACGCTGGTGGAGATGCTCTGCAAGTCGATGCGCGACCAGTGGGATCTCGTCGTCGTCACCAACGACATCTACACCAAGGAAGACCAGCGCCTGCTCACGGTGGCCGGCGCGCTGGCGCCCGAACGCATCGTGGGTGTCGAGACCGGCGGCTGCCCGCACACCGCCATCCGCGAAGACGCGTCGATCAACCTCGAGGCCGTCGACCGCCTGCTTGAGCAGTTCCCCGACGCCGACATCGTGTTCATCGAGAGCGGCGGCGACAACCTCGCCGCCACCTTCAGCCCCGAACTCAGCGACCTGACGATCTATGTGATCGACGTCGCCGCCGGCGAGAAGATCCCGCGCAAGGGCGGCCCGGGCATCACGAAGAGCGATCTCTTCGTCATCAACAAGACCGACCTCGCGCCCTACGTCGGCGCCGATCTCTCGGTGATGGAAGCCGACACGAAGCGCATGCGCCCGCTGCACGCCAGCACGCGGCCTTTCGTGATGACGAACCTGCGCACGAAGCAGGGCCTGGCCGAGGTGGTGGCCTTCATCGAGAAGCGGGGCCTGCTGCAGGCGTGAGGCGCACGCCGTGAGCAAGCTCTACTTCCGCTATGCGGCCATGAACGCCGGCAAGTCGACGCACCTGCTGCAGGCCGCCTACAACTACGAAGAACGCGGCATGAAGGTGCGGCTGTTCACGGCCGCGCTCGACGAGCGCTCCGGCGTGGGGCTCATCGGCTCGCGCCTGGGGCTCACGCGGCAGGTCGAGACCTTCGGCCCCGAGACCGTGTTCGATTCGGCCTGGCTCGGCCCCGGCGTGGCCTGCCTGCTCATCGACGAGGCGCAGTTCCTCACGGGCGAGCAGGTGCGGCAGCTGCACCGCCTGGCGCACCAGCACCCGGTGCCGGTGCTGTGCTACGGCCTGCGCAGCGATTTCCGCGGTGATCCGTTCCCCGGCTCGATCATGCTGCTGGCGCTGGCCGACGACCTGGAAGAGATGAAGACCATCTGCGCCTGCGCGCGCAAGGCCAGCATGAACCTGCGCGTCGACGCCGACGGCCGGCGCGTGGTCGACGGCGAGCAGGTGCTGATCGGTGGCAACGACCGCTACCGCGCGGTGTGTCCGAGCTGCTTCTACAGCGACGGCGGCGACCCCGTGCGCGCGCCGGGCCTGTTTGGCTGACGCGCCGACCACAGGCACCAGCCCAGGCCCGCCAGCGACAACCCCAGCAGCAGCCCGGCCAGCCCGCGCAGGCCGCCGGCGGTGAACACCGCGCCGCCGAGCAGCGGCCCGGCGGTCGTGCCCACCGCATAGGCCACCACCAGGGCCGAGATGGCCTTGACGAGGCCGCCGCCGGTCAGCCGGTGCCCCATCTCGACGATGGCCAGCGTGTACACCGCGCCACCGAAGCCGCCGAGCACGAAGCCCGCGCCCCACAGCACCCGCGCCGGGTCGGCCGCCATCGCCAGCATCACCGCGTTGGCCGCCACCACCACGCCCCAGGCCAGGGCCATGGTGCGGGGCACGCCCAGGCGGTCGGCGAGCACGCCCACGGGCGGCTGCAGCAGCGCACTGCCAGCGCCGATGACGGCGCCGAGCCAGGCGGCCTCTTCAAAACCGAAGCCCGCGCGCATCGACACGGAGGGCAGCAACGCCGACACGCCGCCTTCCATGGCGCCGCCGAGCAGGGCCATCACGATCAAGGGAAACGCCACCACGCGCCAGGCCACGGGCTCGCCGGCCGCCGCGTCGGCGCTGCCGGCCACGGCGTCTTCGCGCGGCGGCAAGGCCTCGCGCCACAGCGCGGCGGCCAGCAGCAAGGTCAGCCCCATCAGCGCTGCCGCCGTCACCAGCGGCGGCACGCCGACATAG
>JAIYDH010000352.1 GCA_027487585.1 Rubrivivax sp.
CCGTCGGGGGCCATGCCCGCCGACCCGCTGCCCAGCCCCGCCGTGCAGGCCATCCAGGCCGCCGCGGCCGAAGGCCGCTGCACCAACTGCGAGGCGCCGCTGCCCGATCCGCGCCCGGCCTTCTGCCCGGCCTGCGGACAAGAGACGCGCGTCGCCGCGCCGCGGCTGGCGGAATTCGTGCAGCAGTTCGGCGGTGCCTACTTCAGCACCGAGGGCGCGCTGTGGCGCACGCTGAAGCTCCTGCTGTTGAAACCCGGCGAGCTGACCTGCCAGTACCTCGCCGGCCGTCGCCGGCACTACGTGCTGCCGCTGCGCCTGTACCTGAGCATCAGCCTCGTGCTGCTCGTGCTGGCGCAGACCATCGGCCGGGTCGAGCTGGTCGAAGGCCTCGACCGGCCCGAGCTGGCCGCCGCCGTCGAGGGCGCTGCGCCGCCGGCGGCGGTGCTCAGCCTGCACGGCCGCAAGCTCGGCCTGCGCAACGGCGAGTTCGTCTGCGACGGCCTGCCGCGGCCGCTGTGCGAGGTGGTCCTGCAACGCGCAGCGCCCGACACCCGCACTTACCTCCAGCGCCTGCGCGCCGCGAACGAACGGGTCGTCAAGCACTTCGGCCTCGTGATGTTCGTGCTGCTGCCGCTGTTTGCGGGCTGTCTGAAGCTGGTGAACTGGGATCGCGGCATGCCCTACACCGCACACCTCGTGTTCGCGCTGCATCTGCACTCGTTCTGGTTCATCGTGCTGGCCTTCATGCACCTGCTGCAGGCGCCCTGGGCCTGGATCGGCGTGGCCGTGATGGCGGTGTACACGCTGATGGCCGGCAGCCGCGTCTACGGCGGGCGTTGGTGGGCGCGCGCGCTGCGCAGCGTGGCGCTGACGCTGCTGTACACCGCGCTGCTGGCGCTGACGGTGCCGCTGGCCTGGCTGCTGGCGCTGGTGGCCTGAGGGCTGGCCTGATTCCCTTCCGTTATGGCCCGCGCTGCAGCCAGCCGCCGGCTGCGGCGAGCGCGCGCCGCGTCTCGTCGTAGCCCACCTGCACCGCCTCGGCGTAGCGCTTCCACTGCAGCATGCCGATGCGCGGCAGCGCGGGGCTCAGCACGAGGTCGGCCTCGGCCGCGGCGGCGCGCTGGCGCGCGGTGCCGTACAGCGCCGTCACGTTCATCAGGTAGTTCGGCAGCGTGGGCAGCCGGTAGCGACGCTGGCGCTTCGGGCGCAGGCGGTCGCGCAGCAGCTGCCACGGCGTGGGCAGCACGTCGAGCTCGATGCGCCGCGGCAGCGACAACCCGAGGTCGACGCCGATGACGTGGCCGATGCCCCAGGTGTTGCGCATCACGTCGACGGGCAGGTTGTTGAACACGCCGCCATCGCACAGCAGGTCGCCGTCGCGCAGCACCGGCGGCATGGCGCCGGGGATGGCGCAGGTGGCCATCACGGCCGGCACCAGTGGGCCGCGGTCGAGCACCAGTTCGGTGGCGCGCGAGTAGTTGGTGGCGATGCAGAAGTAGGGCTTCCAGAGGTCCTGGATGTCCAGGCCCGCGGCGGCGCCGAAGCGGCGCTCGGTGCGCTCCATCATGCCCAGCAGCCGCCGCGCCTTGATGAGCCCGAGCATCGGAAACAGCGTGAAGTCGCCGGTCGGGTTGTCGGCGAAGTGGCGCGCGAAGGTGTCGTGCAGCTCGTCGGCCGTGGTGTCGAAGGCCATCACGGCGCCGAACACGGCGCCCATGCTGGTGCCGCCGATGGCGTCGAGCGGCACGCCGTGCTCCAGCAGCGCGCGGTAGGCGCCCACGTGCGCCGCGCCGCGTGCGCCGCCGCCCGAGAGCACCAGGCCCACGCCGCGCCGCCCGAGCAGGCGGGCCAGTCGCGCCACGTCGGGCGCGTGGCCCTGGCGCAGGTGCGTCAGCGCCCGCAGCTGGCGCCCGGTGTGCCAGCGCGCGCTGCCGGTGGGGCCGCGGCGGCCCGCGGGGTGCACCAGCACCAGCACGGTGGTCGGTGCCGCGCGCGCCTGGCTGCCGGTCAGGCCGCAGGCCTGCTCGATGGCGCCGGGCGCGGGCTCGTCGTCAGCGTGCGCCAGCAGCAGCACCTCGTCGCCTTGGCGCGCGCAGCAGCGCGTCCAGGGCGTGGGGCCGGCGTCGGCCAGCAGCAGCACCAAGTCGTGCGTGGTCTCGATCTCGTCCAGCACCACGGCCATGCGGCGCACCGATTCGCTGTCGTCGCCGGGCACGTGGCCCAGGCGCGCGGCCATGGCCGCGGCGTCGAGACGGGCCACACGCCCGTGGCGCGCCAGCTTGGCAGTCAGGCCCTCGACCAGCGCGGTGGCCGCCGCGGCATCGAAGCGGCCGCCCAGCGGCAGCAGCGCGATGACCACGGGCCGGTCGGGCCGCACGCCTCGGCCCTGGGTCTGCAGCCGCGCGACGATCTGCCGCGTGAGCGCCATCGACACCGCCGGATGCTGGCGGAACAGCAGGTCGAAGGCCGGCCGGGCCAGCCGCGCCAGCACCGAGTCGCGCATGGCCACCAGCGTGGCCGAGCGCGGTTCGTCGGTGACCAGGCTCATCTCGCCCACCACCTGCCCGCGCGTGATCTCGCGCACCACGCGCTCCTCGCCATCGGCGCCGGTGATGCTCACGCGCAGCCGGCCGCTGGCCAGCATGTACATGGCGTCGCCCGGGTCGCC
>JAIYDH010000088.1 GCA_027487585.1 Rubrivivax sp.
GCGCGCGCGATGTCGCGCTTGTACAGGCCCTTGGAGAAATCGAACTCGACGCGGCGGCCGGTGGCATCGACCGCCGGGTGGTTGAACTCGATCTCGAAGCTGAGCGCGTAGCCGTGGAAGGGCTCCAGCCGGGCCCACTTGAGCGTGGCGCCCTCGCCTTCGCGCACCTCGACGGCCTTCTTGACGCGGATGAAGCGCTTGGGTGCGTCTTGCAGCACCACGCCGGCGCTTTGCAGCACGTAGACGAAGGCGGCGGCGCTGCCATCGAGGATGGGCACCTCTTCGGCCGAGATGTCGACATAGAGGTTGTCGATGCCGAGACCGGCGACGGCGCTCATCAGGTGCTCGATGGTCTGCACTTTGGGCAGGCTGGGGTCACCGCCGGCGCTGATGGTGCTGGCCATGCGCGTGTCGCTCACCGCGAAGGCGTTGACGGCGATGGGCGTGCTCTCGGGCAGGTCGGTGCGCGAGAACACCACGCCGGTGTCGGGCGGCGCGGGGCGCAGCACGAGTTCGGTCTTGAGGCCGCTGTGCACACCCACGCCGACGGCGCGGGTGGGGGCCTTCAGGGTGCGCTGGCGGATCATGCGCCGGATTGTCCCGGAAGCCGCGCGCGCAGCTCGTCGCTGCGCTCGATGGCCGCAATCGGCGCACCGGTGTCGCTCTCGTCCTTCAGCGTCACCCCGGTGCCACCCAGCCGCCGCGCCGCGCCCAGCAGCCAGGCCAGCCGCGCCGCCGCCTGTGCCGGGGGCTGGCCCTCGGGCCGGATGTTGCTGACGCAGTTGCGCTCGGCATCGCTGCGGCCACGGCGCGGCGCCCAGGTGAGGTAGGCGCCCAGGCTGTCGGGGCTCGACAGACCCGGCCGCTCGCCGATGAGCACCAGCACGGCGCGCGCGCCGAGCAACTCGCCGACTTCGTCGCCCAACGCCACGCGGGCCTGGGTGGCGACGACGACCGCGGCGATGGACTCGCCAGCGCCTTCGCCTGCCGCCTCGAGCTGGCTGCGCAGCGCCCGCAGCAGCGGCAGCGCGTGGGCCTGCGTGGCGCGCGCGCTCAGGCCGTCGGCCAGCACCACCACCAGGCCCGGCGGCTGCGGTCGCAGCTGCGCAGCGCTGGTGGGCGCCAGGCGGCGGCCCAGGTCGGGCCGGCGCAGGTAGGTGGCGCGGTCGGCCGCCGCGCTGGCCACCACGCCGGGCTCGAAGCCGTGCTGCTGCAGCCCCGCGCACAAGGCCGGCACGTCCAGCGCCGTGTGCACGGCATCGCGCGCCAGCGCGTGCGCTTCGGCGAATCGCAGCCACTCGGTGGTGGGCAGGCTGGCGCCGGCACGACCCAGCGCGATGCGCGCCATCGTGTGGGCACGCAGGCCGCGCCAGGGGTCGGGCGCGTGGCTCAAGGGCAGGCTTTCAGCGCGGCGCCGACAGATCGGCCAGCAGCGCATGTCGCGCCGGCGCCGGCAGCAGCCGGCCGTCGGGCGCGGTGATGCCCACGCGCGCCAGCCAGGCCTCGAACTCGGGCGCCCGCGGCCGGCCGAGCAGCGCGCGCAGCGCGGCGGCGTCATGGAAGCTGGTGCTCTGGTAGTTCAGCATCACGTCGTCGGCACCCGGCACGCCCATGATGAAGGTGACGCCGGCCACGCCGAGCAGCGTCATCAGCGTGTCCATGTCGTCGCTGTCGGCCTCGGCGTGGTTGGTGTAGCAGACGTCGCAGCCGATGGGCAGGCCCATCAGCTTGCCGCAGAAGTGGTCCTCAAGGCCGGCGCGCACGATCTGGCGGCCGTCCACCAGGTACTCGGGGCCGATGAAGCCCACCACGGTGTTGGCCAGCAGCGGCTTGAAGTGCCGCGCCACGGCCTGGGCGCGCGCCTCGATGGTCTGCTGGTCGACGCCGTGGTGGGCGTTGGCACTGAGCGCGCTGCCCTGGCCGGTTTCGAAGTACATGACGTGCTCGCCCAGCGTGCCGCGCTTGAGCGAGAGAGCCGCGTCGCGCGCCTCGGCCAGCAGAGAGAGCGTGATGCCGAAGCCGGCGTTGGCGCGCTCGGTGCCGGCCACGCTCTGGAACACCAGGTCGACCGGGCAGCCCTGCTCGATGAGCTGCATCGTGTTCGTCACGTGCGTGAGCACGCAGCCCTGGGTGGGGATGGCGTGCCGCTGGATCAGCTCGTCGAGCAGCTGCAGCAGCGCGCCGATGCCGGCGAGGTTGTCACCCGCGGGGTTGATGCCGATCACCGCATCGCCGCAGCCGTACATCAGCCCATCGAGGATGCTGGCGGCCACACCGCGCAGATCGTCCGTCGGGTGGTTGGGCTGCAGCCGCACGGCCAGCCGCCCGGGCAGGCCGATGGTGTTGCGAAAGCGCGTGACGACGTGGCACTTGGCGGCCACGAGCATCAGGTCTTGATGGCGCATCAGCTTGGAGGTGGCGGCCACCATTTCGGGCGTCAGGCCCGGAGCCAGCGCGGCGAGCGTGGTGCTGGTGGCGGCGTCGGACAGCAGCCAGTCGCGGAAGCCGCCCACGGTGAGATGGGCCATCGGCGCGAAGGCGGCAGCGTCGTGGGTGTCGACGATGAGGCGCGTGACCTCGTCGTCTTCGTAGGGCACCACGGCTTCGCGGAGGAAGTGCGCCAGCGGCAGATCGGCCAGCGCCCAGCGCGCGGCCATGCGCTCGGCGGCGGAGCGGGCGGCGATGCCGGCGAGCTGGTCGCCGCTCTTTTCGGGCGTGGCGCGGGCCAGCAGCGTCTTCAAGTCGTCGAAGACGTAGCGCGTGCCGCCAACCGAGTGTGCCCAGGCCATGAGGGCATGCTAGCGCGGGTGCGTTGCGGGGTTGTGGCGGCTCGGGGGCTTCGCGGCCCTCTGCCGACGCCCGCCCGCCCCTCACGCCCCCTCCGTTCGGGCTGAGCCTGTCGAAGCCCTCTCCCCCGTTCGGGCTGAGCCTGTCGAAGCCCTCTCCTCCGTTCGGGCTGAGCCTGTCGAAGCCCTCTCCCCCGTTCGGGCTGAGCCTGTCGAAGCCCCCCGTCTGCACACCACCAACCCTTCGACACGGGGCCCTCGACAAGCTCGGTCCCCTGCTCAGGGCGAACGGAGGGGGGGGTGACGGCAAACAGACAGGGTGGACAGTGGGGGCGAACGGAGGGGGACGTAAGTCGGAGTCGAGCACGACGGAGGTGGATGAGCGGCAGGCGGTGCGCAGTGCGGGCGCTATGTGGGGCGCCGAGCAGCGCAGTCTTGAGGGCGGCGCGCGCAGCGCGCATCCAAGACTGACTCACGGCAACTGTCCGAGCGCAGCGGGCGCAGCCCGCGTAGCGAGTTTTGCCGTGCGCCCTCAAGGAGAGCAGCGGAGTGAAGTCAGCCCGCAGGGCTGACCGCCACACCTAGCGCCCGCACCGTGCACCGCCTGCCGCGACGCGCGATGCAGCGGAGAGGGCTTCGACAGGCTCAGCCCGAACGGAAGGGGTGGGGCTCACGCTGAAAGGCCGCTCAGGGTCGAGAGCGTTACTTCGCCGCCCTGGACGGCGGTCGTTCGAGGCTCTCATGGGACTGCTGTGCTCGCTACGTCGGCTCTACAGAGTTGAGCGGTCACCGAACGCTCCCGAGCGCCGCTGAGCCGGTGACTGCTGTGTGGCTGAGCCCGTCCGCAGAGACCGCCAGGGTGACCGCCTGCGACCGCTGCCTTGCAGCAATTCCTGGCTCAATCGGCCCTTGCAGCAGTGGATCGACTCCGCGCGGCCGAGCGGCAACGAAGCGGTCATCCGAACAGTCGCCGACAGGTCGTCGAGCCGAAGCGCCGACCCTGATCGACGCGCGAATGCCTGCTGATGCCGACCGGGTGCACAGGCGCGGCGAACCGGTGCACCCGCCTGTTCAGGCCTCGCCGTACTCGCTCATCGGCACACAACTGCAGAACAGGTTGCGGTCGCCGTGCACGTTGTCCACGCGTCCCACCGGCGACCAGTACTTCTGGCGCTTCAGGCCCGGCACCGGGTAGGCGGCCACTTCTCGCGAGTACGCGTGGGTCCACTCACCGGTGATAAGGCTGGCGGCCGTGTGCGGCGCGTGCTTCAGCGGGTTGTCGTCCTGCGGCCACTCACCACGCTCGACCTTCGCGATCTCGCCGCGGATGGCGATCATCGCGTCGCAGAAACGGTCCAGTTCGGCCAGCGGCTCGCTTTCGGTGGGCTCCACCATCAGTGTGCCGGCCACCGGGAAGCTCAGCGTGGGCGCGTGGAAACCGTAGTCGATGAGCCGCTTGGCCACGTCTTCGGCGCCCACGCCCGTGGTCTTGGCCAGCGGGCGCACATCGAGGATGCACTCGTGCGCCACGCCGCCGCCCTTGA
>JAIYDH010000378.1 GCA_027487585.1 Rubrivivax sp.
CGCAGCCACTGCAGCATCACCAGCGCCGGCGCCGCCAGCACCGTGCTGAGCAAGAAGAACGCCGGCCAGCCGATGCTCTCGGCCAGCACGCCCGCCAGCGGCCCCACCCAGACGCGGCCGACACTGGCAAAGGCGCTCAGCAGCGCGTACTGCGTGGCCGTGAAGCGCTGGTTGCACAGGCTCATCAGGAAGGCCACGAAGGCGGCCGTGCCCATGCCGCCGCTGATGTTCTCAAAGGCCACCACCATCAGCAGCCCGCCGTCCACCGGCGTGGGCGTGCCCAGCGAGACGAAGCCCCAGTCGAAGGCCGGCAAGGTGAGCCCGGGCAGCACGCCCTTGCCCGAGACGGCCAGCCACCAGAAGCCCAGGTTCGACAGCAGCTGCAGCACGCCAAAGGCCATCAGCGATCGCCACAAGCCGAGCTTCAGCATCAGCGCGCCGCCGAGCAGCGCGCCGCCGATCGTCATCCACAGCCCCAGAACCTTGTTGACCACGCCGACCTCGGCCGAGGTGTAGGCCATGCTCTTGAGCAGAAACGCCGTCATCAGGCTGCCGGCGAAGGCGTCGCCGAGCTTGTAGAGCACGATGAACAGCAGAAAGGCCGCCGCGCCCTTGTGGCTGAAGTAGTTGTTGAGGCCCGACAGCAGCGTCGTGAAGCCGGCGCGGCGTGCCGCCCAGGCCGCCAGCGGCAGCGTGAAGCCGATGCCCAGCAGCAGCGCCACCAGATCGACCCAGCGCTTCTGCAGCGGCGCCGGCAGTGAGCTGCCTTCGATCAGCGGGCCCACCAGCATGCGGGCGATGTCGGTGCCGAAGCGGTCGGTCAGCCACCAGCCGGCGGCCACGGCCAGCAGCACGGCGGCAAAGCCGCGCAGGTCGCGCCCGGCGGGGGCCGGTGGCGTGGCCGAAGGGGGCGCGGGCGGCAGCGGCGCCAGCGAGGGCAGCAGCACGGCCGACACCACCGCCGCGCCGGCCATCAGCATGGCCATGAAGCGGTAGACCTCGGGCCAGGTCCAGCCCGCGGCCTGTGCGGGGTCGGTCCAGATCATGGCGATGCCGCCGGACAGGATCATCGCCAGCCGGTAGCCCATGACGCCCAGCGACGCGCCCATGCCGCGTTCGGCCGGTGCCAACAGGTCGGTGCGGTAGGCGTCGACGACCACGTCCTGCGATGCCGACAGGAAGGCCACCACCACCGCCAGCAGCGCAAAGGCGCGGATGCCGGCGCTCGGCTCGGTGGCGGCCAGCGCCCACAGCGCCAGCGCCAGCAGCAGCTGCGTCGCCACCAGCCAGCCGCGGCGCCGGCCCCAGCGCTGCGCGATGGCCGCCGGCAGCTCGAAGCGGTCCATCAGCGGCGCCCACAGGAACTTGAAGGTGTAGGGCAGGCCCACCAGGCTGAGGAAGCCGATGGTCGCGAGATCGATGCCGTCGAGCGTGAGCCAGGCCTGCATGGCCTGGCCGGTGAGGGCCAGCGGCAGCCCGCTGGCAAAGCCCAGCAGCGCCACGGCGACCAGGCGATGCAGCCGCTGCAGCGAGAGGATCGAGGGCATCAGGGCATTCTAGGCAGCGCCTGCGGCCCCGTGCCGGCGCGCGCGGGCGTGCCGGTGCGCCAGGCTTTCAGGCCTTCAGGTCTGCAGGCGCAGCGAGCGCCAGACGCGCTTCAGGCCACCCGCCGTCCACCACGGCGCGGGCGCTGCGGCCCGGCGCGCCGGCGCGGGCCGGCCGGGTGGGCGTTCGAGCAGGCGCAGCGGTGGCGGTGGCAGATGCGGGGGCATGGCAGCGGATCGAGGGCGCGGCAGCATCAGGAAGCCGCCGCGGGGTGACTCTAGGTACATGCACCGACGCAAACAACAGAGGCTGCCGCAAGTACAGTTTGCAGAATTGCATCAACCGAACAAGGCGGCGCCGGCATGGCCCAACTCGACTGGAGCGATCTGCGGCACGCGCTGGCCATCGGCGACGGCGGTTCTGTGGCCGAAGCGGCGCGCCGGCTGGGCGTGAACGCCACCACCGTGCAGCGCCGGCTCGATGCGCTCGAGGCCAGCCTGGGCGCGCGCTTGTTCGAGCGCACCCGTGCCGGCTGGCACCCCACCGACGCCGGCCGCACCGTGCTGGCCCAGGCGCGTCGCATGGCCGACCAGGCCGACGAGATCGAGCGCCAGGTGCTCGGCCGCGACCGCGAGCTCACCGGCGTGCTGCGCCTGACCACCGCCTTCGTCGCCATGGAGCACCTGCTGCCGCGCCCGCTGGCCGACTTCGCGCGCGCCTACCCGGGCATCGAGGTCGAGGTGGTGGAGAACGCCTTCCTGGTGGACCTGGCACGGCGCCCGCCCGACGCCGCAGGCAGCCCCGCGCGCCAGGCCGACGTGGCGCTGCGCCTGTCGGCCCAGGTGGCCGAGCACCTGGTGGGCCGCCAGCTGGGGCGCTCGCACTGCAAGGTCTACGCGCTGCGCGGCGGAGCCGGCTTGCCGCAAACCCTGACGCCGCTGCCCGAGCTGCTGCGGCATGCGCCCTGGGTGGCCTTCGAGCGCGATGGCGCCGGCCGCGTGTACGACCACTGGATGCGCGAGCACCTGGTGCCCGAGCAGGTGCGCGTGCGCGTGGACATCTTCAACGCCGCCGCGGCCATGCTGCGCACCGGCATCGGCGTGGCCGTGCTGCCCACCTTCATGGAGGAGCGGCTGCCGGAGCTGATGCCCGTGTCCGAAGTGATCCCGGCGCTCAGCGTGCCGGTGTGGATGCTGACCCACCCCGACCTGCGCAGCACGGCGCGCGTGAAGGCCTTCATGCGCTTCGTTGGCGATGCCGTGGCGCAGCGCCTGACCGAGGCTTGAACGCCAGGCCGCCGGCACCATCTGGCCTGTCATGAACGACGACACCCGCCTGCACGCCACCTGCCCGCATTGCGGCGCCACCAACCGCGTGCCGGCGACGCGCATCGACGAGCACCCGAACTGCGGCCGCTGCGGCAAGCCCTTGCTTGATGGCCAGGTGCTGGCGCTGACCGACGCCGACTTCGACGCCGTGGCCCTGGCCACCGACCGGCCGATGCTGGTGGACTTCTGGGCCGCCTGGTGTGGCCCCTGCCGCATGATGGCGCCGGCCTTCGCCCAGGCTGCGCAGCAGTTGGGTGACCGCGCGCTGCTGGTGAAGGTGGACACCGACGCCAACCCGCAGCTGGCGCAGCGCTACGCCATCCGCAGCATCCCGACGCTGGTGAAGGTGGTGCAGGGCCGCGAGGTGGCGCGCACGAG
>JAIYDH010000100.1 GCA_027487585.1 Rubrivivax sp.
GCGTGGCCGCGGCCTGCGCCGAGATCGAGGCCGCGAAGCTGCCGTGCCGGCTGATGATCGACGCCAGCCACGCCAACGCCAGCAAGCAGCACCAGCGCCAGATCGATGTCGTGCGCGACATCGCCTCGCAACTGTCGGCCGGCAACCGCTGCATCTTCGGCGCCATGGTCGAGAGCCACCTGCACGCGGGCAACCAGAAGTTCACGCCCGGCAAGGACGACCCGGCCAAGCTGGCCTATGGGCTGAGCATCACCGACGCCTGCCTGGGCTGGGACGACAGCACGAACGTGATGGACGTGTTGGCGGCCGCCGTCAAGGCGCGGCGGCGGCACTGAGCACGGCGGCCGCAGCGACGCCCGCAGCGCGCTCCGCCAGCGTCAGGCGGGGCGCGGCAGCGCCGGGGCAGAATCGGCGCCAACCCGACTGAAGCCACCGAGCCGCGCCATGGAAGTTCCTGTTCTCGAAACACCCCCCGCGACCAAGATCCACCTGATCGGCGGCGAGAAGGGCGGCGTCGGCAAGTCGATGGTGTCGCGACTCTTGGCGCAGCACTTCATCGACAACGAGCTGCCCTGGATCGGCTTCGACACCGACCGCTCGCACGGCTCGCTGCTGCGCTTCTATACCGACTACGCCAACCCCGCGCTGGCCGACCGCTTCGAGGCCCTCGACAAGATCATCGAAAGCGCCGTCGAGCAACCCGGCCGCCGCGTGCTCGTCGACCTGGCCGCGCAGACCCACGATCCACTGGTGAAGTGGATGGACGAGTCGGGCGTGCTCGACATGGCCGATCTGTCGGGCCTGGTGCTGCAGTACTGGCACGTCATGGACTCCGGCCGCGACTCGGTGGACCTGCTCGAGCGGCTGCTCGACCGCTTCGGCCAGCGCCTGCACTACGTGCTGGTGTGCAACGAGCTGCGCGGCGACGACTTCGGCATGCTCGAACGCTCGGGCCAGCTCGAGCGTGCGCTCGGCCTGGGCGCCAAGGTCATCCGCCTGCGCCGCCTGCATGACGCGGTGGTGCAGAAGATCGACGCGCGCAATGCCAGCTTCTGGTCGGCGCGCCACCTCACGGGGCTCGACGGCCCGGGCCTGGGCCTCATGGAACGCCAGCGCCTGAAGATGTGGCTGGCCCACGCCTACAGCGAGCTGGCCAAGGCAGAGCCCTGAACCGCCGTGCCGCTGAACTCGCTCAGCCCTCGCGCTGCAGGCGCTCGCTCTTCCAGTAGACGTCGTCGCCGCCCAGCCCGTCGAGGTTGGCGCGGTTGAGCACGCGCGCCAGCACGAACATCAGGTCTGACAAGCGGTTGAGGTACTGGCGCGGCGCCTCGTTCACGGCCTCGGCCGCCGCCAGCGCCACCACGCTGCGTTCGGCGCGGCGCGCGATGGTGCGGCTCACGTGCGCCAGCGCCGCGCTGCGCGTGCCGGCCGGCAGGATGAACTCCTTCAGCCGCGGCAGCTGCTCGTTGTGCTGCGCCAGCGCCTCGTCGAGCTGCAGCACGGCGGCGGGCTTGAGCAGCTCGAAGCCGGGGATCGACAGCTCGCCGCCCAGGTTGAACAGCTCGTGCTGCACTACCACCAGCAGCGTGCGCACCTCGGCCGGCAGCGGCTCAGCTAGCAGCACGCCGAGGCTGGAGTTGAGCTCGTCGACGTCGCCCATCGCGGCCACGCGCAGGTGGCTCTTGGGCACGCGGCTGCCGTCGCCGAGGCCGGTGGTGCCGTCGTCTCCGGTGCGGGTGGCGATCTGGGTCAGGCGGTTGGCCATGGTGGGCTCGGGCTGCAGCAAAGCCCGCTATTGCACCACCACCGGGCCGGGTGCGTCGCCGCGAGCCCCTACGTGCCGGGTGCCGCCAGCCCCGCCAAGGCTGGCGGCACAAAACCTTGGTCGGTGAGCGTCTTGACCACGCCCCGCAGCAGCAGGTTGTGCGTGAAGCCCAGCGTGTACTGGCGCGCGCCCGGGCGCACCGGCTGCAGCATGCCGGCGTCCAGAAGCTTGCGGATCTGGTAGGTGCGCTGGTTGGCGTTCAGGCCGGGCAGCACGGCTTCCAAGTCGCCAGCCTTCACCACGCCCGCCTTGATCGTTTGCACCAGCACCGCTTCTTCCTGCGGTGTCACCCACTGCCGCTGCCGCGCGTGGGCTACTGCCGGCAGCAGCACCTGGGCTTGCAGGTGGGCGTAGTCGGCCAGGCGGTTGACCTTCTGCAGCTCGTCGCGGATGCCGGCCAGCACGTACACGCACCAGGCTTCCAGATCAGGCTCGGCTCCGCTGTCGGCCTGCGCGAGCAGCGCGTAGTAGCGGTTGCGATCGGCACAGAACACGGCGGCCGGGTTCAGCAGCTGCCCCGCGGCCGCCACCTGGAAGCCGTACTTGATGAGCAGGGCATGTGTCAGCAGCCGCACCACGCGGCCGTTGCCGTTGCCGAAGGGGTGCACCCAGGCAAAACGGTGGTGGGCCAGGGCCACCTTCATCAGGTCGTACTTGGGCGGGTGCGGCTCGTTGATGAAGGCCGCCAGCTCGGCCATGTAGCGCGGCACCTCCAGCGCATCGGGAGGCTGGTGCGGGGCCCCGGCAATCTGCACCGGGCCCGTGCGGTACTGGCCCGGCGTGCGGTCGCCTTCGCGCTGCAGGCCCTGCACCGCGGTGGCATGCAGGCCGCGCACCAGGGCCTCGGGCAGCGGTGCGCCCGGCTCCACGGCGGCTTCGACCTGGGCCATGGCGGCTTCGATGTTGTCCAGCTCGCGCAGCGTGTCGGTGGGCTCGGCGGTGGGCGCCAGCTTGGCGTCCACATAGTCGGCCAGCGTGGTGTGGTTGCCCTCGATGCGGGCCGACGCCAGGCTCTCCAGCAAGTGGAACACGGTCTTCAGCTGCAGGAACACGGGCGGCGGCGTGCTGCCGCGCACCTCGAGCCGGCGCAGGTGCTCCAAGTCGGTGAGCACATCCAGCAGGGGCGAGTCAAACCGGGGGTTGAGCAGGCGCAGCTCGTGGTGCAGAAACTGGGGCATGCACCAAGTCTATCTGCGGCAGCGCGACACGTTAACTTGAATGGACGAGAAAAATCTGTTCTTTGACAATGGTTTGCAGAATCGACTATGGGAAGTTAACTTGAATTTGGGCGCGCAGGATCTGCAAACACCCCCTGCGGGATCTGCACACCCCGGATGCGGCGTCTAGACGCCCACCGCCGCCGCGCGGCGCTGGCTCGCCCCCAGCCACAGCAGCGCCGCGCCCAGCAGGGCCAGCGGCGCCAGCGAGCCCAGGTTCAGCAGCGTCCAGCCTTGCGTGGTGATGAGTGCGCCGGAGCTGATCGAGCTCAGCGCCATGGTCCAGAACACGCAGGTGTCCATGAAGCCCTGCGCGCGCGTCTTCTCCTCCGGCCGGTAGGTCTGCGTGAGCAGCGTGCTGCCGCCGGTGTAGAGGAAGTTCCAGCCCACGCCCAGGGCGGCCAGCGCGATGAGGAACTGCATCAGGTCCACACCCGACAGCGCCACGGCCACGCACACGATGTTGAGCAGCAGCCCCACGGCCATCACCGGCAGGGCACCGAATCGCTTGATAAGGCTGCCGGTGAAGAAGCTGGGCACGAACATGCCCAGCACATGCCACTCCAGCACCAACGCTGCGCTCTCGAACGGGTGCTTGCACTGCTGCATGGCAATCGGCGTGGCCGCCATCAGCAGGTTCATCACGCCGTAGCCCAGTGCCGCGGCCATGATCGCCACCACGAAGGCCGGCTGCCGTGCCAACTCGGCCAGCGGCCGGCCCGCCGGCGCACCGGGCGGTGGCGGCACGTGCGCCGGGAAGCGGATGAAGCTCATCACCAGCAGGCCCAGCAGCGCCACGCCCACCAGCGCCAGGTAGGCGCCGGCAAAGGGCACGACGAACCAGCCGCGCGTGGCGCTGGCCAGGTTGGGGCCGATGAAGGCCCCCGCCACGCCCCCGGCCAGCACCCACGACAGCGCGCGCTCGCGGAAGGCCGGCGCCACCAGCTCGGCGCCGGCAAAGCGGTACAGGGCCCCGTTGGCGCTGTAGAAGCCCGCAATCACCGTGGCCGCCACCAGCAGCCAGAAGCTGCCGATGACCACCGCCACCGCACACAGCACCGCCGAGCCAGCAGCGACCACGAGGCCGATCTGGAAGCTGCGCTGGCGCCCCAGCCGCTGCTGCAGCCGCGACACCGGCATGGCCGACAGCGCAGCGCCCACGACATAACCCGTGACGGGCAGCGTCGCCATCCAGCCCCAGGGCGCCAGCTGCAGGCCCACCAGGCCGTTGATGGCGATGAAGGTGACGTTGTTGGTGAGGAACAGAGCCTGGCAGAAGGCCAGCAGCAGGAGGTTGCGGTTCACGCCGTCAGTCAGGGTTCGGAGTGCGTGGATGATGGCAGCAGGCGGCGGCCGCCCGTCGACCCCAGCGCTGCTTATGATGGAGTGCCCCGAGCAGGGGCATACCGCCCACCCGCCCACCGCAGAAGGAGTCGACGCATGGCCCTCATGGACTTCATCAAGAAACAGTTCATCGACGTCATCGAGTGGGTCGAGGACGGCGACGGCACGCTGGCCTGGCGCTACCCGATCGCGGACCGCGAGATCCAGTACGGCGGCTCGCTGACGGTGCGCGAGTCGCAGATGGCGGTGTTCGTCAACGAGGGCAAGGTGGCCGACGTCTTCGGACCCGGCATGCACCGCCTGACGACGCAGACGCTGCCGGTGCTGACCTACCTGAAGAACTGGGACAAGCTGTTCCAGAGCCCGTTCAAGAGCGACGTGTACTTCTTCAGCACGCGACAACAGCTCGACCAGCGCTGGGGCACGACGCAGCCGGTGTCGATCCGCGACAAGGACTTCGGCGCCGTGCGCTTGCGCGCCTTCGGCAACTACGGCTACCGCGTCGTTGACCCGCACATGTTCCACACCGAGGTCTCGGGCACGCGCGACCGCTACACCGTGGCCGACCTCGACGGCCAGCTTCGCGCGCTCGTGCTGCAGCACATCAGCGATGCGGTGGCCTCCTCGGGCATCCCGTTCCTGGACCTGGCGGCCAACCAGGTGGAGTTCGCCAAGCAGCTGCGCGAGGCCGTGGCGCCCGACTTCACCCGCCTCGGGCTGGCGCTGGAGACCGTGACGGTGCAGAACGTCTCGCTGCCCGAGGAGCTGCAGAAGGTGCTTGACCAGCGCATTGGCATGGGCATGGTCGGCCAGGACATGGGCCGCTTCATGCAGTACCAGACGGCGCAGGCCATCCCCAAGATGGCCGAGGGCGCCGCGGGAGCGGGCGGAGGGGGCGGCAGCGTCGTCGGCGACGCGATGGGGCTGGGTGCCGGCGTGGCGATGGGCCAGGTGCTGGCGCAGAGCCTGGCGCAGGGCCTGCAGGGCGCCACGGCGGCCGGTGCCCCGGTGGCGGCAGCGGCGCTGCGGCCCGACGACATCCTGGCCACCCTTGAGAAACTGGGCGAGCTCAAGGCCAAGGGCATCCTCACCGACGAGGAGTTCGCGGCCAAGAAGGCCGAATTGCTGAAGAAGCTGGCGTAACGGCCCGGCCCGCCGCCGCTTGAACTCCCCCGCCACGCCACAGCGGCGCTGGCGCGCCGCCTGCCCGAACTGCGGCGCGCCGGTCGAGTTCGCCTCGGCGGCGTCGCCGGTGGCGGTGTGCGGCTTCTGCCGCAGCACGCTGGCGCGCGACGGCGAGGCGCTGCGCCGCATCGGTGCATCGGCCGAGCTGTTCGACGACCACTCTCCGCTGCAGCTAGGCGCGGCCGGCCGTTGGCAGGGCGTGGCCTTCACGGTGCTGGGGCGGCTGCAGCTGGCCTACGAGGGCGGGCGCTGGAACGAGTGGCACGTGCTGTTCGACGGCGGCCGCAGCGCGTGGCTGGCCGAGGACAACGGCCGCTACGTGATGGCGATGCCGCAGCAGGCCGCGCCGCCGGGGCTGCCCGCGCGCGAGCTGCTGCTGCCCGGCGCCGCGCTGGCGCTGGCGCTGGATGGCCGCGATTGGCGCGTGGCAGCGGTGGTGGCGGCGCGCATCGAGGCCGCGCAGGGCGAGCTGCCCAGCGTGCCGCGCCTGGGCGAGCCGGTGCAGGTGGTGGAGCTGCGCAGCACCGGCGGCGAGGTCGGTTCGCTGGAGTTCGGCACCTCGGGCCCGCCGGCCTGGGCCATCGGCCGCGCAGCCGCGCTCGCCGACCTGGCCCTGACCGGGCTGCGCGAGGCGGTCGATGCCGAGCTCGCGTCGCGCACGCTGGAGTGCCCCTCGTGCGGCGCTTCGCTGGAGATCAAGCTCGCCAGCACGCGCTCCATCGCCTGCCGCCAGTGCCACGCCGTGGTGGATGTGTCCAAGGGCCTGGGCGCCGAGCTCACCCACCACGAGCAGCAGGCCGGCGCCGCCGAGGGAGGCGGCCCGCAGATCCCGCTGGGGGCCACCGGGCGGCTGGACCTCGGCGAGGGGCCGCAGGATTGGCAGGTGGTGGGCTACCAGGTGCGCCGCACCGAGCCCAAGCCCGGGGGCGACGACGGGGACGAGGACGAGGACGGCTACGACGAGGTCTACTTCTGGCGCGAGTACCTGCTGTACTCGCGCGCCGTGGGCTTCGCGTTCCTGGTGGATGCGGCCGACGGCTGGAGCTGGGCGGTGCCCGTGACCGGCGTGCCGCGCGTGCGCGGCGAGCAGGCGCAGTGGCAAGGCCGCAGCTACCGGCAGACCGAGGCCTACGCCTCGCGCACGACCTGGGTGCTGGGCGAGTTCTACTGGCGCGTGCGCCTGGAGGATCGCACCCAGCACGTCGACTACCGGGCCGGCCCGCGCCGCCTCAACCGCGAGCAGACGACCGACGAGGTGACGTGGTCCGAAGGCGACAGCCTGGATGCGTCGACGCTGGCCCGCGCGTTCTCGCTGCCCGCCGCCGCGCACGCGGCGCTGCGGCCCGCCGTGCCGGCATTCAAGGCCGATGCCGGCAGCGGCGCCCTGTTCGTGCGCATCGCGGTGGGCCTGCTGGTGCTGTTCATCGTGGTGGCGGTGGTGCGGCAGTGCTCACGCGACGATTGCGCCGAGGTGCGTGCCACCTTCGGCCCCGAAAGCCGCGAGGCCCAGCAGTGCCGCGAGCGCGGGCGCTATGCCCACTCCAATTCGGGCGGCTCCTACGGCGGCTCGAGCGGCGGCGGGGGTGGCCACAAGTGAACGGGTGCAACACAAGGAGGTCGTGATGATGGGGATCGAGTGGCTGAGGCCGGGCGTGTTTTTCGGGTCGATCATGTTTGCGCTGATCGGCGTCGTGATCTTCTGGATCTGCTTCGTCGTCATCGACAAGCTCACGCCCTACGACCTGTGGGCCGAGATCGTCGAGAAGAGGAACATGGCGCTGGCCATCGTCGTGGCGGCCATGTGCATTGCCATCGGGCTGATCGTGTCAGCGGCGGTGCACGGCTGAGCGCGTGAGCGAACTGCCCGCGGTCGCCGACACCGGGCCGCCGGAGCCCGGCGCGGCGCGCCCGGCCGAGGTGGCGCTGCTGGCGTCGGTGTTCGTGGTGGCGGCCTGCGGGCTGCTGTACGAGCTGGTGGCCGCGGCGCTGGCGAGCTGGTTGCTCGGCGACTCGGTGCTGCAGTTCAGCACCATCATCGGCGCGTACCTGTTCGCCATGGGCATCGGCTCGTACCTGAGCCGGTTCGTCGACCGCGCCCTCGTGGCCACGTTCCTGCGCGTGGAGCTGCTGGTGGGCGTGATCGGCGGCACGCTGCCGGCGCTGCTGTTCGTGCTGCACAACGTGCTGGAGGTCACACCGGCCACGAGCGGGCCGTTCCGGCTGCTGCTGTATGCGCTGGTGCTGCTGGTGGGCACGCTGGTGGGCCTGGAGATCCCGTTGGTGATGCGCATCCTGAAGGCGCAGTTCCGCCAACGCTGGCAGCTTTCGCAGCTGGTGTCGCAGGTGCTCACTTTCGATTACCTGGGCGCGCTGGCGGTGGCGGTGGCCTTCCCGCTGGTGCTGCTGCCGCAGCTGGGCGCCATCCGCACGGGCACGGTCTTCGGGCTGCTGAATGTGGCGGTGGCCGCCTGGGCGATGTGGCTGTTCCGCCGGCAGCTGGTGCAGCTGCGCGGCCACGTGCTGGCCTGCGCGGCTGCGGCGGGCATGCTGCTGGCGGTGGCGCTGGGCGCCGACCGGCTCACCAGCTGGGCCGAGGCCCGCTTCTACGGCGAGCGCATCGTGCACGCCGCCAGCAGCCCGTACCAGCGCATCGTCGTCACCGCCGGCTCCAGCGGGCAGCTGCGCCTGTTCTTGAACGGCAACCTGCAGTTCGACAGCCGCGACGAGCACCGATACCACGAAGCGCTGGTGCACCCGGCGATGGCCGCGCACGGCGCGCCGCGCCGCGTGGCCATCCTCGGCGGCGGCGACGGCCTGGCGCTGCGCGAGGTGCTGCGCTACCCCAGCGTGGAGCAGGTGTGGCTGGTGGACCTGGACGCCGCCATCACGCAGCTGTTCGCGCGCGAGCCGCGGCTGCGCGCGCTCAACGCGCAGGCCTTCGACTCGCCACGGGTGCGCGTGGTCAACACCGACGCCTTCACCTGGCTGGAGAGCCACGACGAGGTGTTCGACGTCGTCATCGTCGACTTCCCCGACCCGAGCAACTTCTCGCTGGGCAAGCTCTACACCACCAGCTTCTACGCGCTGCTGGAGCAGCGGCTCGCGGCCTCGGGCTACGCCGTCGTCCAGGCCACCTCGCCGCTGGTGGCGCGGCGCAGCTTCTGGACGGTGGTGGCCACGCTGGAGGCCGTGGGCCTGGGCACCACGCCCTACCACGCCTACGTGCCGAGCTTCGGCGAGTGGGGCTTCGTCGTCGCCTCGCGCCGGCCCTGGCGGCTGCCCGAGCAGCTGCCCGAGGGCCTGCGCTTCGTCACGCGCGAGGGGCTACCGGCGCTGCTGCACTTTCCACCGGACATGGCCCGCGTGCCGGCCCAGCCCAACCGCATCACCGAGCAGTCGCTGGTGCACATCTTCGAGCAGGAATGGGGCAAGGCGCTGCGCTAGGGCGCGGGTGGTCGCGCCGCGCCTGGCTGGGCGCGGCGGCGCTCGGGGCCGCCGGTTGCGAGCCGGGGCCGGGTACGGCGGTCTCGCCGGGCGAGCTCGCCGGCGGCTGGATCGGCGCGGCGATGGCGCGTGGTCATTCGCTGCAGGGCGCCGCCACGGGCGGCCCATCGGCCGCGGGCGCCGAAGCGCCGTCGCGCCGCTGCGCGGTGGCGGTGCTGGGTGCCGGTGTCGCCGGGCTGGCGGCGGCGCGGGCGCTGCGCCGGGCTGGCGTGGACGACCTGCGCGTCTTCGAGCTCGAAGACACGGCCGGCGGCAACGCGCGCAGCCACACGATGGCGGGCCTGGCCTGCCCGCTGGGCGCGCACTACCTGCCGGTGCCGCCGCCGCAGGCGCGCGCGGTGTCGGAGTTCCTGCACGAGGCAGGGCTGCTGCGCACGGTGGCCGGGCGCACCGTGCCCGACGAGCGGTACCTGTGCCACGCGCTGCAGGAGCGGCTGTGGACGGGGCAGGCGTGGGTCGAGGGCCTGCTGCCGCCGACGCCCGCTGGTTCCGCCACCGACGCCGCCTACCGCCGCTTCTCGCAACGTCTGGCCGAGGTCGCGCGCGGGGCGCGCTTCGCGGTGCCGGCCGACGCCGCGCCGTGGTCGGCGGCGCTGCAGGCGCTGGACGGCGAGAGCTTCGCGCACTGGCTGGTGCGCGAAGGGCTGCAAGACGCCGCGCTGCTGGGCTACCTCGACTACGCCTGCCGCGACGACTATGGCGCCGGGCTGGAGGCGGTCTCGGCCTGGGCCGGGCTCCACTACTTCGCCAGCCGCCACGGCTTCGGCATGGCCGGCGACAGCGAGGCCCGCGAGGCTGTCTTCACCTGGCCCGAGGGCAACGCCTGGCTGACGCGCCGGCTGGCCGCGCCGCTGGGCGAGCGGCTGCACACCGGCTGCCTGGTGCGGCGGGTGCAGCCGTCTCGCCACGGCGTGGCGTTGGAGGTGCACGATGCCGCCGGCACGGCCCAGCGCTGGCTGGCCCGCGAGGTGGTGGTGGCGCTGCCGCTGCATGTGGCCGCGCGCATCGTCGAGGCGGCCCCCGCAGCGCTGGCGGCGGCTGCGGCGGCCGTCGACCACGCCCCGTGGCTGGTGGCCAACCTGCTGCTGCGCGAGCCGCCAATCGACCGCGTGGGCGCGCCCCCTGCCTGGGACAACGTGTTCCAGGTGGCGGCCGGGCCGGACGGCCGGCTGCCTGCGCCGGAATCGCCCTCGCGCCTGGCCCTGGGCTACGTGGATGCCGGCCACCAGGGCCTGCGGGCGCAGGCAGGCCCGGTGGTGCTGACGGCCTACTGGGCCTTCGGGCAGGCCTCGCGTGCGGGCACGGCCGCCTGGCGGCGGCGCCTGCGCGACGAGCCCTGGACGACCTGGGCCGAGCGCGTGGTGAGCCACCTTGCACAGGTGCACCCCGACCTGCCCGGCCGGCTGCTGCGCGTGGACCTGATGCGCTACGGGCACGCCATGGCCGTGCCGGCGCCCGGCGTGCGCGGCCACCCGGCGCTGCGCGCGTTGCGCGGTGCCGCACAGCCCGGCGGCCCGGCCGTGGCCGGCCCCGCCGGCAGCGAGCGGCTGCACCTCGCGCACGCCGACCTGGCGGGCTACTCGGTGTTCGAGGAGGCTTTCACGCTGGGGGATGCGGCCGGCCGGCGGGCGGCGGCACGGCTGGGCTGTTGCGCGTCAGGCTCTGCCTGAGCACCTGCGCGGCACCGAAGGGCGCCACCACCGCCTGGAGCAGCTGCTCGGCGCGGGCGGTGTTGTCGGCGCTGGCGTTGCAGACGAAGGCGTCCACCGTGACCGTGCCGTGCTCGGGCCAGGTGTGCACGGCCAGGTGCGACTCGGCCAGCAGCACCGCGCCGGTCACGCCGCCGGGCGCCGGGAATCGGTGGAACAGCTCGCCCACGGCTTGCAGACCGGCCTCTCGCACCGCGCGCACACACAACTCGCGCAAGGCCGCGGTGTCGCGCATGGCCGGCAGGTCGGCGGGGCAGCCGTGCAGATCGGCGGTCAGGTGGACGGCGTTCATCGCCGCATTATCGAAGCGGCCCCGCGCGGCCCCGCACGGCCCCACGCGGCCTCATCGGCGGGTCATCGCCGGATGACGGCGCTGAGCAGGTCCAGGGCCAGCTCCGTCAGGTCCCAGGTCCGCTCCAGGCTGCTCTGCGCCCGCTCGCCACCGTGGCGGGCCTCGTCGGTGTGGCGTTCGCGGTGAGCCGGGCGGCGAGCGCGCTCGCCGGGCGCGCCGCCGGACCGCGCGTGGGAGGCGTGGTCAGCCCGCCGGTGGGCCCGGGCGGCGTCGGCGGCATCGAGCTCGGCCTCGGCGGCATCGAGCAAGGCGCAGAGCTCGGGCAGGTCGAGCGCGATCACGAGCTGGCCGCACTGCCCGCACTTCGCGTCGGCCGCCGGGTCCAGCGAGGCGCCGCAGGCGCGGCAACGCCACGGCAGCGCGCGGCCAGGCAGGGCGGGCGCGGCGCCCTCGTCGACCACCCGCGCGCGCAGCGACTGCGCCAGCCGCGCCACGTCCAGCACCACCAGCGGGGCTTGGCAGAAGTCGCAGCGCAGGCTCTCGCCGCTGGCGGGCGCGCCGCAGTTGAAGCAGTCGATGCGCTGGCGCTGCTCGAGCAGCGCCGACCGTTCCGGGCCCAGCAGGGGCCGCACGAGGCCGCGCTCGGCCAGCACGCCGGCCAGGCTGTGCAGGTGCCCGTGGCGGCGAGGGCATTCCAGCGACGTGAAGCGCCCGAAGCGCGAGCGGTTGAACACCTGCGCGAGCTCCGCCCGGCACGTGGGGCAGGACAGGCCGCCGCCAGCCGGATCGGGGGCGCGCGCCGGCTGCGCAGCGCCGGCCTGCAGCTCGCGCAGCAGCCGGATCCAACCCCGGGCGTCGAGCGCCACCGATTCCAGCTCGTCGAACCAGATCTGCCGGCAGGGCCCGCAGTGGTCCACCATGATGGTGCGGCCGGTGTGCGACGACAGCTTCAGCGGCGACATGGGTTCCCGGCAGCGCGGGCAGCCCCGGAGCAGCGGGTTCGGGTCGATGGCGCCCATCGGGCGGCGGGTGGCAGCGGGCATGGGCGCATCATCGGGCGGGCCGATCGGTCGGACAAGGGGGCTGCCTGGCATGCCAAGTGCATGGCCCTGCCCACAGCGCGCCGCAGGAACCGAAGCCGGATTGACCGGTACGAATACCCCAATTCAGCACCTCGGAATCGGCGGAGTCGCTAAGCTGTGCCCCAGCGCTGTCGTCGCCCGCCCCGGCCCGGGGCACCGGGCCGGCGGGGTGGCCGGAAAGCTCTGATGGAGCCAGGGTCCGTGAAGCCCGGACTTCATCAGAACTTCCCAGACACGGTGAAGGAAGCGGATCCTCCGCCCCGCCGTGCGCTGGCCCCGGAGGCTCGCCCATGGACGTGATCAAGCACTTCGCCGCCCGCTTCGAGCGCACGCGCGAAGAAGAGATGTCCCTCGAGGACTACCTGGCCGAATGCAAGCGCAACCCGCTGGCCTACGCCACCGCCGCCGAGCGCATGCTCAAGGCCATCGGCGAGCCGCAGAGCGTGGACACGCGCAACGACCCGCGCATGAGCCGCCTGTTCGCCAACAAGGTGATCAAGGTCTACCCGGCCTTCGCCGAGTTCTACGGCATGGAAGACTCGATCGAGCAGGTCGTGAGCTACTTCCGCCATGCCGCACAGGGGCTCGAGGAGAAGAAGCAGATCCTGTATTTGCTGGGCCCGGTGGGTGGCGGCAAGAGCAGCATCGCCGAGCGCCTGAAGGCGCTGATGCAGGAGGTGCCGTTCTACGCCATCAAGGGCAGCCCGGTGAACGAAAGCCCGCTGGGCCTGTTCGACGCGGCCGAAGACGGCGCCATTCTCGAGAGCGAATACGGCATCCCGCGCCGCTACCTCAACCGCATCCTGAGCCCCTGGGCCGTGAAGCGGCTCGAGGAGTTCGGCGGCGACATCCGGCAGTTCAAGGTGGTGAAGCGCCACCCGAGCGTGCTCAAGCAGGTGGGCATCGCCAAGACCGAGCCGGGCGACGAGAACAACCAGGACATCAGCTCGCTCGTCGGCAAGGTCGACATCCGCAAGCTCGAGGCCTACAGCCAGGACGACCCCGACGCCTACAGCTACAGCGGCGGCCTGTGCCTGGCCAACCAGGGCCTGCTGGAGTTTGTGGAGATGTTCAAGGCGCCGATCAAGGTGCTGCACCCGCTGCTCACCGCCACGCAGGAGGGCAACTTCAAGGGCACCGAGGGCTTCGGCGCCATCCCGTTTGACGGCGTGGTGCTCGCGCACAGCAACGAAAGCGAGTGGAAGGCCTTCCGCAACAACAAGAACAACGAGGCCTTCCTCGATCGCATCTACATCGTCAAGGTGCCGTACTGCCTGCGCGTGAGCGAAGAGGTCAAGATCTACGAGAAACTCTTGAAGAACAGCTCGCTGAGCCAGGCCACCTGCGCGCCGGGCACGTTGAAGATGATGAGCCAGTTCGCCATCCTCACGCGGCTGAAGGAGCCCGAGAACAGCTCGCTCTTCAGCAAGATGCTGGTCTACGACGGCGAGAACCTGAAGGACACCGACCCGCGCGCCAAGAGCTACCAGGAGTACCGCGACTACGCCGGCGTCGACGAGGGCATGAGCGGCATCAGCACACGCTTCGCCTACAAGATTTTGAGCAAGGTGTTCAACTTCGACAGCACCGAGGTGGCCGCCAACCCGGTGCACCTGATGTACGTGCTCGAGCAGCAGATCGAGCGCGAGCAGTTCCCGAAGGAAACCGAAGACAAGTACGTCGGCTTCATCAAGGAAGCACTCGCGCCGCGCTACGCGGAGTTCATCGGCAAGGAGATCCAGACCGCGTACCTGGAGAGTTACTCCGAATACGGCCAGAACATCTTCGACCGCTACGTGACCTACGCGGACTACTGGATCCAGGACCACGAGTACCGCGACACCGACACCGGCGAGGTGTTCGACCGCGCGTCGCTCAACGCCGAACTCGAGAAGATCGAAAAACCCGCCGGCATTGCCAACCCGAAGGACTTCCGCAACGAGATCGTCAACTTCGTGCTGCGGGCGCGGGCCAACAACCAGGGCAACAACCCGGTGTGGACCAGCTACGAGAAGCTGCGCACCGTGATCGAGAAGAAGATGTTCTCGAACACCGAGGAGCTGCTGCCGGTGATCAGCTTCAACGCCAAGGCCAGTGCCGACGAAGCCAAGAAGCACGAGGACTTCGTGACGCGCATGGTGGCCAAGGGCTACACGCAGAAGCAGGTGCGCCTCTTGTGCGAGTGGTACCTGCGCGTGCGCAAGAGCAGCTGACATGAAGCCCCCAAGCTCGCTAGCGCTCGCTACCCCCCGAGGGGGCCGTCCGCCTGTGGCCCGGCAAAGCCGGTTCCACGGCGGGAAGCTTGGCCGTTAGCCACAGAGGCATCGGATGCAGCAGATCATCGATCGCCGCCTGGCGGGCAAGAACAAGTCCATCGGCAACCGCGAGCGCTTTCTTCGCCGCTACAAGGAGCAGGTGAAGGACGCCGTCAAGCGCGCGATCGACGGCCGCGGCATCCGCGACATCGAGCGCGGCGAGGACATCCGCATCCCGAAGAAGGACATCTCCGAGCCCGTATTCGGCCACGGCAGCGGCGGCGTGCGCGACGTCGTGCACCCCGGCAACCGCGAGTACGTGCAGGGCGATCGCATCGAAAAGCCCAAGGGCGGCGGCGGCAGCGGTGGAAGTGGAAAGGGCCAGGCCAGCGACAGCGGCGAAGGCGACGACGACTTCGTCTTCGCGCTCAGCAAGGAAGAGTTCATGCAGGTCTTCTTCGAAGACCTGGCGCTGCCGCACCTGGTGCGCACGCAGCTGGCCGAGGTGCCCGAGTGGAAGAGCCAGCGCGCGGGCTTTTCCAGCGACGGCACGCCCAACAACCTGCACGTGGTGCGCAGCATGCGCGGCGCCCTCGGCCGGCGCATCGCCTTGGGCGCCGGCAAGCGCCGCACGCTGCAGGAACTGGAAGACGAACTGGCCGATTGCCGCGCCGCGCTGCAACCCGCGGATGCTTCCGAACGGGCCGTGGCCGAGGCCCACATCAAGGCGCTGGTGGAGCGCATCGAGCTGCTCAAGGGCCGCATCGAGCGCATCCCGTACCTCGACCCCATCGACCTGCGCTTTCGCAGCCGCATCAAGGTGCCGGTGCCCACCAGCAAGGCCGTCATGTTCTGCCTGATGGACGTGTCGGGCTCCATGGACGAAGGCCGCAAGGAGCTGTCCAAGCGCTTCTTCATCCTGCTGTACCTGTTCCTGACGCGGCACTACGAGAAGATCGACCTGGTCTTCATCCGCCACCACACGCAGGCCTCAGAGGTGGACGAGCAGAACTTCTTCCACGCGCGTGAGACGGGCGGCACCGTGGTCAGCAGCGCGCTTGTGCTGATGGAAGAGATCATCCGCGCCCGCTACTCGCCCGAAGAGTGGAACATCTACGGCGCGCAGGCCAGCGACGGCGACAACTGGCACCACGACAGCGGCCGCTGCCGCGAGCTGCTGAGCGACAAGCTGCTGCCGCTGGTGCGCTATTTCGCTTACGTCCAGGTCGCCGAGGAAGAACAGAACCTCTGGGACGAATACACGCAGCTGCAGGACGCGCACAAGCACTTCGCCATGCGCAAGGCCACCAGCGCCGACCAGATCTACCCGGTGTTCCGCGATCTGTTCAAGAAGGAAGGCGCAAAAGCCGCATGAAGGTTGCCGCATGAAGCCCCGCCCGCTGGCCCTGGAGCAACCCCTGCCGCTGGCCGAACGCCCGGGCGCGCCGCTGCCCGGCCCCAGCGACTGGAGCTTCGAGCTCGTCGAGCGCTACCACCGCATCATCGCGGACACGGCGGCGCGCTTCGGCCTGGACACCTACCCCAACCAGCTCGAAATCATCACCGCCGAGCAGATGATGGACGCCTACGCCAGCGTGGGCATGCCGGTGAACTACCGCCACTGGAGCTACGGCAAGGAGTTCATTGCCACCGAGAAGAACTACAAGCGAGGCCACATGGGGCTGGCCTACGAGATCGTCATCAACAGCAACCCTTGCATCAGCTACCTGATGGAAGAGAACACGCTGGCGATGCAGGCGCTCGTCATCGCGCACGCGGCCTACGGCCACAACAGCTTCTTCAAGGGCAACTACCTGTTCCGCATGTGGACGGACGCGGCGTCGATCATCGACTACCTCGTCTACGCCAAGAACTACGTCGCGGCCTGCGAAGAGAAGCACGGCATGGACGTGGTCGAGGGCTTCCTCGACAGCTGCCACGCACTGTCCAACCACGGCGTCGACCGCTACCGCCGCCCCACGCGCAAGAGCCTGGCGCAGGAACTCGCCGAGCGAGTAGACCGCGAGGAGTACGCGCAGCGCCAGGTCAACGACCTCTGGCGCACGCTGCCGCGCAAGGCCGAGAAGGAGGCCGCCGCCAGCGAGAGCAAGCGCTTCCCCGAGGAGCCGCAGGAGAACCTGCTGTACTTCATCGAGAAGAACGCGCCGCTGCTGGAGCCCTGGCAGCGCGAGATCGTGCGCATCGTGCGCAAGGTGGCGCAGTACTTCTACCCGCAGCGGCAGACGCAGGTCATGAATGAAGGTTGGGCCTGCGTCACTGGCGACACCCTCATCGTCACCGATCACGGGCTGATGCCGGCCCAGGAGTTGGTCGATACGCAGTTCGATGGTCGGGTCGAGGACGGCAACCGCGTCGTCAACTGGTTCTCACACCCCCAAAAGCCGCGCGTGCGCATCACCACCCGGCACGGCTACGTGCTGCATGGCGGCGCCGACCACAAGCTGCTGCTGGGCGACCAGTGGGTGGAGCTGCAGGCCCTGCGCGTGGGCGACAGCGTCGAGATCCGGCGCGGCCAAGGTGTGTTTGCATCGCAGCCCGCAGCCATCGACTACGACACCGCCAGCCGGCCGCGGCTGGCCGAGGTGTGCGCTCGACACGGCTTGTCCATGCACACCTTCCTGAAGTGGCAGTCGGGCCATCGGCAGCTGCGCGTGTCAGCCGATCATGCCGCGCGCCTGGCGGCCTGCCAGGCCGAGTGGCTGGCGATCAAGGCCGATGTGGGGTTGCCGCTCACCCTGCGCAGTGCCGACGATCTGCCTCGCCGTCCGGCCACGCTGGATGCCGACCTGGCCGAGGTGCTGGGGCAGCTCACCGGCGACGGCTTCGTCGAGACCACGCACTCCGGGCGCATCAACCTGACCTCACAAGACGCGGTCTTGCTCGACTTCTTCGAGCAGACGCTGTTTGCGCAGTTCGGTCTGCAGGCCCGCCGTCGCCCCGACAGGAACCACTTCAACAGCACCGTGCACAGCGCTGCGCTGGCGCGGGTGCTGGTGGAGAACCTGCACTTCGCCCAAGGCACGGGCGCTGCCGGCCGCAAGACCGTGCCCGAGCTCGTGCTGCGCTCGCCGCGCGCCGTGGTGGCGGCCTTCCTGCGCGGACACTTCGACACCGACGGCTGCGTGTCGGTGGCCGATCGCCAGGTGATCCTGGTGAGCAAGAGCCTGGCGCTGCTGCGCACCGAGCAGTTGCTGCTGCTGAACCTGGGGCTGGTGTGCTCGGTCAGGCCCCAGCGCGACGGCACGCACCGCCTCGTCATCACCGGCAGCGATCTGCGGCTGTACCAGCGGGAGATCGGCTTCCGCCTGCCGGCCAAACAGGCGGCCCTGCAACAGGTGCTGGACGAGACCCACTGGTTCCTGAAGAAGGACGACAAGACGACCATCGAGTCCATCGACCACGACACCGGGCCCGTGGTCGATTTCAGCGTCGAGAACTCGCACGCCTACAAGGCCAGTTGCTTCATCAACCACAACTGCTTCTGGCACCACCGCATCCTGAACACGATGTACGACGACGGCTTCCTGACCGACGGCGTGATGATCGAGTGGCTGAAGTCGCACACCAACGTCATCTTCCAGCCGCCGGTGGGGCACCCGGCGTACAGCGGCCTGAACCCGTATGCGCTGGGCTTTGCGATGTACACCGACATCCAGCGCATCTGCGAGCACCCCACCGAGGAAGACCGCGCCTGGTTCCCCGACATCGCCGGCAAGCCCTGGCTGCCGACGCTGCACGAGGCGATGCGCAACTTCAAGGACGAGAGCTTCATCGGCCAGTACCTGAGTCCGAAGCTGATGCGCGAGCTGCGCCTGTTCGCCATCCGCGACGACGAGAAGGCGGCCGAGTACGAAGTGGCCGCCATCCACGACGAGCGCGGCTACCGCCGCGTGCGCGAGATGCTGAGCCACCAGTACGACCTCGGCAGCCGCGAGCCTAACATCCAGGTCTGGAACGTCAACCTGCGCGGCGACCGCAGCCTCACGCTGCGCCACTACCAGCACAACGACCGCCCGCTGCACGACACCGCCGCCGAGGTGCTGAAGCACGTGGCACGCCTCTGGGGCTTTGGCGTGCAGCTCGAAAGCGCCAACGGCAAGGGCGAGGTCACCAAGCGCTTCAGCGTGCCGGCACCTCAGCCCTGAGCAGAGCCGGGTCTACGCCCGGAACACCTTGCCCGGGTTCATGATGTTCTTCGGGTCCAGCGCCTGCTTCACGCTGCGCATCAGCGCCACCGTGCCTTCGCCGGCTTCCTGCACCAGGTAGCCCATCTTGTGCAGCCCGATGCCGTGCTCGCCGGTGCAGGTGCCGCCCAGGCGGATGGCGCGTTCCACCATCAGCACATTCAGCCGTTCCACCGCCGCGTGCTCGGCCGCGTCGTCGGGGTCCATCAGGTAGCTCAGGTGGAAGTTGCCGTCGCCCACGTGGCCGACGATCCAGTACGGGATGCCGCTGGCCTCGGCCTCGGCCACGCTCTCGTTGATGCTCTCGGCGAGCTTGGAGATGGGCACGCAGGTGTCGCTGCTCTGGCAGCGGCAGCCGGGGCGCATCTGCAGCGCCGCGAAATAGGCCTGGTGGCGCGCCGTCCACAGCTTGGTGCGCGCCTCGGGCGTGGTCGCCCACTGGAAACCGCCGCCACCAAATTCGGCCGCCAGCTCCTGCACGATCTCGGCCTGTTCCTTGACGCCGGCCTCGCTGCCGTGGAACTCCATCAGCAGCATCGGCTGCTCGGCCAGGTCGAGCTTGCTGTGGCGGTTGACGGCGCGGATGGCATGCGCGTCGAGCAGCTCGCAGCGCGCGATCGGCACGCCCATCTGGATGATCTGGATGGTGGTGCGCACCGCCGCGTCGATGCTCGGGAAGTGGCACACCGCGGCGCTCACGGCCTCGGGCAGCGGGTAGAGCTTGAGCGTGATCTCGGTCATCACGCCCAGCGTGCCCTCGCTGCCGACGAACAGGCGCGTCAGGTCGTAGCCGGCGCTGCTCTTGCGGGCGCGCGTGCCGGTGTGCACCAGCTCACCCGCAGCCGTGACGACCGTGAGCCCGAGCACGTTCTCGCGCATCGTGCCGTAGCGCACCGCGTTCGTGCCACTGGCGCGCGTGGCGGCCATGCCGCCGATGCTGGCGTTGGCGCCGGGGTCGATGGGGAAGAAGAGGCCGCTGTCCTTGATCTCGCGGTTGAGCTGCTCGCGCGTGACGCCGGCCTGCACGGTGACCGTCAGGTCTTCGGCGTGCACGGCCAGGATCTTCGTCATGCGTGAGAGATCCAGGCTGATGCCGCCCTGCACCGCCAGCAGGTGGCCTTCGAGCGAGCTGCCCACGCCGAAGGGGATGACGGGCACCGCGTGCTCGTGCGCCAGGCGCACGGCGAACATCACGTCGTCGTTGCTCTCGCAGAACAGCACGGCCTCGGGCGGCGCGGCGTCGTAGACGCTTTCGCCGCGGCCGTGCTGTTCGCGCACGGCCAGCGCGGTGCTGCAGCGCTCGGCGAAGCGGGCCTTCAGCGCCTCCAGCATGGCCGGGGGTACCGGGCGCAGCTCGATGCGGGGCAGCACGTGGTCGGGGAGCGGGGCGTTCATGGCAGGTCTCCTGAGACTGGGCGCGATTGTGGAACGTGCGCCTTCGCCCTGGCCAGTGCCGGCCTGCAGGCGCTGCCTTCAAACGCGCCAGTACAGCCTGCGGCGGTGCAGCCAGGCCGCCAGCGCGGCGTAGAAGGCCAGGTTCAGCAGTGCGAACAGCAGCGAGCCCAGGCGCGGGTCGGTGCTAACGAGCGATGCGATCGGCACCGCCACCTGCTCGTGCACCCAGGGCAACGGGCTCGTCCAGCGCAGGCTGCCATCGGCGGCGGTGCCGGCTTCCCAGCGGATCAGCCCCAGGAAGCGCGGCACCAAGCCCGCCAGCACGAACAGACCCAGCGGGTTGCGGCCGAACCAGGTGCACAGCGCCATCCAGCCCCAGGTGGCGCGCGCCGGCCGGCCGTCGATCTGCGTGCCGTGGTTCAACAGGTGGATCAGCGCCGCCAGCGTGGCCATTGCCAGCGCGGTGGTCAGCAGCACGTACGACGAGGTCCAGATCTTCTTGTTCAGCGGCATGCCCAGCTGCCAGGCGTAGGCCAGCACGCCCAGCACCACGGCGGCGGCGAAGAGGCGCGCCACGGCCCTGGCGTCGAGGGCAGCACGGGCCAGCGTGCGGCCCACCCACCAGCCCAGCAGCACCTGGGCGATGGCCGGCGGCGTGCTGGCCAGGCCTTCGGGGTCGAAAGGCATGCCCTCGCCGCGGTAGAGGTGGCTCTCGCCGAGCAGGGCCTTGTCCCACGCGGTGCCGAACCAGCCCTGCAGCGAGTACGGATCGCCGGTTGTGCCCAAGGCCACACACATCGCCTGGTAGCCCAGCAGCAGCACGGCCACCACGGCGAGCACCGCACGCCGCGGCCGCGCCGTGTGGCGCTCGGCCCACCAGACGATGGCCGCCGCAGCGCCGAAGCACAGTGCGATGCGCTGCAGCACGCCCATCAGGCGCAGCTGGCTCCAATCGCGCAGCACCAGCTCGCCGGCGGCGTCCCAGCGCACGAAGGGCGCGGCGTTGAGCAGCAGGCCGATGCCGAAGATGAAGGCCGTGCGCCGCGCCACGCGGACCCAGAACACGCGCGGCGGCCCGGCGAGCAGCGCCGGCATCACGAGCGCCAGCGCATGGCCGACGGCGAAGAGGAAGAACGGGAACACCAGGTCGGTGGGCGTCACGCCGCGCCACGGCGCGTGTGCCAGCGGCGGGTACAGGGCGTTCCAGTTGCCGGGGTTGTTGACGAGGATCATCAGCGCCACGGTGGCGCCGCGGAACACATCAAGCGCCGGCTCGCGCGCGGTGGTCACGAGCCGCCGTTCACAGGCCCCCGCTCGGGCGGAGCTTGTCGAGGCTCCAACTCCCGTTCGGGCTGAGCCTGTCGAAGCCCTGGTGGTGAACCGGACCCTTCGACAAGCTCAGGGTGAACGGCGGCGGACCCTTCGACAGGCTCAGGGCGAACGGAGGGGGGGAGCAAGGCCTGCTGCACGCTGCCTTCGGCCGCGGCCAGCCGCGCCTCGGCCGTGGCCTCGTCGACGCCGGCCTTGAGCATGACGATGGCCGTCTTCACACGCTTCCCGGCCGCCTGCAGCGCGGCCTGCGCAGCGGCCTCGTCCGCGCCACTGGCACGCACCGTCAGGCGCAGCGCGCGCTTCACGAGCTTGGCGTTGGTGGCGCGCAGGTCCACCATCAGGTTGCCGTACACCTTGTGCAGGCGCACCATGCAGGCGCTGCTGAAGCTGTTGAGCGCGATCTTCTGCGCCGTGCCGGCCTTCAGCCGCGTGCTGCCGCTGATGACCTCGGGCCCGGTGTCGAGCAGCACGCCGATGTGCGCCGCCGCCAGCAGCGCCGCGCCGGGGTTGTTGGCGATGCCGATGGTGAGCACGCCGGCCGTGCGCGCGGCGTCGACCGCGCCCAGCGCGTAGGGCGTGCTGCCCGAGGCCGCCAGCGCGATGACGACGTCGTCGGGCGTGGGCTTCAGCGCCATCACGTCCTCTGCACCGCGCGGCGCGCTGTCTTCGGCGCCTTCCACGGCCACGAACATGGCGCCCTCGCCGCCGGCCAGCAGCGCCGGGGCGCGCTCGCGCGGCCAGTCGAAGGTGGGGCCGAGCTCGACGCTGTCGAGCACGCCCAGCCGCCCGCTGGTGCCCGCGCCCACGGTGATGAGCCGGCCGCCACGCTGCAGCCGCGGCACGGCGGCGTCCACCGCCTGCTGCAAGGCCGGCAGCGCCGCGCGCACGGCCTCGGCGGCGCGGGCCTGGTCATCGACGAAGGCGGCCAGCAGCTGCGCCGTGCCATAGCCGTCGAGGCCGGTGTGGTCGGGGTGGGCTTCCTCGGTGCGGGGCAGGGTCATGGGCCAGTCACGCCTTCAACAGATGCCGCGGGCCTTCGACGCCCGTGCGGCTGACGGCCGCCAGCGTCACACGGTCGGCGCCGTCGATGACGAACTGCCGCGCGGCCCCTGGCAGCACCGCAAAGCGCCACTGGCCACCCACCCGCCGCCACAGCGCCCAGCGCGCCACGGCCACCTCACCCGCACCGGGTTCGATGAGCAGCCGATCGCCGTCGCGCCGCAGCGTCGGCGCCGCCGGCACGCGCTCGTCGAGCCAGGGCGTGGCCGGCACCAGCGCGGGCTCGGCATAGGCGCCGCTGCGCAGCGCGGTGGCCAGCCCGTCGCGGTCCTGCATCAGCGCCACCATGCTGAAGTGGATGTGCCCCGGCGTGCCCTGCTGCCGCATCAGCTGCACCTGCGCCAGCAGCTCGGCCGCGGGCCAGGCGCGCGGGCCGGTGGCCTCGTCGCCCGTGCGCTTGACCTGGCTCGTGAACACGCCAGGCCACAGGTGGCGCGGCGGTGCGGGCGAGAGGGCTGCCAGCTCGCGCTGCCAATGCGCCAGCAGCACCGGGAACTCCTGGCCCCGGCGGTCGATGGGCCAGTACAGCTGCGGCACGAGGTAGTCGAGCCAGCCCTGCTGCAGCCACTGCTCGACGTCGGCAAACAGCTTGTCGTACTGGCTGAAGCCGGTGATGCCGGCGGGCCGCCGCTCGGGCCGGCCGATGCCGAAGGGGCTGATGCCGAAGCGCGTGCCGGGGCGCACGCGGTGCACGGTGTCGTGCAGCTGCTCGACCAGGCTGTCGACGTTGGCGCGGCGCCAGTCGTCCCGCGCGAGCACGCCGCCGGCGGCACGGTAGCGGGCGTAGCTGGGGTCGTCGGGGAAGGGCAGCTCGGCGCTGCCCGGGCCGGCGGCCGGGTTGGCCAGCACGGGGTACGGGTAGAAATAATCGTCGATGTGAACGCCATCCACGGCGTAGCGGCGCAGCACGTCGGCCACCACCGCCAGCGTGTGCTCGGCCGCCGCGGGCTCGCCGGGATCCATCCACAGCTGCTCGCCATAACGCTTGACCAGCGCGGGCTCGCGCACCGCCAGGTGCGGCGCCACCGGTGGCGTCTTGGCGGCCGAGTGGCGCGCGCGGTAGGGGTTGAACCACACGTGCAGCTCGATGCCGCGCGCATGCGCCTGCTCCAGCCAGAAGGCCAGCGGGTCCCAGGGCGCCTCGCCGGCCAGCCAGGGCGCGCGGCCTTGCGCGCCCGAGAGGAACTCGGTCCAGGGCTCCAGCGCCGAGAGGTAGATGGCGTCACCCGCCGGCCTCACCTGCAGCACCAGCAGGTTGAGGTTGAGCTCGCGCGCGCGCTCCAGCAGCGCCAGGGCTTCGCTGCGCTGCTGCGCGGCGCTCAGGCCGGGGCGGCTGGGCCAGTCGATGTTGGCGACGGTGGCGATCCAGGCGCCGCGCACCTCGCGCGGGGCCGCAGGCGGCAGATCGGCGGCGGGCCCGGACGGCGTCGTGTCGGCCCCGCCCAGCGGCGGCGACAGGGGCGGCGCCGGCTCGAGCAGCGGTGCCGGCCGGTCGGGGCCGACGCAGCCCGAGGCCAAGGCGCCGAAGGCGCCCAGGGCCGTGAGCGCCCCCAGCGCGGCGCGGCGGTTGGGCAGCGGCGCCGTCATGGCTTGGCTTTTGGCGCGGGCAGGGGGTTGTTCAGCACCCACAGCAGCGCGGCACTCTCGGCGTCCATCTTGGCGCGGTGGTCGGTGGGCCGGTAGCGCATCTGGAAGTTCATCATCACGCGGCGACTCTGCTCGTCCCACTGCCCTGTGCGCTCGATCTGGAAGCCCCATTGCTGCAGCTGTTGCTGGAACCAGGCCGCATCCGGCAGCGCGGCCTCGTACACAGCACGCTGGGCGGCCACGCGGGCGGCATCGGGCAGCGGCGGCACCAGGCCCGCGGCGGCCAGGCGGTGCCAGGGGAAGGTGGGTCCGGGGTCTTCCTTGTACGAAGGGGTCACTTCGCCATGGCCGAGCACGCGCTCGGGCCGGATCTGGTGGCGCGTGACGATGTCGCGCACCAGCGGGATCAGCGCGTCGATCTGCGCCTGCGAAAACGGCAGGTATTCGCGCTCGCCATCGGGCTGCTTGCGAAAGCCCGGGTGCACGATCTCGATGCCGATGCTGCTGGCGTTGAGCAGCCGGTGGCCCTTCCAGCCACTGACGCCCGAGTGCCAGGCACGGCGGTTTTCGTCGACGAGGCGGTAGATGCGCGGCGGCGTCTCGTCCGTCAGCAGGTAGTGCGCCGAGACCTCGCGCTCGGTCAGGATGTGCAGGCTTTGCGGCAGGTCGGCCACTGTGTAGTGGATGACGAGAAACAGCGCCCTGCTGTCCTGCCCCTTGGCGGTGTGCGTGGTGACGACGGGGATGCCGCCTTCGGTGGTGCCCATGCCGGGCGTGGCGCAGCCGGCGATCAGCAGGGGCACGAGCAGAGCGGCGGCGGCTCGGAGCAGGCAGTTCATCGGCGCTGATTCTCCAGGGCCGCCGCCAGCCGCGCCGCCGCGCGCTCGGCGGGCTCGCTGCTGCGGTGCACGGCCACGCCAGGCAGCGCCTGGCGCAGCGCAGCCTCGATGGCCGGGTGCAGATCGAACACGCGGCCGGCCAGCGCCACCGGCAGGCTCGCGCCGAGCCGGCCGTGCAGCGCCTGCGCCAGGCGCGCCAGCTCGCCACCCGCCTGCTGCAGCAGCGCCAGCGCTGCGGCGTCGCCCCCATGGGCCGCGGCGGCCACAGCCAGCGCCAGCGTGCCCAGTTCGCCCCGGCTGGCGCCGTAGACGAAGGCGCGCGTGGCGGGCCAGTCGTCGCCACCCACGGCCTGGGCCAGCGCGCGGCCCAGCGGCGTGGCCGCGCTGGCACCTGGCGCGGCGTCTTCGGCGCGCCACACGAGCTGCAGCGCCTGGCGCGCTATCCAGTGGCCGCCGCCGGCGTCGTCGATCACCGCGCCGCGACCGCCGGCGCGGTGCAGCGTGCCGTCGGCGGCCAGCAGCGCAGCGATCGAGCCGGTGCCGGCGTAGACCACGAGGCCCGCGCCCGGCGCAAAGGCGGCAAGGCAGGCGAGCTCGATGTCGCTGCACACACGCACGGCCGCGGGTGGCAGGCCGAGTGCGCGCGCCAGTTCCGCCGCCAGCGCAGCATCGAAGCCGGTGACCCCGGCCCAGGCGCTGCGCAGCACGGTGCCGGCGGGCAGCGCGGCGACCAGGGCCTGCAGCGCCTCGGCCAGCGCGGCGCGGCCGGGCGCGTCGAGCAGCATCAGGCCGGTGATCGGCGGCGCGGTGCCTTCGGCCTGCAACGCGCCGGTGGCATCGGCCAGCGCCCAGCGCGTCTGCGTGCCGCCGGCATCAAGGCCGAGGTGCAGCGCAGGGGCAGGAACAGGCGCGGTGGCAGTCACGGGCGGCATTGTCGCGGCGGCCATCGACAATCCCAGCCATGACACCACCGATGCTGCGCCCGCTGTGGCGCCTGGCGGCTTTGCTGGCCTGCAGCGCGGCAGCCCATGCCTCGCCCCCCGAGCCCGTGCAGCAGGCGCTGCAGGCTGCGGGGCTGCCGGCGTCGGCGCTGGCGTATGCGGCCGTGCCGCTGGGGCACCACGGCCGCGCCGTCGGCTGGCAGGCCACGCGGCCGATGCAGCCGGGCTCGACGATGAAGCTCGTCACCAGCATCGTGGCGCTCGACGTGCTCGGCCCCAACCACCGCGGCTTCACCGAACTCGTGAGCGCCGCGCCACGCCGCGCGGGGCCGGACGGCGAGGTGCTCGACGGCGACCTCGTGCTGCGCGGCGGTGGCGACGTCGAGCTGGGCGTGTCGCAGCTCTGGGCGCTGCTGATGGAGCTGCGCGAGAGCGGCGTGCGTGAGCTGCGCGGCGACGTGCTGCTCGACCGCAGCCGCTACGACCCGCCGCGCGCCGACCTCGGCCTGCCGCCCTTCGACAGCGCGCCCGAGTTCCCCTACAACGTGATCCCCGATGCGCTGAACGTGGCCGGCAGCCTGCTGCCGCTGAAGCTGCAGGCCACGGCCGAGGGCGTGGTGGCCACCGCGGTGCCGGCGCTCGACGGCCTCGTCATCGACGCGCGCGGCATGGCCCTCGTCGACGCCCGCTGCGCTGACTGGGACGACCACTGGAAACCCGCCACCACGGCGCGCGAGGGTGGCGTCACCACCATCACCCTGCACGGCGCCTTCCCGCGCGCCTGCACGGCGCGGCCAGCGCTGCAGCTGCTGGACCGCGACGAGCTCGCCGAGCGCCTGGTTCGCACGCTGTGGCGTGGCCTGGGCGGGCGCTTCACCGGCCGCGTGCGCGAGGGCACGGCGCCCGCCGGTGCCGCGGTGCTGGCGCGCCGCCAGGGCCGGCCCTGGGGCGAGCTGATGCGCCACCTGAACAAGGCCAGCGACAACCCCTGGACGCGCGTGCTGTTCCACGAGCTCGGCGTCGCAGCACCGGCCGAAGCCCCCGGGCCCACCGCACAGCGCGCCGACCGCGTGCTGCGCGACTGGCTGCAGCGCCAGGGCATCGACGCCCGCGCGCTCGTCAGCGACAACGGCTCCGGCCTGTCGCGCAGCGAGCGTGTGAGCACGCAGTTGCTGGCCGAGATGCTGCGCGCCGCCTGGCAGGGCCGCCACCGCCACGACCTGCTGGCCACGCTGCCCACGGTGGGCGTGGACGGCACGATGCGGCTGCGGCTGCGCGAGTCACCCGCCACCGGCTGGGCGCGGCTGAAGACCGGCACGCTGCGCAACGTGGTCGGCCTGGCGGGCGTCATGCGCGACGGCGACGGCCGCGACTGGGCCGTGGCGATGCTGATCAACGACGACGCCGCCGCGCGCGGCCGGCCAGTGCTGGACGCGCTGGTGGACCACTGGGCGCGCAGCGCGCCCGATGCGGTGGCCGCGCCACGCGTGGGGCCGCAGGGCGACGGGCCCTGAGAGCCTTCAGCCGCCGCGCCGAACACACTGTCAACGCAGGCCGAACTCCGCCGCGTCGCGCCGGAAGCCGTCCCACTGCGAGCGCACCTCGCGCTCCAGCGCCTCGCCAGCCAGGGGCCGCGCCTGCAGCGACAAGCCGGCCAGCAGCTGCTCGTAGCGCGCCTGGCGCTGGCCGGCCAGCAGCTGGTTCGCCCAGCCGTCGGCCTCGACCGCGGGCATGGCGTGCGACGTGTACACGCCGCGCAGGATGGGCCAGACCAGATCCACCCCCTGCTCGCGCGCGGTGGGCACGTGGGCCAGCAGCCCGGCCAGCCGGCGCTCGGACAGCACCGCCAGCAGCCGCAGCGGCTGGCCCTGGCGCAGCGGCTCGCTGATCTCGGCGGCATCGCCGGCCAGCACCTGCACATGGCGGCCCCGCAGGGCCTGCAAGGCGTCGCCGCCGCCTTCGAAGGCGACGAAGCGGAAGGCCCGGTGTCCCACGCCCGCGGCCCGCGCCAGCCGGGCCGACTTCAGCCAGTCCTGGCTGCCCAGCGTGCCGCCACCGGCAAACACCACCGCCGCGGGGTTGGCGGCCAGGGCCTGCAGCAGCTCGGGCAGGCGCTGCCAGGGCGAGTCGCGGTGCACGGCGACGACACCGTGGTCCTGTGCCAGGGCCGCGAGCCAGCGCACCGCGTCGACCGGGTGGCGGCCCAGGCGCCCCTGGGCCAGCATCAGCAAGGTGCCGCTGGAAAACGCCACCAGCTCGCGTGACGTCGCCCGCCGGCCGGCCACCACCTCGTTGAACACCAGCGCCCCGATGCCGCCGGGCTGGTGCACCACCGGCACGAGCGGCGCCGCCGCCGCCCCGGGCGCCGGCGCCAGTGCCAGCTGCGCCAGCCGGCAGGTGATGTCGAAGCCGCCACCGGGCTTGGCGGGCACCACGCACTGCAGGGCCCGGGCCGGCGCGGCCAGGCCCGGCAGCACGAGCGGCAGCGTGCAGGGCAGCCAGGCGCGCCGCCTCATGCCGGCTCCCGCGGCCAGCGCAGCCGCACGCGCAGGCCCTGGCCGGCGGCATCGGCGGCACCGATGTCGAGCACGCCGCCATGTCGGCGTGCCACGGCGCTGGCGATCGCCAGGCCCAGCCCCGAGCCCCGGCTGCCGCGCCCCTTGGCGAAGCGCTCGCCGACGCGGGCGCGCAGCTCGGCGTCCAGGCCCGGCCCGGCGTCGCTGACGCCGACCCAGACCTCGTGCGCGTCGACACCGGCCTCCAGCGTCACCGGCCCGGCGCCGTGGACGAGGGCGTTGTGGGCGAGGTTGGCCAAGGCCTCGCGCAGCGGCGCCAGGTCGCCACGAGCGGGCACGCCGGCCTCGGGCGCGTCGACGCCGAAGTCGATGCCGCGCTCGCGCGCCTGCGGCAGCAGCGAGAGCGCCACGTCGCGGGCCAGCACGGCCAGGTCCAGTGGCTCGGGCTCGTGCGCCGCGGCGTCGGCGCGGGCCAGCGCCAGCAGCTGCGCGGTGCCGCGCGTGGCGTGGTCGAGCTCCTGCGACAAGGCCTGCAGCACCTCGGCATGGCGCGCCGCGTCGGGCTCGCGCCGTGCGAAGTCGAGCTGCGCGCGCAGCGTGGCCAGTGGCGTGCGCAGCTGGTGCGAAGCGTCGTCCACGAACTGCCGGCGCTGCGCCATCAGCGCGGCCGTGCGCTCGAGCTGCTGGTTCACCGCATCCACCAGCGGCAGCAGTTCGGCGGGCAGGCCCTCGGCCTGCAGCGGGCGCAGGTCGTCGGGCCGGCGCGAGCGCGTGGCCTCGGCCAGCCGCCGCACCGGCGCCAGCGCCCAGGCCGAGGCCCCCAGCACCGCCAGCGCCATCACGCCCAGCACGACGGCATCGCGCCACAGCGCCTGGCGCACGAAGCCGCGGGTGAAGCGCTCGCGCGCCGCCGTGCCCTCGGCCACCTGGATGAGCACGTGGCGCGCGCTGCCCACCGGTGGCGCCAGCGCGCGGCGCAGCGCACCCACGCGCACCGCCTCGCCGAAGTAGGTGGCGTCGTAGAACAGCGGCTCGCCGTTGCGCAGCTCGCGCGGCGGCGGCGGCAGGTCGGGCGAGCCGATCTCCACCAGGCCATCGTCGGTGGCGACCCGGTAGTGCACCGTGGTGGCAGCCGTGAGCTGGAAGAACTCGAAGAGTTGATAGGGCTGCTCCACCGCCAGGCCCCCCGACGCGGTGGACACGCTCAGGTCCAGGCCCTTGATCGCGCCCAGCAGCGCGCGGTCGTAGGCCGTGTCGGCAGCCTGCTCGGCCTCGGCGCGGGCCAGCCACAGGCCAGCACCCAGCACGAGCACCAGGCCCGGCAGCAGCAGGCCCAGCAGCCGCGCGCCGAGCGTGCGCCGGCGCCGCGGCTCAGCGGGTGGGGCGTACGGGCTCGGGGGCAAGGGCGACAGGGTCGAGCGCGACAGGGTCAAGAGCGCACGGCTCAAGGGCGTAACCGAGGCCGCGGTAGGTCTGGATGTGGACACCGCTGCCTTCGAGCCGGCGGCGCAGGCGGTGCATCAGCACGTCCAGCGCCGCGGGTTGCACGTCGTCGTCGTCGGAGAACACCCGCTCGGCGAGATCGCGGCGGGACATGGGCTCGCCGCTGCGCAGGATGAGCGCCGCCAGCAAGCCGTGCTCGCGCGGCGACAGTGCCATGGCCTCGTCGCCGAGCAGGAACTGGCGCGTGCCGGGGTCGAACTGCAGCCGTCCGCAGGCCAGGCGCGGGCGGTCCAGCCCGCGGGCGCGCCGCACCAGGGCCGTCAAGCGCGCCTCCAGTTCGGCCAGCGCAAAGGGCTTGGCGAGAAAGTCGTCGGCGCCCTCGTGCAGCGCACTCACGCGTTCGGCCAGGGAGTCGCGCGCCGTCAGCACCAGCACCGGCAGCGGGCTGCCGCGGGCCCGCAGGCGCTGCACGAGTTCGTGGCCTCCCAGGCCCGGCAGGCCGAGGTCGAGCACCAGCACGTCGTGGTCGGCCTCGGCCAGCGCGCGCTCGGCCAGGCGGCCGTCGTCGCGCCAGTCGACGCGGTGGCCGGCCTGCTCGAGCGCGCGCCGGAGCCACTCGCCCAGACCGTGGTCGTCTTCGGCCAGCAGGATGCGCATGCGCGCATTGTGTGGGGCCGTCGGCTGAAAGATGTTGGAAAGGTGCCGCCGGTCAGCATGCCGGCTGCGGCAGGCGGCACCGAGGCCGGACCGCACCACCCCACAAGCCGGAGACAAGACCCATGAACCCTGCGTTCCTACCCCGCCGCCGCCTGCTGCAGGCCGGCGCCGCCAGCGCCGCGGCACTGGCCCTGCCTGTGCTGCACGCCCAGGCCTGGCCGACCAAGAACGTGCGCTTCGTCGTGCCCTTTGCACCGGGCGGCAGCTCGGAGATCATCGCGCGCGCCGCGGCCGTCGAACTGACCAAGCTGCTGGGCCAGACGGTGTTCGTCGACAACAAGCCCGGCGCCGCCGGCAACGTGGCCATGCAGGAAGTGGCGCGCGCCGACGACCAGCACACCGTCATCCTCGGCCACATCGGCACCTTGTCGGTCAACCCGTACATCTTCGACAAGCTGCCCTACGACGCCAACCGCGACTTCAAGCCCGTGTCGCTGCTGGCCAAGGTGCCCAGCCTGTACCTGGTGCACCCCGACCTGCCGGCCAAGACGCTGGCTGAGTTCGTGGCCCTGGCCAAGAAGCAGCCGGGCCGGCTGAACTACGGCTCGGCCGGCAACGGCAGCGCCGGCCACCTGGCGATGGAGTACCTGAAGAAGGAAAGCGGCACCTTCATCACCCACGTGCCCTACCGCGGCACCGGCCCGATGCTCACCGACCTGCTGGCCGGCCGCCTGGACGCCGCCGCCATCGGCGCCGCCGCGGTGCTGCAGTTCGTGCGCACCGGCAAGCTGCGCTGCATCGCCACCGGCACGGCGCAGCGCATCGTGCAGCTGCCCGATGTGCCCACGGTGGCCGAACAGGGCTACAAGGGCTTCGAGATGTCGCAGTGGTACGGCCTGAACGTGCCGGCCTCGATGCCCGCCGCGGCCATCGACCGGCTCGCCGCCGCCGCCGCCAAGGCGATGAAGGAGCCGGCCACGCTGGAGCGCCTGGCACAAGACGCGGCCATCGCCGTAGGCAGCACACCGGCGGAGTACGCGGCCTTCATCGCCGCCGAGCAGAAGCGCTGGCAGCCGGTGATCGCACGGGCGAAGATCAAGCCCGACTGAGCCTTCGGCGCGCAGGCACCGCGGCCCCTTCGCGGGCCTGCGGTGCAAACGGGTTCACCACCTCCAAGCTGCCGAATCGCCGGCCGGGCTGGAGGTCTTCGCTGAACAGCGTGTCGCAGCCGGCCTGCAGCGCGGCCTGCACGACCATCGCGTCCCAGCCCGACAGCCGGTGCTCGACGGCCAGGCGCAGCGCGTCGAGCTGCGTCTCGGGCGTGAGCGCCACCACGCGCAGTTGCTTCAGCAGGGTGACGGCGGCCAGCGCGTCATCGGGCGCCCAGCGCAGCTTGCGTGTGAGCACGCTGTAGGTCTCGGCCAGCACCTGGGTGCTGAGGCTGGGTCGGGCGGCGCCCCGCTCGGCCAGCAGGCGCTGGGCCACGGCCTGCTTGGCAGAGTCCTGGCCGCTCAGCGCGTAGACGACGACGTTGGTGTCGACGAAGGGGCGCACCGAGTGCCCCGCGCCTAGCTGCGGCCCATCAGCGTGGGCAGGCGCTGCTGCAGGACGTCGTCCATCAGCGCGTCTCGGCTGAATGCGGGGCCTTCAGGCCGTGAGGCACCCGAGCCTGCCCGCCGCCGCCCGCGGGCCGCCACGGCGCGCAGATCGCGCAGGAAACTGTCGCCGTCGCCATCGGACGCGAAGCGCTCGATGGCCTCGCGGCAGATGTCGTTGACGCTGGTGCCCTGCTGCACGGCCTTCACGCGGGCGCTGCGCAGCAGTTCGTCGTCGATGGCGAGGGTCAGGTTGGCCATGCGGCGCATCCTACACAGGTTCCGTGTGGCACGGAACCTGGGGCGCAGGCCTGCGCTGCTCAGACGCCCAGGCGCTCCGGCGCCAGGTAGGCCCGGCGCCAGCTCTCGAAGTCCACCGTGTCGGCAGCCTCGATGGCCATCCGCCCGGCGATCGACTCGCGGGCCTGGGCCTCGAAGCGGGCGCGCTCGTCGGCCGGCAGCGGCTGGGCGCGGAAGTGCGCGCGCGTCTGCAGGCTCTGGGTCTGGGTGAAGCGGGCGTGGCTGCCGGCGAAGTCGGCCTGCATCGCGGCCAGCACACGGGCCGAGGGCAGGGTGTCGGGCTGGGCCAGCGCGGCCTGCGCCGCGGCCAGCTGCTGCGCGTGTGGGCTGCCGCCGTGCAGCGCGTCGAGCGCGCGGGCGATGGGCTGGCACTGCTCCAGGATCTCGGCTGCCCAGTCGACCAGCGTGACCTCGACCAGGCCATCGCGGCCGGCGCGCTCCAGCTTCAACCCCGGCTCGCGCCCGAACGCGGCCGTGCGGTCTTGGTTGCGGCCGAGCGCCGCGATCTCGTCGGGCGTGTCGGGCGGGCTGTCGGCCAGCAGGCAGTGCAGCAGGAACACGTCCAGGAAGCGCATCGTGCCGGCATTGATGCCCACTGGCTCGAACGGGTCGAGGTCCATGCAGCGCACCTCGACGTACTCGACGCCGCGCTCGCGCAGCGCATGCAGCGGGCGCTCGCCGGGGCGGATCACCCGCTTGGGGCGGATGGTGCCGTAGAACTCGTTCTCGATCTGCAGCAGCGTGGTGGCGAGCTGGTTGTACTCGCCGCCGAGGTTCTTGATGCCGATGGCCTCGTACGCAGGGTAGGGCTGCGTCAGCGCGCCGTGCAATGAATGGGCGTAGCTCTCCAGGCTGTTGTAGCTGACGGCCAGGCTGGCCTGCGCCTCGCTCTGGTAGCCCAGGCGCCCCATGCGCAGGCTGGTGGCGTGCGGGCGGTAGAAGGTGCCGGGCTCCAGCGGCAGCAGGTCGTGCGGGCGGCCGGCCACGAAGCACTCGCACACGGCAGGGCTGGCGCCAAACAGCCACAGCAGCAGAAAGCTCTGGCGGCGGAAGTTGCGGATCAGCGCGAAGTGCTGCTCGTTGCTCAGGCCCGGCAGCGACCAGTTGTAGTGGATGCCGCTGATGGTTTGCATGCGGCGGCCGTAGCGGTGGCCCAGGCCCATGCGGTAGACGCTCTTGGCGCGCGCGATGTTGCTGCTGCCGTAGCTGCCGATGGGAATGTTCTCGTCGGGCGGCAGGCCGCAGGGCATGCTGCTCACCCACAGCAGCTCGTTGCCGTCGCGCCCGGGCTCGGTCTCGAGCACCTCGTAGACGTGGCGGTGGATGCGCTCGAGCTCGTCCACCGCGGCCTCGGGCGTGGCGTGCACACCGGTGATCAGCTCGAGCTGGCTCTCGCTGTAGTCGGTGGTGATGCGCGGGTGCGTCAGCGGCGCGCCCAGGCCGGTGGGGTGCGGCGTGCGCGCCAGGCCGCCGGTGGCGCGCGCGCGCAGGCTTTCTTTCTCGATGCCGCGGCGCATGCCGCGCAGGGTGCTGGCCGCCAAGGCCTGGAGTCGGTCGGTGATCGTCATGGCGCGGGCGGGAGGCGCGTGCTGCAAGGGCCGGAAGGTTACCCGCCGGCCGCGAATCGTGCTGGTGGCGGCCCACTCGGCTGGGCGTCCGGGGTCCGTCCGGGTGACCGCAGGCGGGCCTTAAGCTCCGGGGCCGTGAAACGCCATTACCTTGTCCTCGCTTCCGTGGCCGTGGCCGCAGGCCTGGCCATCGGCTGGGTGCGCCTCGAAGGCGGGCGCGTGCAGCAGGCGCACTTTGCCGACCTGCCGCTGCTGGGCGGGGGCGAAGCACTGCGCGTGGAGGTGGAAATCCTGCCCTCGGAACTGAACCACCCCGAGGGCGTGGGCGAGCCGGGCGTGCCGCCGCTGGCGCCAGCCGTGGCCAGCGCCGTGTTCACGCTCACGGGCGTGCGGCTGCGCGCGCTGCCGTTGGCGCTGCCGGCTGCGGCCGCAGCGGCCTGAAGCCCTCGGTGGAGTTCTCAGTGTTGATCTCGATCGTGGTGCCGGTGCTGAACGAGGCCGCCGGCATCGTCGCCACGCTCGCCACCCTGGCGCCGCTGCGCGCGGCCGGGCACGAGGTGATCGTGGCCGACGGCGGCAGCAGCGACGGCACGGTGGCGCTGGCCGCCGCACAGGCCGACGCGGTGGTGGTCGCACCCCGCGGCCGTGCGCGGCAGATGAACGCCGGCGCAGCACGGGCGCGCGGCGAGGTGCTGCTGTTCCTGCACGCCGACACGCGGCTGCCGCACGACGCCGCCGCGCAGTTGCAGCGGGCGCTCGCGGCCGGCGCAAACTGGGGCCGCTTCGACCTGCGCATCGAGGCCGACGCCGCAGCGCGCCGCGCCGGGCGCTGGATGTTTCCGCTGGTCGGCGCGCTGATCAACCTGCGCTCGCGCCTGAGCGGCATCGCCACCGGCGACCA
>JAIYDH010000325.1 GCA_027487585.1 Rubrivivax sp.
CTGCCCGAGCTGGCCGCCGGCCAGTCGCTGGCGCTCAACGTGGCGGTGCAGCGCCTGCGCGAGGCCCAGCTGCTGGGCCGCAACACGCCGTCGACCAAGTTCTTCGCCGCCTTGGCCGAACGCATTGAGCTGCGCCCCGCCGGCAAGCCCACCCAGGTGCTGCTGCGCCGCTGAGAGCCCCTACACCGAGCCGGACTCCTTGAAGCGCCAGGGTCCGCCCTAACATCCCGCCCTGTCGGAGTTCAAGGCGCCCCCTCGGGGCCGCTCCCACCTGCTGAAAGACCATGAAACGCATCGTCCTGTTCGTCGTCACCAACCTGGCCGTGATGCTGGTGCTGGGCCTGGCCGTGCACCTTCTCGGGCTCAATCGCTTCCTCACCGCCAACGGCCTGAACCTGCCGATGCTGCTGGGCTTCGCGGCCGTCATGGGCTTCGGCGGCGCGGCGATCTCGCTGCTGATCAGCAAGCCGATGGCCAAGTGGACCACGCGCGCCCAGATCATCAACAACAGCACCGACCCCACGCACCGCTGGATCGTGCAGACGGTCGAGCGCTTCGCGCAGAAGGCCGGCATCGGCATGCCCGAGGTCGCCATCTACGAGGGCGAGCCCAACGCCTTTGCCACCGGCGCCTTCAAGAACTCGGCCCTGGTGGCCGTGAGCACGGGCCTGCTGCACAGCATGAACCGCGACGAGGTCGAGGCCGTCATCGGCCACGAGGTGGCTCACGTGGCCAACGGCGACATGGTCACGCTGGCGCTGATCCAGGGCGTGATGAACACCTTCGTCGTGTTCCTGTCGCGCGTGATCGGTTACTTCGTCGACAAGGTCATCCTGCGCAACACGAATGACGGCCCGGGCATCGGCTACTACGTCACCACCATCGTGCTCGACATCGTGCTGGGCGTGCTGGCGGCCATCGTCGTGTCGTGGTTCTCGCGCCAGCGCGAGTTCCGGGCCGATGCGAGCGCGGCGGAGCTCATGGGGCGCAAGCAGCCGATGATCAACGCGCTGGCCCGCCTGGGTGGCATGGACCCCGGCCAGCTGCCGTCGAGCGTGCAGAACATGGGTATCAACTCGCGCCCGAGCGGCCTGATGGCGTTGTTCAGCAGCCACCCGCCGATCGAAGACCGCATCCGCGCGCTGCAGCAGGGCAGCTGAGTGCCTCGGTTGTGAGATGAAGGCCGCCCTCGGGCGGCCTTTTTCTTGGGGCCCTTCGACAGGCTCAGGGGGTGGCTTCGACAGGCTCAGCCCGAACGGAGGGTGGGACCCCCACCCGTTCGCCCTGAGCAGGGGGCTGAGCCTGTCGAAGCCCCCGTGTCGAAGGGCTGCCGCCGCCGCGCGCTACTTCGCCGCCCGCGGCACCCGCCCCATCAGGTAGAACTCGTCGTTCGGCCGCATCCCCGTGAGGTTGGCCATGCGGTTGGAGAGCCCGAAAAACGCCGCAATGGCGCCGATGTCCCAGGCGTCTTCTTCGTCGAAACCGTGCGCGAGCAGGGCGGCGAAGTCGGCCTCGTCGATGGCGTGCGAGGCCGTCGTCACCTTCATCGCAAAGTCGAGCATCGCGCGCTGGCGCGGTGTGATCGGCGCCTTGCGGTGGTTGACCGCGATCTGGTCAGCCAGCAGCGGCGCCTTCTCGTACACGCGCAGGATGGCGCCGTGCGCCACCACGCAGTACAGGCACTGGTTGGCGGCGCTGGTGGCGACGATGATCATCTCGCGCTCGCCCTTGCTGAGCGAGCCCGTGTCCTTGAGCAGCAGCGCGTCGTGGTAGGCCATGAAGGCGCGCCACTCGGCCGGCCGGTGCGCCAGTGCCAGAAACACGTTGGGCACGAATCCGGCCTTGGCCTGCACCTCGAGGATGCGGGTGCGCAGGTCTTCGGGCAGGCCGGCCAGTTCGGGCACGGGGTAGCGGCTGATCGGGGGCGTGGTCATCGGGCGGTGTCCTTCAGGTCTTGAACTGCATCGCGTGCAGCCGCGCATACACGCCGCCGGCCGCCAGCAGCTCGGCGTGCGTGCCTTGTTCGATGAGATGGCCGCCCTCGAGCGCCACCACGCGGTCGGCGTTTTCGATCGTCGACAGCCGGTGCGCGATGACCAGCGTCGTGCGGCCCTTCATCAGCCGCTCCAGCGCGTCCTGCACGGCGCGCTCGCTCTCGCTGTCGAGCGCCGAGGTGGCCTCGTCGAGGATGAGCACCGGCGCGTCCTTGGCCACTGCCCGGGCGATGGCCAGCCGCTGGCGCTGCCCGCCCGAGAGCTGGCTGCCGTTGTGGCCGATGGCCGTGTCCAGACCGTCGGGCAGCGACTCCACGAACTCCAGCAGGTTGGCCGCCGCCAGGGCCGCGCGCACCTGCTCGCGCGGCATTGGCGCGCCCAGGCTGACGTTGGCCGTGACGCTGTCGTTGAACAGCACCACGTCCTGGCTGACGAGCGCAAACTGCCGGCGCAGCGCGTGCATGTCCCAGTCGGCCAGCGGCACGCCGTCGAGCGTGATGCGGCCGCTGCTGGGCTGCAAGAAGCGCGGCAGCAGGTTCACCAGTGTCGTCTTGCCCGCGCCTGAGGGGCCCACCAGCGCCACCGCCTCGCCGGGGCGGATGACGAGGTTGATGCCGGCCAGCGCGGGCGGTGCATCGTCGCGCCACGACAGACCCACGTTCTCGAAGCGGATCTCGCCGGCCGCGCGGCCACCGTCGTGCGTGCCGCCGCTCTCGACGGCGGTGTGCTCGATGTGGTCGAGCCCGCGCTCCACGGCGGCCAGGCCGCGCGTCAGCGGCGCCATCACGTCCGACAGGTGCTTCACCGGCGCAATCAGCTGCAACATGGCCATCACGAAGCCGACAAAGCTGCCCACCGTGGCGCCGCCCTGGCTGCTTTGCCACAGTGCCACCGTGATGACGCCGCTCAAGGCGCAGGCCGCGAGCATCTGCGTCACCGGCGTCATCGAGGCGGCTGCGACCACGCCCTTCAGCGTAAGCCGGCGCACCACGTCGGCGCGGCCAAAAAAGCGCTCGGCCTGCTGTGACTCGACGCCGTGCAGGCGCACGATGCGCCAGGCCAGCATGTTCTCTTCCACCACGTAGGCCAGCGAGTCGGTGGCCTTCTGCGCCTCCACCGTGAGCCGGTGCAGCCGCTTGCCCAGCACGCGCATCACCAGCGCCACGGCCGGGAACAGCAGCGCCACCACCAGCGTGAGCTGCCAGTTCAGCCAAAGCAGGTAGCCCATCAGCGCCACCAACGTGAGCGTGTCGCGCACCAGCGTCAGCAGGCAGCCCACGAGCGTGGTGACGCCGCCCTGCGTCTCGTAGACCAGGGTGTTGGTCATGCTGCTCGCGCTGCTGCGCGAGAACAGGCCCGGCTCGTTGGCCAAGAGCCGCGCGAACAGGTGCTCGCGCAGCTTCAGCACCGTGCGCGTGGCCGTCCAGGCCAGGCCGTACTGGGAGATGAAGCCCGAGAGACTGCGGATCGCGAAGAGGCCGATGATGGCCGCCGGCACCATCCACAGCTGCAAGGTGCCGGCCGTGAAGCCCTGGTCGAGCAGGCGGCTCATCAGCGCCGGGATCAGCGGTTCGGTGATGGCCGTGACGACCGCGCCGCCCACGGCGGCCACCAGCCCGGCGTGGCTTCCGCGGAGGTAGGGCTTGATCCGCGCAAAGCGCTGCAACAAAGACGGCATTCGGCTGGTTCTCGAGGAAGCGGCCGCATTATCGGCGGGTGCACTGGCGCCTCGTCAGCGGCCCTGCAGAGGGCGCTGCCTACAATCCCGGCGACGTGATGCACGCACTCCCTCCCCATCAAGACGAGCTCGCGCCACAGGCGGCCTGGAACCGACGCCACTGGCTGCAGGCCTCGGGCGCGGCACTGGCGCTGGGCCCGGCGGCCGCGCTGGCGCAACTGCGGGTCGAGATCACCGGCGTCGGCGCCACGCAGATCCCCATCGCACTGGCGCCGTTCCGCGACGAGCCTGTCATCGGCACGGCGCTGTCGGCCATCATCAAGGCCAACCTCGAGCGCAGCGGGGTCTTCCGCATCATCGGCGTGCCGCCGGGTCTCGACGAGCGCAGCACGCCCGATCTGCCCAAGTTCCGTGGCCAGGGTGCCGACGCCCTGATCGCCGGCTCGCTCACGCGGCTGGCCGATGGCCGCATCGACGTGCGCATGCGCCTGTGGGACGCCGTGCGCGGCACCGACCTGCTCGGCCAGAGCAGCGTGGTGCTGCCAGCCGATCTGCGGCTGGCGGCGCACCGGATCTCCGACCAGATCCACGAAAAGCTCACCGGCGAGCGCGGGGTGTTTGCCACGCGCATCGCCTACGTGCTGCGCACAGGCCGCCGCTTCACGCTGCACATCACCGACCCCGACGGCGAAGGCGGCCAGATCGCGCTGGCCAGCCCCGAGCCCATCATCAGCCCGGCCTGGAGCCCCGACGGCAAGCGCCTGGCCTATGTGTCCTTCGAGACGCAGAAGGCCGTGGTCTGGGTGCAAGACATCGCCACCGGCGCGCGCCGCGTGCTCGCCGACTTCCGCGGCAGCAACAGCGCCCCGGCCTGGAGCCCCGACGGCCGCCGCCTGGTGGTGACGCTCTCGCGCGACGGCCCGGCGCAATTGCACCTGATCAACGCCGAGGGCGGCGGCCCGCCGCAGCGGCTCACGTCCAGCGGCGCCATCGACACCGAGGCCGTGTGGAGCGCCGATGGCGCCTTCGTCTACTTCGTCAGCGACCGCGGCGGTGGTCCCCAGGTCTACCGCGTGGCCGTGGGTGCCAGTGGCGGCGGCGCGGTGGAGCGCATCACCTTCCAGGGCGACTACAACATCAGCCCCGCCATCAGCCCCGACGGCCGCCAGCTGGCCTACGTGTCGCGCCAGGGCGGTGCCTTCAGGCTGATGCTTCAAGAACTGTCTGGCGGCACGCCGCTGGCCCTGACCGACACGCGCGACGACGAGAGCCCGAGCTTCGCGCCCAACGGCCGCCTGATCGTCTATGCCACCCGCCAGCCCGGCGGCGACGTGTTGATGACCACCACCCTGGATGGCAAGATCAAGACACGCCTGCTGGCCAGCGGTGCCGACATGAGGGAACCCGCCTGGGGTCCCTTTGGTCGATAGCACGCGGGCTGACATCCTTGCACACGGCCCGTGGCGCCGGTCGCTTCGACCGGTACCGACTCCATCCGAGAACCCGCTCTTGAAACGGAACACCCCGATGAAGCCCACCACCGCTCTGCTGTCCCCCCACCGATCCGCCGTGCTGGGCCCGCTGGCCGCGCTGGCGCTGCTGGCCGGTTGCGCATCGCCCAGCCCCGTAGCCCCCACCGCTGCGGCACCGGTGCAGACCGCCACCGCCACGCCGGTGGCTGCAGCGCCCGCGACCACCCCGGCGCCGGCCGCGGCCGCGACGGGCGCCGCACAATCGAGCGTGTCCACCGTCGACCTGGCGGCGCGCAATGCGGCGGCCAGCCCCGGCGCGGCCGCTCCGGTGGCGGCTGCGGCCATGCTCGCGGCGCCGACCCAGCGCATCGTCTACTTCGATTTCGACAGTTTCGCCATCAAGAGCGACTTCCAGTCGCTGATCGAGGGCCATGCCCGCGTGCTGGCGCGCGACACCGGCAAGGGCATGGTCATCGAGGGCCACACCGACGAGCGCGGCGGCCGCGAATACAACCTGGCGCTCGGCCAGAAGCGCGCGGAGGCCGTGGTGCGCTCGCTGGTGCTGCTGGGCGTGGCCGAACGCCAGCTCGAGGCGGTGAGCTTCGGCGAAGAGCGGCCTGCCGCCCAGGGCGGTGACGAAACCGCCTGGTCGCGCAACCGGCGCGCCGAACTGAAGGACCGCTGATGAAGGCGCCCGCCTGGCTGTTGTGGGTGCCGCTGGTGGGCCTGCTCGGCGCCGGCCCGGCAGCGGCCTTCCTCAACGACGAAGAAGCGCGCAAGGCCATCGTCGAGTTGCGCGCGCGCCTGGCGACGATGGAGGAGCAGTCGGCCAAGCGCGAGGCCGAGATCACCGCCGCCGCCGCTGCCGAGCGCACGCGGCTCACCGACGAGATCGCGACGCTGCGCCGCAGCCTGCTCGAGCTGAACAACCAGCTCGTCGCACTGCGCGGCGAACTGGCCAAGCTCAGCGGCAACGACGAAACGCTGCTGAAGGAACTCGGCGAGGCGCAGCGCCGCCAGCGTGACGTGACCCAGGCCTTCGATGAGCGGCTGAAGAAGATCGAGCCGGTGAAGGTGACGCTGGACGGCCGCGACTTCATGGTCGGGCAGGAAGAGCGCCGTTCGTACGAAGACGCTTTCGCGGCCATTCGCGGCGGCGACTTCGACAAGTCCGTGCTGCTGTTCACCGGCTTCCTGCGCCGCTACCCGGGCAGCCCCTACGCCGACGCAGCGCGCTACTGGCTTGGCAATTCGCAGTACGGTCGGCGTGACTACAAGCAGGCCATCGACCTGTTCCGCGCCTTCGTGACGAGCGCGCCGCTGCACCCGCGCGCACCCGACGCCTTGCTGGCGCTGGCCAACAGCCAGGCCGAGATGAAGGACGGCCGGGCCGCCCGCCGCACCATCGAGGAGCTCATGAAGGAGTACCCCTCGTCCGAGGCTGCGCAAGCCGGCAAGGACCGCCTGGCCACGTTGCCCAAGTGATCTGCGCGGCGGGCCCTGGCCGGCACGCCGCCGCGCGATGCCCTAGCATCGCGGCCCCATGATTCAAGAGTCTGATCTTCCGGGCCTCATCGCACAGGTGCTGGCGGCGGCGTTTGCGCTGGCCATCGTCTTTGGCGCCATCGCGCAGCGCACGCACTTCTGCACCATGGGTGCGGTGGCCGACATCGTCAACATGGGCGACTGGGCCCGCATGCGCATGTGGCTCATGGCCATCGGCGTGGCCATGCTGGGCTTCAACGGCATGGTCGCCGCCGGCTGGGTGCAGGCCGGTCAGAGCGTGTACGCGGGGCCGCGGCTGATCTGGCTGTCCAACGTGCTCGGCGGCCTGCTGTTCGGCTTTGGCATGGTGCTGGCTTCGGGCTGTGGCAGCAAGACGCTGGTGCGCATCGGCGGGGGCAGCCTGAAGAGCCTGGTGGTGTTTTTCGTGCTGGCGGTGGCCTCGTACGCCACGCTGCGCGGCATCACCGCGGTGGCGCGCGTGGCCACGGTGGACGCCGTGGCCATCACGCTGCCGGCCGGGCAGGATCTGCCCTCGCTGCTGTCGTACGCCATTGGCATGGCCACGCCCAACGCAGCGTTGCTGCTCGGTGGGCTGATCGGCGGCGCGCTCGTCGTGTTCGCGCTGGCGCGGCCCGAAGGACGCAGCGGCGAAGCCCTGCTGGCCGGCCTGGGCCTGGGCGCGGTGATCGTCGGCGTGTGGTGGGTGACGGGCCGGCTCGGGCACCTGGCCGAGCACCCGGCCACGCTCGAGGAGGAGTGGCTGGCCACGAACACGCAGCGCATGGAGTCGCTCACCTTCGTGGCGCCCATCGCCTACACGGTGGACTGGCTCATCCTGTTCAGCGACAAGAGCAAGACGCTCACCGTGGGCATCGTCAGCGTGTTCGGCGTCGTGCTCGGCTCGGCGGCGGTGGCGCTGGCCACGCGCAGCTTTCGCTGGGAAGGCTTCGCCGGCACCGAGGACACGGCCAACCACGTCGTCGGCGCGGTGCTGATGGGCGTGGGCGGCGTCACGGCCATGGGCTGCACCATCGGGCAGGGCCTCAGCGGCGTGTCCACGCTGGCGCTGGGCAGCTTCATCGCCTTTGGTGGCATCCTGGCCGGGGCCGTGCTGGCCTTGCGCTACCAGATGTGGCGGCTGGAGCAGATGGCGTGAACGCGCCGCTGCCGGGCCTGGCCGTGGCGCTGCCGCCGTCGGAGACGGGTGCCGACCTCGAACGTCGCTTTGGTGGCCTGCGCCGGCTGTACGGCGAGGCGGGCTACGCCGCCGTGCGCAGCGCGCGCGTGGCCGTGGTTGGCCTGGGCGGCGTGGGCTCCTGGGCCGCGGAGGCGCTGGCGCGCAGCGGTGTGGCGCGTCTCGTGCTGGTGGACCTGGACCATGTGGCCGAGAGCAATATCAACCGCCAGGTTCAGGCGCTGGGCGCGACGCTGGGCATGGCCAAGGCCGCTGCGCTGGTGCAGCGCCTCGCCGACATCCACCCAGGCTGCGAACTGCTGCCGGTGGAAGAGTTCGTCGGTGCCGACAACTGGCCGACCTTGCTGCCAGCCCCGGTGGACGTGGTGATCGACGCCTGCGACCAAGCTGCGGCCAAGACGCACCTCGCGACCTGGAGCCTGGCCAGCGGCGTGCCGCTGGTGATCGCGGGTGCGGCGGGTGGCAAGCAGCGCGCGCAGGCCGTGGAAGTGGACGACCTGGCCTTGGCCACACACGACCCGCTGCTGGCCGGCCTGCGCCAGCGCCTGCGCAAGGCCGGGGCTGCGCCGCGCCTGGGCCCGATGGGGCTGCGCGCCGTCTTCTCGCGCGAGGCGGTGGCCGCGCCGGCCGAGCAGTGCGAGGCCGGCGACGGCAGTCTCAACTGCCACGGCTACGGCTCCAGCGTCACCGTGACGGCCACCTTCGGCTTCGTGGCCGCGGGCGAGGTGCTGCGTCTGTTGATCGAGCGCCACAGTCGGGCGTGAGCCGGCGCGCCGCGCGAGACAATGCCCGTGCTATAGTCTTGGGCTCTGCGGACAACGGGTCGTTAGCTCAGTCGGTAGAGCAGCGGACTTTTAATCCGTTGGTCGCGTGTTCGAGTCACGCACGACCCACCACACCTCACCGTGTGGCCCGGTTCACCCAGGTTCCCAGGGCTCTTAGCTCAGTTGGTAGAGCAGCGGACTCTTAATCCGTTGGTCGCAAGTTCGAATCTTGCAGGGCCCACCAAC
>JAIYDH010000316.1 GCA_027487585.1 Rubrivivax sp.
GCGATCCAGCCGCGGCCCGCGGTCAGGCCCTCCACCCACAGCGGCGCCGTCACGAGCGAGATGTAGGCCCCGGCCAGCCCGCACAGCGCACCGCCGGCGCACACGGCGGCCATGCGGATGGCCCGCACCGGGTAGCCCAGCGCATGCGCGGGTTCGGGGTTCTCGCCGATGGCGCGCAGCAGCAGCCCCGAGCGGGTGCGGTAAAAAAACCACGCGATCGCCGCCGTCAGCACCATCGCCACATAGACCATGGGGTGATGGCTGAACAGCGCCGGCCCGACGAAGGGCAGATCGGACAGCACCGGGATCGCCACCTGCTCGCGCGGGCTCAGGCTCTTGCCGACCATGGCCACGCCCACGAAGGCCGAGAAGCCGTAGCCGAACAGGCTGAGCGCCAGGCCGGTGGCGTACTGGTTGGTGTTGAGGAAGATCACCAGCACGCCGAACACGGCCGCCAGCGCCGCCCCGGCCGCCGCGGCGGCCAGGAAGCCCAGCGTATCGCTGCCCGTGAGCAGCGCCGCCGCAAAGCCCGCCACCGCGGCCACGAGCATCATGCCCTCGGCCCCCAGGTTCAGCACGCCGGCGCGCTCGTTGATCAGCAGGCCCAGCGCGGCCAGTGCCAGCGTGGTGCCGCTGGCCAGCGCGGTGTTGATGAGCAGGGCGGTCTCGTTCATGCCACGGCCTTGTTCGACGACTTTCTGGAGGGCACCCAGCGCAGCCGCTGGTGGATGAAGGTGTCGCAGGCCAGCAGGATGAGCAGCAAGAGCCCCTGCAGCACGCTGGCCATGGCGTTGGGCAGGCCAAGGCGGCTCTGCGCGAGTTCGCCGCCGATCAGCATCAGCGACAGCAGCACGCCCGCCGCGACGATGCCCAGCGGATTGAGCCGCCCGACGAAGCACACGATGATGGCCGTGAAGCCCAGGCCGGTGCTGAGGTACGGCGTCACCTGCCGGGTCGGCCCGGCCACTTCCATGGCCCCGGCCAGGCCCGCCAGCGCGCCCGACAGCAGCAGCGCCGTCCACAGCGCCGAGCGCGCCGAGAAGCCCGCGTAGCGCGCGGCGGCCGGTGCCAGCCCGCCGACCTGCAGCTGAAAGCCGCGGAAGCTGCGGAACAGGAACAGCGTCACCACCAGCGCCAGCACGAGCGCGATCACGAAGCCGATGTGCAGCCGCGTGCGCTCGAGCAGCGGCGGCAGGTGCAGGCTGGCGTGGAAGCCCACCGACTGCGGCATGTTGAAGCCTTGCGGGTCTTTCCAGGGGCCGAAGACCAGCGCGTTGACGACCTGCTGCGCCACGTACACCAGCATCAGGCTGACGAGGATCTCGTTGGCGTTGAAGCGGTCGCGCAGCAGCGCCACCAGCGCAGCCCACAAGAGCCCGCCCAGCATGCCGGCCAGCAGCACGAGCGGAATGCCCACCACCTTGGGCAGCACGATGCCCTGGGTGGTGAGCCAGATGGCCATGCCACCGGCGCCCACGCAGCCGAGCAGGAACTGCCCCTCGGCGCCGATGTTCCACACGTTGGCGCGGTAGCACACGGCCAGCCCGAGCGCGATGACGATCAGCGGCGTGGCCTTCAGCAGCACCTCGCTGATCTGGCGCCGGCCGGTGAGCGGCTCGATGAACAGCACGCGCAGGCCGGCCAGCGGGTCTTGGCCGATGCCGGCCAGGATGATGGCGGCCACCAGCGCGGTGAGCAGCAGCGCCAGCAGCGGGCTGGCCACCGTCATCAGCTGCGAGGGCGCGGCGCGGGCTTCAAGCTTCAGCATGGCGGCCCTCGCTGGCTGTGGTGGCAGCGGTGGAGGCGTCCCACAGGCCCGACATCCAGGTGCCGATCTGTTCCACCGTGGCCTCGGCGGCGGGCAGTGAAGGCGACAGCCGCCCGCGCGCGATGACGACCAGCCGGTCGCTGATCTCGAACAGCTCGTCGAGCTCCTCGCTCACCACCAGCACCGCGCAGCCGGCGTCGCGCAGCGCGAGCAGCTCACCGCGGATGAGCGCGGCCGCGCCGACGTCCACACCCCAGGTGGGCTGGGCGACGATCAGCACCTTGGGCGCGGCGTCGATCTCGCGGCCGACGAGGAACTTCTGCAGGTTGCCGCCCGACAGCGACTTGGCTGCCGCCCCTGGCCCGCCGGCCTTCACCTGAAAGCGATCGATCAGCTTGCGGGCCAGCGCCGCGACCTCGCCCGGCGCCAGCCAGCCGCCACGGCCGATGCCGGCGCTGCGCGTGAGCAGCGTGTTCTCGGCCAGGCTGAGCGTGGGCACGGCGCCGCGGCCCAGGCGCTCTTCGGGCACGAAGTGCAGGCCTAAAGCGCGCCGACGCTGCGGACCCAGGCGCGAGATGTCCTGGCCGAAGAGCGTGATGCTGCCGGCCGGGGCGCGCACGTCTTCGCCCGACAGCGCCGCCATCAGCTCCTGCTGGCCGTTGCCGGAGACCCCTGCGATGCCGAGGATCTCGCCGGCACGCAGCTCCAGCGCGATGCCGTCGAGCGCCACGCCGAAGGGGTCGGCCGTCGGCAGCGACAGGCGCTGCACGGCCATCGCCACCGGCCCGGCGGTGTGCTGGGTGTCGTGCTTCAGTGCCGGCGGCTCGGCGCCGATCATCAGGCGCGAGAGGCTGGCGTTGCTTTCGTGCGTGGGGTCGACCTCGCCGGTGACCTTGCCGCCGCGCAGCACTGTGCAGTGGTGGCAGAGCGCCCGGATCTCGTCGAGCTTGTGGCTGATGTAGAGGATGCTGGTGCCCTCGTCGGCCAGCCGGCGCAGCACGACGAAGAGCTTGTCGACGGCCTGCGGCGTGAGCACCGAGGTGGGCTCGTCCAGGATCAGCAGCTTGGGGTTCGTGAGCAGCGCGCGCACGATCTCCACGCGCTGGCGCTCGCCCACCGACAGGGTGTGCACGGGCCGCTCGGGCTCCACGTCCAGGCCATAGGCCGAGGACACCTTCACGATGCGCTCGGCCACCTCCGGCAGGCGGGTCTCGCGGCCCAGGCCGAGCCAGACGTTCTCGGCCGCGGTGAGGGTGTCGAAGAGGCTGAAGTGCTGGAACACCATGCTGATGCCCAGGGCGCGCGCCGCCGCCGGGCTCTTCACCTGCACCGGCTCGCCGTTCCAGCGGATCTCTCCGGCGTCGGGGCGAACCGCGCCGTAGATGATCTTCATCAGGGTGCTCTTGCCCGCCCCGTTCTCGCCCAGCACGGCGTGGATCTCGCCGGGCTTGACGCGCAGGTTCACCGCGTCGTTGGCCCGCACGGCCGGGTACTGCTTGGTGATGCCGCTGAGTTCCAGCCTGAGCATGATGGGATGGGGCGAACCAGGCGGCAGCGGCCGGGGCGTCAAGGGAGGGGGCGCGGGAGCCGGATCATACGAACGGGCCTCTCAACTCAAGCAAGGATCGGTCCTGGGAGCAGGGGCACCGCCGCCCGACTGTGGCGCCGGCGCCGCATGGCGGCACACGCCGGCGACCCAGGTTTCCACGAGGTTGCGGTCGTCGCCCAGGGTCACGAAGGCGAACACCCGGTCGTGCAGCGGACGCCCTGCATCGCGCAGGACGGCATCGCGGTGGGCGGCCACCGCGCCGCAGGCCCAGTCCCAGACGCAGAC
>JAIYDH010000374.1 GCA_027487585.1 Rubrivivax sp.
CGCACGCTGATGGGCGTGATCTCGTTCTACGACGTCGCCAAGACCGTGGTCGACGCGCAGGACTTCGAGAACCGCATGCTCAAGGCCTACATCCGCGACTGGCCCGAGCAGGGCGAGCCCACGGCCGTGCCGGCAGGCAGGGCAGAACCCGCCGCCTAGAATCGACGGGTTCGCGCGGCTCCTCCGCGCCGTCAATTCTTTGGCATGCCTGGCTCCTCTTTCGGCGACCTGTTCCGCGTCACCAACTTCGGCGAAAGCCACGGCCCCGCCATCGGTTGCGTGATCGACGGCTGCCCGCCGGGCCTGGAGCTGTCCGAGGCCGACATCCAGCCCGAGCTCGACCGCCGTCGCCCCGGCACCAGCCGCCACGTGACGCAGCGCAACGAGCCCGACGCGGTGGAAATCCTGTCGGGTGTGTTCGAGGGCCGCACCACCGGCACGCCGATCGCGCTCTTGATCCGCAACACCGACCAGCGCAGCAAGGACTACGGCAACCTGCTCGACACCTTCCGCCCTGGGCACGCCGACTACACCTACTGGCGCAAGTATGGCGAGCGCGATCCGCGCGGCGGCGGCCGCAGCAGCGCGCGCCTCACCGCGCCGATGGTGGGCGCCGGCGCGGTGGCCAAGAAGTGGCTGCGCCAGCACCACGGCACCAGCTTCACCGGCTGGATGAGCGCCCTGGGCGAGATCGAGATCCCCTTTGACGACGAAGCACAGATCCCTCTGAACCCGTTTTACGCGCCGAACGCGGCCATCGTGCCCACGCTCGAGGCCCACATGGACGCGCTGCGCCGCGCCGGCGACAGCTGCGGCGCCCGCATCGAGGTGCGCGCACGCGGCGTGCCCGTGGGCCTGGGCGAGCCGCTGTTCGACAAGCTCGACGCCGACATCGCCTGGGCCATGATGGGCCTCAACGCCGTCAAGGGCGTGGAGATCGGCGACGGTTTCGGCGTCGTCGCGCAGCGCGGCAGCGAGCACGGCGATGCGCTCACGCCGGCCGGCTTTGCCAGCAACCACGCCGGTGGCGTGCTGGGCGGCATCAGCACCGGGCAGGACCTGGTCGTGCGCATCGCCATCAAGCCCACCAGCAGCATCCGCGCGCCCAAGCCGAGCATCACGCGGACGGGCGAGCCCACGGTGGTCGAGACCCTGGGCCGCCATGACCCCTGCGTCGGCATCCGCGCCACGCCCATCGCCGAGGCGCTGCTGGCGCTGGTGGTGATGGACCACGTGCTGCGCCACCGCGCGCAGTGCGGCGACGTCGTGCTGCCGCTGCCGCCGATCTCGGGGCAGGCCGGCTGAACCGCGCCGTGCCCGGCCCGAGCCTCGCCCCGTTCGGCGCGCTCACCTTCACCTACTTCGCGGCGATCGGGCTGTTCAACCCGTACGCGCCGCTGTGGTTCCAGAGCCTGGGGCTGAGCACGCTGATGATCGGCGGCATCGTCTCGCTGCAAAGCTGGACGCGGGTGCTGGCACCCTACGCCTGGAGCTGGGCCGGCGACCACAGCGGCCAGCGCGTCAAGCTCATCCGCATCGCCGCCGCCGGCGCGCTGGCCTCGGCGCTGGGCCTGCTGGGCGTGACGGCGGCGGTGCCGGTGGCCGTGGTGACGGTGGTGCTGTTCGTGGCCAACAGCGGCGTCGTGCCGCTGTACGAGGCGCTCCTGGCGCGCGCGCTGCTCACGCCCGACGGCGGCATCGACGCCCGCCGCTACGGCCGCGTGCGCGTGTGGGGCTCGATCGGTTTCCTGGCCGCCGTCACCAGCTTCGGCGCGCTGCTCGATCGCTTCGGCATCGCCGTCTTCCCGGCCTTCGTGGCGCTGATGAACGCGTTGATGCTGGCCGCGGCGCTGCGCCTGCCGCGCACCCACGAGGAGCCGGCGCACGACGAGCCCGCGCCGCCGGTGCTGCCGCTGCTGCGGGCGCCGGGCGTGGCCTGGTTCTTCGCGTCGATCTTTTTCACCGTGCTGGCGCACAGCAGCCTGTACGCGTTCTTTTCGCTCTACCTCGTTCACCTGGGCTACGGCAAGACGGCCGTGGGCGCGCTCTGGGCCGTGAGCGTGCTCGTGGAGATCGCGTTCTTCTGGACCCAGGGCCGCTGGTTCCCGATGCTGGCGGCCGAGCGCTGGCTGCAGGTGGTGGCCGCGTTCACGGCGCTGCGCTTCGCACTCACGGCCGGCGGCGGCAGCGTGGTGCCGGTGCTGGTGCTGGCGCAGCTGCTGCACGCCATCACCTTTGCCGCCCACCATGCGGCCTGCATTGCGATGGTGCAGCGGCTGTTCCCGGGGCGGCTGCGCGGCCGCGGCCAGGCGCTCTACACCACGCTGGGCTATGGCATCTCGGGCGTGCTCGGTGGCGTGGGCGGTGGTTGGCTGATCGAGCACCTGGGCTTCGCGGCCGTGTTCTGGGCCGCCGCGGTGGCGGCGCTGCTGGCCTGGGGCTGTGCGGCGGCGGCCGAGCGTGCGCTGGGCACCGGGTCCGGCGCAAGCAGCAGCGTCTGAGGCCTGTCAGAGCAGATCGGTCCAGTCACTCCGCTGTCCTTGCTGCCCTTGATGGGGTCCCCCCTTTCGACCCACCCACGGGCCGGCAGGCCGGTGGCCTCGGCGCTGTTGCAACGGTCAGCCGACTGGGAGCTGTGCTGACGTTCACGCTGCCTGAGCTGGGTGCTGGGCCCCAAGGCGGCGACGGCGTCGGCCCGCAGCGAGCCGCTTGACGGGGCGCGCGCGTGCTCAAGAGCGCTGCGACTGCTGCCGATACCTGACGAACGGCGAACAAGACTCACCGCACGCGCCGCTCCGGCCTGACGATGCCCGAACCTGACCTGCCTACTTCTCAGCCCGCTGCGCCAGCGTCAGAGCCCCTGCCGTTGCGGCAGCGCCAGGCTGCCGCGGCCGCGCCGGGCACGCGCTGGCTGGCATTGGCGCGGCGCTGGTGGCAGCCCGCGCACGGCGCGGCCGATGCCGAGGCGACTCGCGCCGCGTCAGCGCCGCTGCGGGCGAAGCCGGAAGCCACGGCCATGCCATTGACGGGCGCGTCCGACGTGCCGCACGGGCTTCTGGTGCGCCTGCGCCGCTGTGTGGCCCACGCCGTGCGCCATCCCGGGTTCGGCTTCGCGCTGATACGCCTGGAACTGGCGCTGCCCTGCGCTGCGGCGGAGCTGCCACGCTTGTACGGTGCCGATCTCGGCCGGCAAGTCAAACGCCGGCTGCAGTTGGCGCTGCGCCCGGGCGATGCGCTGGTCGCCTTGGCGGCGGCACCTCCTGTCGACGGCCTCACGTTCCTGATGGTGCTCGACGGCCTCGGCAGCGAGGCCGACCTCGAGACCGTGGTGCGGCGCGTGCGGGCCGATCTGGCCAGGCCCTTCCTCGACGGCCTGCAGCCACTGAAGCCGGTGCCGCGGCTGGGCGTGGTGTTCTGTGCCCCCGGGCGGACGCCGCGGTCGGCCGGAACTTTGTTGCAACAGGCCGAGAACGCGCTGGCCGATGCGTCGCCCGGTGACTGGGCACTCGCCGGCAAGGACGCCTCCCGGCCGCGCGTCGATCGGCTGCAGCAGGCGCTGCGCAGCGATGTCTTGCAGGTGGTGTTCGAGCCTCAGGTCGATCTGAGCCGGCCCGTGATGCGTGCGCTCGGCGCGCGGCTGGCCGGGAGCGACGCCGCGACGCGCCCGCTTGACGCTGGCGACGACGACCCGCGGGCCGAAGCGCTGCTGCAGCGCACGCTGGCGCTGGCTGCGGCCCACTTCGTGCCCTGGCGCGCCGCCGATGCCAGCCGCTCCAGCTGCCGCCTGGCCTTGCCGGCGGTGGCCGCGCTGCTGCGTCGCGCCGACTGGGCCGACACCTTTGCCGAGCTGCTGCAGGACAACGGGCTGGCCTGCGCCGACGTGCAGCTCGAGTTGCCGCCGACGCTGGGCCTGCAAGACAGCAACCTGTTGGCGCGCCTGCAGGGGCTGGCACGCTCGGGCCTGGTGCTGGCGCTCGACGACTTCGGCACCGGCCACACGTCCTTGTCGGCATTGGCGCGCCTGCCGCTGGCGCTGCTGAAAGTCGACCGTGGCCTCGTGCCCCAGGCGCACGCACAGGAGCACCACCGCGTGCTGCTGGAATCGACCGTCCGGCTGGCCGCGCAGTTGGGTATCGCGACGCTGGGCAAGGGCCTGCAGACGCCGGCACAGCTGGCCCTGCTGCGCGATCTGGGCTGCGAGCGTGGCGAGGGCGAGGCCGCCTCGGCGCTGCTGGGGCCCGCCGCGCTGATGGGCTTGCCGCGTCGGGGCGTGGCGCTGACCTAGCCTGGAGTCTGCCCGGCAGAGATCGGCGCGGGTGCCGATCTCTGCCGCGCAGACTCCAAGACCCTCCAACCCGGCTTCGCGGCCGCGGCAGCCCTCGGGCCGTCCGGGGGCGACGCACTTCGTCGCCTGCTTTCGGCGCTTCATCGCACCCGGTCTCGCGTTCCGCGGGGGCAAAGCCGACACTGCGCACCAACGCTGGCCAGCCGACCCTTGCTCAGGGCGCTCGCGCCAGCACGCAGCCGAGGGGAACGCGATGCAGAAGAAGTGGATGGCCGGCGTGGCCGTGCTGGTGCTGGCCGGTGTCGGCGCGGTGGTGGTGATGGGCGGTGTCGTCAAGCTGCCCGGGCAGGGCGGTGACGCGGCGCAGGCGGCCGGGCCGGGCAAGGACGGCAAGGACGGAAAGAAGCCCGAGGTGGCACTGGAGTTCGCCCCGCGCGAGGTGGTGCAGCCGCTGACCGCGCGCATGCCGGCGATGCTCGAGTTTTCGGGCCCGCTGGTGGCGCCGCAGACGGCCATCGTGCGCGCCAAGGCCGGGGGCACGCTGCTGGCGCTGAACGTGGCCGAAGGCAGCCGCGTGGCGGCCGGCCAGACCATCGGCCGCATCGAGCTGGCCGAGCTGGGCAGCCGGGTCGCCGAGCGCAACGCCTTGCTGGA
>JAIYDH010000028.1 GCA_027487585.1 Rubrivivax sp.
GCAGGCGCACCCAGTTCTTCAGTGCGCCGTGGTAGTGGCCCAGGTGCAAGGCGCCGGTGGGGCGCATGCCGGAGAGAACGCGGGATCGCATGGCAGGCAGTCGGTAGCTTCAGGCGGCGAGGATTGTGTCAGGCGGGGAGCGCCGCCCGACGATTCGGCGCCGACAATGCCCACCCCATGACGCAGCGCATCGCCATCCTGATCTCCGGCCGCGGCTCCAACATGGAGGCCATCGTGCGCGCCTGCGCCGCCGAGCGCTGGCCGGCGCAGGTGGTGGCCGTGGTCGCCAACCGGCCCGATGCCGGCGGGTTGGACTTCGCCGCTGAACACGGCATTGCCACCGCGGTGGTGGACCACAAAGCTCACCCCCACCGCGAGGCCTTCGATGCCACGCTGGCCGATGTGCTCGACGGCTTCGCGCCCGATGTCGTGGTGCTGGCCGGCTTTATGCGCATCCTCGGCGCGGCCTTCGTGCGGCGTTTCGAGGGCCGGTTGCTGAACATCCACCCCTCGCTGCTGCCGGCGTTTCCGGGGCTGCACACGCACCGGCGCGCGCTCGAGGCCGGCTGCAAGGCCGCGGGCGCCACCGTGCACTTCGTGACGCCCGAGCTCGACCACGGGCCCATCGTCATGCAGAGCGTGGTGCCAGTGCGCGCCGATGACGACGAGCACACGCTGGCCGCGCGCGTGCTGGCCACCGAGCACCTGATCTATCCGCGCAGCGTGCGCTGGTACGTCGAAGGGCGGCTGCGCCTGGTGGGCGGGCGCGTGGAGCAGGCACAGGGCGCGTCTCAGCTGCTGCTGGAACGGGGCACCGTGCCCGGCGCCGCCGGCGACGAGGGCCCGACGTAGCGTGCTGCACCCCCGTTCGGCGCCAGTGCTGGCGCTTCTCCAGCGCCTGGTGCAGGGCCACCATGCCGAAGTCGAGCGTCGGATGAATCATGTCGCCCGCGGATCGCCCTGCGTTGACGGTGTTGATCAAGATTGACGCGGCCTGCCACTCCACACCATGCACTTCCGATCCCACCCGTTTGCACGCGGCTTCAGCCCGGTCTGTGGCGCAGTCCTCGCGCTGGCGCCCACGTTGGCGTCGGCCCAGGAGGCCGCGCCCACACCGCAGCCGGGTTCGCGCGTGGAGATCCGCTCCGACGCCGCCGCCCAGCGGCGCGCCGACACCGCCGGCCGGCAGGTGGTGGCGCGGGGCGACCTGCTGCGGCACGGCGACGCCCGCCTCGTCGACGCCCTGGCGCGCGTGCCCGGCATCACGGTGGACGGGCGCGGTCTCGGCACCGAGCTCCAGCTCGGCGGCATGGGCAGCGGCCAGACCGTGGTGCTGCTCAACGGCGAGCCCCTGCCGCGGGGCACGTCGCTCGACTCCATCGCACTGGACTCCATCGACCGCGTCGAGATCACTCGCGGCTCCAGCGTGCAGACATCGCAGGCGATTGCCGGCACCATCAATCTCGTCACGCGCCGGCCCAGCGTGCAGGCCACGCGCGAGCTCAAGCTGCAGGGCGCCAGCCGCAGCGGCCGTCCGCAGGCCAGCGCCACGCTCAACCTGGCCGGCACCGAAGGCGCAGCAACCTGGGGCCTGGGCCTGGTGGCCAGCCTCGAAGACCAGGTCTGGCGCGCCACGTTCGAGCAGGAACGGCAGCAGGGCGCCGCCGCCACGCCCACGGCCCGCAGCCGTACCCACAAGCTCGAATACGACCGTACCCAGGCCCTGAGCCTGAACCCGCGGCTGGCCTGGAAGCACCCGTTGCCCGGCGGCGGGCAGTGGCAGCTGAGCACCGACCACACGCTGCGCCTGGCCGATTCACGCGGGGGCGTGGCAGACGAGCGCCAGCCTGAGTTCGGGCCGCCGCCGGCGCAGCAGCGCAGCGAGATGGCGCTGAACTACCAGCGCCTGTTCTGGCGCGGCCGGGTGCAGGCGCAGCACCGCAGCGCCGAGGGCGCGCGCAGCGAATTGCGCCTCAGCGTCACCCACGCGAGCCGCGACCAGCAGGCGCGCGCGCAGGGGCGCGACAGCGCGGCACGGCTGGTGCAGGACACCACGGTCGACGGGCGGGCGCTGGACCAGTCGGCCGTGCTCAACCTCAACCACCAGCGCCCCCTGGGTGCGGCGCACCGGCTCGATGTCGGTGCCGAGTGGGAGGCGGCACGGCGCCATGAAGACCGCGTGCAGACCGAGCCCAGCCTGCCGGGCGGCCTGCCGCCCGAGAACTTCGACGAGCGCTTCGACGCCCGCGTGCAGCGCCAGGCGCTGTACCTGCAGGACGACTGGTCGCTAAGCACCGACTCCTCCCTGCAGATGGGCCTGCGCCTGGAGCGGCTGCTCACCCTGAGCGAGGGCAACGTGTTCGACCGCGTGCGCCAGACACACGAGCTGGTGGGGCCGGTGTTGCGTGTCTCCACCCAGCCGCGGCCGGGGCTGGGCACCTTCAAGCTCGGGCTGTCGCGCGGCTTCCGGCTGCCGACCCCGCGCGACGTGACGCCGCGCCGCTACGTGCCCATCGAGGTGTCGCCCACCTCGCCCGCGCAGGCCGGCAACCCCGATCTGCGGCCCGAGCGCGCCTGGAGCGTGGACACAAGCTGGCAGGGTGCCCCCAAGACCTGGGCGGCGGATCTCGTGCTGTCGGCGTCGTTGCGGCGCATCGATGACGTCATCCTCGACCGCCTGATCGAGCAGCCCGCCGTGCTGACCGCGCCCTGGCTGCTGCAGCGCTTCAACGCCGGGCGTGCCTGGAGCGCGGGGCTCGAGGTCGAGTGGCGCGGCCAGCTCGCCACCGCCCTGTGGCCGGCGTCGCCCTTGCGCTGGCAGGCGAGCCTGGCGCTGGCGCGATCGCGGCTCGACGACGTCGTGGCCGAGCGCCCGGCCCTGGCCGGCCAGGCCGCCTGGCACCTGAAGCTGGACCTGACACAGGCCCTCGCGCCCGCCTGGAACGCGCAGCTGGGCCTGGACGCCCGCGGCCCGGCGCGGGCCGATCAGCCCAGCGGCCGGCGCTCGGAGCAGGCTGCGCGCCACCACCTCACGGCCGGCCTGGGCTGGCAGCCCCGGCGCGGGCTGAGTGCGCGGCTGTCGGTGGCACAGGCGGCGGCGAGCGACGCGGTCGAGCGCAAGTCGGTGCGGGTGACCGAGGCCGGGCAGCCGGTGAGCTACCTGGCGCGCGAGGCCTGGCACACCGACGCGACCTGGCGTCTCGGCCTCGACCTCGCGTTCTGATCGGCTCTCAGTCGCCGATGCGCTCGAAGCGCTGCCGGGTGATGCCGTCGATCGTCACGGTCTCGAAGAACATCGCGTGCGGCCGTACCCAGTCGCCACGGTCGCCGCCATCTGCTGCGGCGTACAGCGGCCGGTACAGCACCAGCGGCTCCAGGGTCTCGGAATGGCGCACCACGCCGAGCAGGCGGTACTCGCCGCCCTTGTAGTGGCGGTAGCGGCCGGGCGGGGCCGGGGGCAGGGCGGGCAGGTTGTTGTCCATGCGCCGCATTGTCGGCCGGGATAATCGGGCCGATGCACCCTCATTCCCTGTTGGAACTCGCCACCGAGCTGCTGCGCTCGGTGCTGAAGTTCGATTCACCGGCCGACGGCCTGGTCTCGATGTTCTTCCGCAAGCACGCCAAGCTCGGCGCGCGCGAGCGGCACACGCTGGCCGAGACGCTGTACGCGTTGCTGCGCCAGCGCCTCTTGTTCCAGCACCTGGCGCAAAGCGGCAGCGGCCCGCTGGAGCGCCGGCTGGCCATACTGGCGTGGCAAGGCAACGCCGGCTTCCTGCGCGGTGCGCTCACGCCGCCCGAGGTGGCCTGGCTCGACGAGGTCTCGGCCATCGACCGCGCCTCCTTGCCCGAGAAGCTGCGCCACAACCTGCCCGACTGGCTGGCCAACCCGCTGAAAGAATCTCTCGGCGATCAGTTCTGGCCGCTGGTCGAGGAGCTCGCTCGCGCCGCGCCGCTGGATCTGCGCGTGAACAGCCTCAAGGCCAAGCGCGAGGACGTGCAGCGCGCACTCGCCGAGGCCGGCATCGAGGCGCGGCCCACGCCGCACTCGCCCTGGGGTCTGCGCATCGACGGCAAGCCGGCGCTCAGCAAGCTGGCCTTGTTCACCCAGGGCCATGTCGAGGTGCAGGACGAAGGCAGCCAGCTGCTGGCCCTGCTGACCGACGCCAAGCGCGGCGAGATGGTCGTCGACTTCTGCGCCGGCGCTGGCGGCAAGACGCTGGCGCTGGGCGCCTCGATGCGCAACACCGGGCGGCTGTACGCCTTCGACGTGTCGGGCCACCGGCTCGAAAACCTGAAACCGCGGCTGGCGCGCAGCGGGCTGTCGAACGTGCACCCGGCGCAGATCGCCCACGAGCGCGACGACCGCGTCAAGCGGCTGGCCGGCAAGATCGACCGCGTGCTGGTCGACGCGCCCTGCTCGGGCCTGGGCACGCTGCGCCGCAACCCCGACCTGAAGTGGCGCCAGAGCCCGCAGGCCCTGGCCGAGCTGCAGGCCAAGCAGAAGGCCATCCTGGCCTCGGCGGCGCGGCTGCTCAAGCCGGGTGGTAGGCTGGTGTATGCCACCTGCAGCCTGCTCGCGGCCGAGAACGAGGCCGTGGCCGAGGACTTCACGGTGACGGAAAAGGACCGTTTCGAGCCCTTGCAGGTGGCCGAGCTGCTCCAGGCCGCCCACGTCTCGGAGGCCGAGTCGCTGGTCGCAGGCCCGTTCCTGAGGCTTTGGCCGCACCGCCATCACACCGACGGCTTTTTCGCGGCGGTTTGGCAGCGGCGTTGAAAAGTGCACTATCTGCCCTCATCTGTGCGCAAGTTGTTGGGTTGACTCAGGTCAAACCCGCTGCTTGCCGGGTGTTTGACGGTTGCTTCATCCCTTTGCCCGCACCGAGGTGGGGCCTACAATGGGCTCCGCCGATAGTCCGGCAGTCTTGAAAGACGCTCTACATGGATTCGCTTTGGTTGGCCCACGACGCCCTCGTGCAATGGCTCGCGCACGGGCTCCTGGAGGCCACCTGGTGGCAGGTCGTGATCTACACGCTGATCACCACCCACATCACGATCTCGGGCGTGACGATCTTCCTGCACCGCGCGCAGGCGCATCGGGCGCTCGATCTGCACCCGATCGTGTCGCACTTCTTCCGCTTCTGGCTCTGGATCGGCACCGGCATGGTCACGAAGGAATTCGTGGCCGTGCACCGCAAGCACCACGCCAAGTGCGAGACGGTCGACGACCCGCACAGCCCGCAGGTCAAGGGCTTGAAGGCGCTGCTGCTCACTGGCGTGGAGCTGTACCGCGTTGAAGCCCTGAACAAGGAAACACTGGTCAAGTACGGCCACAACACGCCGGACGACTGGATCGAGCGCAACCTCTACACCCGCTACAGCTGGCAGGGCGTAGGCCTGATGCTCATCCTGAACCTCAGCCTGTTCGGCGCCATCGGCGCGCTGGTCTGGGCGGTGCAGATGGTGTGGATCCCCTGGTGGGCCACGGGTGTCATCAACGGCATCGGCCACTTCTGGGGCTATCGCAATTTCGAGGCGCCCGACGCGTCGACCAATGTGTCGCCCTGGGGCATCCTGATCGGTGGCGAAGAGCTGCACAACAACCACCACACCTACCCGACCTCGGCCAAGTTCTCGGTCAAGCCGTACGAGTTCGACATCGGCTGGGCCTACATCCGCGCGATGGAGATGGTGGGTCTGGCCAAGGTGAAGAAGGTGCCGCCGAAGCTGGCGCTGGGCGGCGTGCGCCCGGTGGCCGACAACAAGACGCTCGAAGCCGTCATCGCCAACCGTTACGAAGTGATGGCGCGTTACGCGGCCGAGATGAAGCGGACCGCCGAAGCCGAGGTCGAACGTCTCAAGGCGCAGGGCCCAGCTGCGGCTGCGCGCCTGAAGGAAATGCGGCTGGCGCAGGCCTGGCTGCACCGCGACGACGACAAGATCCCGCAAGGCGTGAAGCCCATCCTGAAGGCCGCCCTCGGCGAAAGCCCGCAGCTCGCCAAGCTGGTGGCCATGCGCGAAGAGTTGCGCGCCCTGTGGACGCGCACCGGCGTCAGCGCCGAGCAGCTGGTGGTCGATCTGCAGACCTGGTGCCGCAAGGCCGAGGAAAGCGGCATCGCTGCGCTGCAGGACTTCTCGATGAAGCTGCGCGCCGCACAGCCAGCCTGATCCAGCCGCACCTGGCCTGACAGAAGCCCGCCTCGAGCGGGCTTCTTCGTTTTCAGCCGATGTCGGCCACGTGGATGCCGAAGCGGCCCTGGCGGCGGTCTTCGAAGAACAGCTCCAGCGTGCGCCGCACGGTGCGGAACGCGAGCTCGTCCCAGGGCACCTCGTCTTCGCGGAAGAGGCGCGCTTCCAGTGTTTCAGGGCCTGGTGCCAGGTGCTCGCTGAGCATGCGTGCGCGGTAGAACAGGTGGACCTGCCCCACGCGCACCACGTTGAGCATGGTGAACAGGCCTTCGAGTTCGATCTGCGCGCCGGCCTCCTCGTCGGTTTCGCGCAGGGCGCCTTCGGCCACCGTCTCGCCGAGTTCCATGAAGCCGGCGGGCAGCGTCCAGAAGCCATGGCGGGGCTCGATGGCGCGGCGGCACAGCAGCACGCGCTCGCCGAACACGGGCACCGTGCCGACCACGTTGAGCGGGTTCTCGTAGTGGATCTCGCCGCAGCGTGTGCAGGTGGCGCGCTCGCGGTTGTCGTCGGCCGGCACGCGGTACTCGGCGGGGCTGCCGCACACCCGGCAATGCTGGATCCGGCGCGCCGTGAGAAGCATGCGGCTGAGTGTAGCGGCCGGCAGTGGCATCATCGCCGCCCACCCTGTACTTGCCCCGCCGCACCATGAGCCTTGTGATCCCCGCACCCGCAGCCGTTCTCGTGCCCGTTCTGGGTGGGCGCGAGTTCCCTGTTCGCCGCGTCTACTGCGTCGGCCGCAACTACGCCGAGCACGCGCAGGAGATGGGCTTCACCGGCCGCGAGCCGCCGTTCTTCTTTCTGAAGCCGGCCGACAACATCGTCGTCGTGCCCGAAGGCGAGACCGGCGCCATCGACTACCCCACGCTGACCACCAACTTCCACCACGAGATCGAGCTCGTGGCGGCCATCGGCACCGGCGGCCGCAGCATCAAGGCTGCTGACGCGCAGGCCCACGTGTACGGCTACGCCGTGGGCCTGGACATGACGCGCCGCGACCTGCAGAGCGACATGAAGAAGCAGGGGCGCCCCTGGGAGATCGGCAAGGCCTTCGACCAGAGCGCGCCCATCGGCCCCATCGTGCCGGCCTCCAAGACCGGCCCGCTGAACAGCGGCGCGATCACGCTGCACGTCAACGGCCAGCCGCGCCAGAGCAGCGATGTGAAGGAGCTGATCTGGAACATCGCCGAGATCATCGAGCACCTCAGCGCGGCTTGGGAACTGCAGCCCGGCGACCTCATCTACACCGGCACGCCCGCTGGCGTAGCGGCCGTCGTGCGGGGCGACGTGATGGAAGGCCGTGTCGCCGGCCTGCCGCTGCTGCGCGTGACGGTGCGCTGAGCAGATGGGCCCGGCGATGGAACTCTTCAGCTACTTCCGCTCGTCGGCCTCGTACCGGGTGCGCATCGCGCTGGCGCTCAAGGGGCTCGACTACGTCTACCGCCCGGTGCACCTGGCGAAGAACGAGCAGCTCGGCGAGACGTACGCCGCCGTGTCGGCGGCGCGCCTGGTGCCGCTGCTGCACGACGGCGACGAAGCGCTGACGCAGTCGCTGGCCATCATCGAGTACCTCGACGAGACCCACCCGACACCGCCGCTGCTGCCCGGCACGCCGGCCGAGCGCGCCCGCGTGCGCGCGCTGGCGATGGACATCGCCTGTGAGATTCACCCGCTGAACAACCTGCGCGTGCTGCGCTACCTGGTGCGCGACCTGAAGGTCTCGGAAGACGACAAGAACCGCTGGTACCGCCATTGGGTCGAGACCGGGCTCGAGGTGGTGGAGCGCCGCCTGGTGGAAGGCCTGGCACAGCGACCGTCGACCTTCTGCCACGGCGACACGCCGACCCTGGCCGACTGCTGCCTCGTGCCGCAGATCTTCAATGCCAAGCGCTTCGACTGCCGGCTCGACCACGTGCCGAACGTGATGCGCGTGTTCGACGCCTGCATGGCCTTGCCGGCCTTCGAGAACACCCGCCCGGAGAAGTGCCCTGACGCCGAGTGAAGCTGCGGCACCCTTGATGACGCCCGCCTGGCCGGGCGAGCCGCCGCCCGGCGTGGGCGCGGCCATGAGCACCCGCGCCGGCGGCGTGAGCGCGGCGCCCTGGCAGTCGCTGAACCTGGGTGTGGCCGTGGGCGACGATGCCGACGCCGTGGCCACCAACCGCCGCCGTTTCGCAGCGGCCCTGGGCGCCCGCCCGGTGTGGCTGCGCCAGGTGCACGGCGTGGCGGTGCTGCGCCTGGACGCCGGCACGCCCGAACACCCCGCAGCGCCTGCCGACGCGGCCTGGACCACCGAGCCCGGCATCGCCTGCACCGTGCAGGTGGCCGATTGCCTGCCGGTGCTGCTGGCCGCGCGAGACGGCCGCGCCGTCGCCGCGGTGCATGCCGGCTGGCGCGGGCTGGCCGCCGGCGTGCTGGAGGCCACTGTGGCGGCGATGCAGCGCGGCGCGGGTGTCGCGCCCGGCGATCTGATGGCCTGGCTGGGCCCTTGCATCGGGCCCGCGGCCTTCGAGGTGGGCGCCGATGTGCTGCAGGGCTTCGGGCGCCAGGCCCTGCCGGGCGATCAGCCCGCGTTTGCTTGGGCGCCGCGGCCCGATGGCAGCCCGCGCTGGCGCGCCGATCTGCCCCGGCTGGCCCGCGAACGCCTGCAGGCGGCGGGCGTGTCGGCGGTGGCGGTGCAGGGGGGCTGCACCGTCAGCGAGGCTTCAAGCTTCTTTTCGTTCCGCCGCGACGGTGTCACCGGCCGCATGGCCGCTGCCGTGTGGCGGCGAGGCGGCGGCGGCCGCTGAGGCTGCTGCCGCCTCGGCGGCCTGCCGGGCCCGCCGCCGGTGCGGCGTGCCACCGATGTAGATGATCAACACCACCGGCAGCAGCCCGTAGAACAGAAAGGTGATCACGGCGCCGAGCACGCTGCCCTGGGTCGACAGGGCCTCGGCAACGGCCATCATCAGCACCACGTAGAGCCAGCCGATCACCACTAAGTACATGCCGCTGCCCGCCCGGCTGTTGAAGTGACGAGAATTCTGTCATGCCATCGTCAGCCCCTCCCCGTACAAACCCGAGGCGCCGCTCCCCGATCGCGGCCGCCGGAGACACGCCCTTGAAGAGCAAGAAGACCGCCGGGCCCGCAGCCCCCACGCCCGCGGCCGACACCGCCGCGCTGCCCCAGTCCGCCGAGGCCTTTGGCGCCGCGCTGACCGAC
>JAIYDH010000101.1 GCA_027487585.1 Rubrivivax sp.
CGACGCTGCCCGCTTCGGCCTCGTGCTGCCGCCGCTGGAGAACCACCCGTTCTTCGCCCGCGTGCGCATCGAGCGCGACATCGACGTCGGCCTGGCGGCCGAGATGGCCGACGTGCCGCTCGACGACTTCCTGGCGCTCAACCCGCAGCTCGACAAGCCCGTGATCCTGGCCGCCGGCACACCCGAGGTGCTGCTGCCCTGGGAGCGGGCAGACGTCTTTGCCGAGCGGCTGCGCAACGCGCGCGGCCCGCTGGCCAGCTGGACGGCCTGGGTGGCACCACGCACGATGCCGCCGTCGGAGGTGGCCAAGGCGGTGGGCCTGCCCGAGGCCGAGCTGCGTGAGGTCAACCGCATCCCGCCGCGCATGCTGGTCAAGGCTGGCTCGACGCTGCTGGTGCCGCGCCCGGCCTCGCACGAAAACGACGTCGGCGCCCACGTGGCCGATCACGCCCAGCTGACCTTCGCGCCCGAAGGCCGGGGCCAGCGGCGCCTGTCGGTGCGCATAGGCCACCAGGGCGAGAGCGTGGCTTCAGTGGCACGACGGCACGGTGTCAGTGCGGTGCAGGTGGCCCGCTGGAACGGCGTCGGTCCCAAGGCCCGCTTCGAGGCCGGGCAGACGGTGGTGGTGATGGTCAGTGCCCCGCCGCCCCGCAAAGCGCGTGCACCGCGCGCCAGCCCTCCGGCCCGCGCGGCGGCCACCCGCAATGCAGTGAAGCCACCGCCCAAAGCCGCTGGCCAGCGACAGGCGGGTGCGGGACGGGCTGCCGCGCCGCGCTAGCTTCTGCAGCCATGCCGTCAGCCGCGCGGCTCGCTCAGCCGAGGAAGTCGCGCTTGCCGATCTCCACACCCGCCTGGCGCAGCAGCGCGTAGGTGGTCGTGGCGTGGAAGTAGAAGTTCGGCAGCACGAAATGCCGAAGGTAGTCTTCTCCGGTGAACCGCATCTCCGACGTGCGCGTGGGCACGACGATCTCGCGCGTCTCGCTGCCGTCGATCTGCGCCGGCGCGAACGTGGCCACGTAGTCCAGCGTGCGGCGCACGCGGGCGCGCAGTTCATCCAGCGTCGCCTCGGTGTCGTCCCACTTCGGCACCTCCACGCCGGCCAGTCGCGCCATGCAGCCCTTGACGCCGTCGCAGGCGATCTGGATCTGCCGAGTCAGCGGCAGCATGTCGGGCGCCAGGCGCAGGCCGAGGTAGTTGTTGGCGTCGAACTTGCGCGCCTCGGCGTGGGCCTGGGCCTTGTCGAGCCAGGCCAGCAGGTTGTTCAGCATGCGGGTGAAAACGGGTGCGGTGGCGGCGTGCATCGTCAGGCTCATCAGGGTCTCCTCAGGGGTGTTCGGGAACGCGCGGCAGTGTAGGAGCGCCACGGGTTGCCCGCTGCCACGCGGCACAATCACCCGCAGCCCATGAACATCATCATCCTCGACGACTATCAGGACGCCGTGCGCAAGCTCAAGTGCGCGCAGATGCTGGAGCCGTACAACGCCAAGGTCTTCACCAACACCGTCAAGGGCATCGGGCAACTCAGCGTGCGGCTGCGAGATGCCGACGTGCTGGTGCTCATTCGCGAACGCACGCAGTTCCCGCGCGCGCTGCTGGAAAAGCTGCCGAAGCTGAAGCTGATCTCGCAGACCGGGCGCATCGGCGGCCATATCGACGTCGAGGCCGCCACCCGGCTGGGCATCGCGGTGGCCGAGGGCACCGGCTCGCCGGTGGCACCGGCCGAGTTGACCTGGGCGCTCGTCATGGCGGCGATGCGGCGGCTGCCGCAATACATCGGCAACCTCAAGCACGGCGCCTGGCAGCAAAGCGGGCTTAAGGCGGCCTCGATGCCGCCCAACTTCGGCGTCGGCATGCTGCTCAAGGGCAAGACGCTGGGCATCTGGGGCTACGGCAAGATCGGGCGCCTCGTGGCCGGCTATGGCCGCGCCTTCGGCATGGAGGTCGTCGTCTGGGGCAGCGAGCTCTCGCGCGAGCGCGCCCGTGCCGACGGGCACACCAGCGCCGACAACTGCGAAGCCTTCTTCGAGCAGTGCGATGTGCTCAGCCTGCACCTGAGGCTGAGCGCCGCCACACGCGGCATCGTCAGGCTCGACGCCCTCTCGCGCATGAAGCCCACGGCGCTGTTCGTGAACACCTCGCGCGCCGAACTGGTGGAAGAGCACGCACTTGTCGCGGCACTCAACCGCGGCCGCCCTGGCATGGCCGCGGTCGACGTGTTCGAGACCGAACCCATCCTCCAGGGCCAGCCGCTGCTGCGCCTGGAAAACGCCATCTGCACACCGCACATCGGTTATGTCGAACAGGACAGCTACGAGCTGTACTTCGGCGCTGCCTTCGACAACGTCGTCAACTTCATCCACAACACGCCGACGAATCTGGTCAATCCTGAAGCCCTGAAGGTGCTTCGATGATCGGCCCGGCAAAAGCGGCGCGCCGCCGATGAGCCTGGCCTCGGCCCGGCTGGCGCTGCTGGCCGGCAACTTCGCCATCGGCTGCGGCGTGATGGTGGTGCCCGGCTCGCTGAACAACCTCGTCGAGTCGCTGCAGGTCTCGGTGGCCGTCGCTGGCCAGCTGATCACCATCGGCGCGGTGGCCATGGGCTGCGGCGCACCGCTGCTGGCCCTGCTGCTGGGCGGCATGGACCGCCGGGTGCTGCTCACCGGCGCGCTGGCCTGGTACGCCATCGGCCACCTGATCTGCGCACTGGTGCCGGGCTACGCCGCGCTGCTGCCGCTGCGCGCGCTGGCGGTGCTGGCGGCGGCGGTCTTCACGCCACAGGCTGCCGCGGCCATCAACGTGATGGCGCCCGAGGGCGAACGCGGCCGCCACATGAGCTACATCTTCCTCGGCTGGAGCCTGGCCTCGGTGCTGGGCATGCC
>JAIYDH010000406.1 GCA_027487585.1 Rubrivivax sp.
TCCTCGGCCAGCATGGTCTTGCCGGTGCCGGGCTCGCCCTTGATCAGCAGCGGCCGTTTCAGCGTCAGGGCCGCGTTCACGGCCAGCATCAGGTCGGGGGTGGCGACGTAGCGCTCGGAGCCTTGGAATCTCATCTTCCCAGTATAGGCGGCGGCCTATAATCGACGGCTGTCTCGCCCGCGCTTGTGGGCCGCGCAGACCATTCGACCGCGTAGCAACCAACCCCCGACGCCCGTGATGTTCAAGCTTGCCGCTTCCCTTCTGCTGGCCCTGGCCGCTGTCGCCACCCCTTCGCTGGCACAAGACATCAAACGCGGCGAGCAGCGCGCGGCACAGTGCATCGGCTGCCATGGCATCGCCGGTTACCAGTCCAGCTTCCCCGAGGTCCACCGCGTGCCGATGATCTCGGGCCAGAACGCCAAATACATCGTCTCGTCGCTGCAGGCCTATGCCAAGGGCGATCGCAAGCACCCCACGATGCGCGCCATCGCCGGCATGCTGACCGAGCAGGAAATGGCCGATCTCGGCGCCTACTATGAGCAGCACGGCGCCTCGATGATCAAGCCGGTGGCCGAGACCCCGGCGAGCCAGCCCAGCGCCGCCGTGCAGGCGCTGCTGACCAAGGGCGCCTGCGCCTCCTGCCACGGCGCCAACTTCAACAAGCCCATCGACGGCGCCTACCCCAAGATTGCCGGCCAGCACGCCGACTACCTGCTCGTGGCGCTGCGGGCGTACGGCATCGAGCGCAACCCGAACGTGGGCCGGTCCAACGCCATCATGGCCGGGCAGGTGAAGCAATACACCCGCGCCGAGCTCAAGCAGATTGCCGACTACCTCGCCTCGCTGCCCGGCGACTTGCGCGTGGTCCAGCAGTCGCGTTTCCGCTGACGCCACCCGCTTTTCTGCCGCTTTTCCGCGGCTTCTCCGCCCTGACGCCGTGCGTGCCCTTTCGAGGGAACGCACGGCGTCGGCGCTTGGGCGGGGCGACTGTGGGCGGTGGGCCGGGTTGTCCCGAGGGCTCGTGCGCTCGGGATGTGCCGTTTCGGAACAGTGGCCATGTGTGGCGACACCGTGACGCCGCACCTAGGGTATCTGCCAGCGTGACGCCGCCGCGCGGCTTGCCCAGCATCCACCGGTTCGATGGCCGAGTGCCGCCCACCAGAGGCGCCGCAGCCGTCACGTCGTTCGAACCCACAAAGGAGACGCCCATGAGCACGCCGCTCACCCTGACCGTCAACGGCAAGTCCGTCACCCGCGAGGTGCCGCCCGAGACCTCGCTGGTCGAGTTCATCCGCGAGCACCTGCGCCTCACGGGCACGCACGTCGGCTGCGACACCGCGCAGTGCGGTGCCTGCACCGTGCACATCGACGGCCGCGCCGCCAAGAGCTGCAACGTCCTGGCCCACCAGGTGGCCGGCGCCAGCATCACCACGATCGAAGGCCTCGAATCGGCCGACGGCACGCTGCACCCGATGCAGGCCGCCTTCAAGACCTGCCACGGCCTGCAGTGCGGCTACTGCACCCCGGGCATGGTGATGAGCGCCGTCGACCTGGCCACGCACCACGGCTGCCACAACGAAGCCCAGGTGCGCGAGGCGCTCGAAGGCAACATCTGCCGCTGCACGGGCTATCACAACATCGTCAAGGCCGTCATCAAGGGCGCCGCTGACATGAAGGCCACGGCCTGAAGCCGCCCCCGACACCGCAAGCGACCAGGAGTAACGCACCATGAACGCACGCCAAGGATTTGTCGGCCAGTCGGTCGAGCGCCGCGAGGACACCCGCTTCCTCACCGGCCGGGGCCAGTACACCGACGACATCACGCTGCCCGGCCAGACCCACGGGGTCTTCCTGCGCAGCCCGCACGCACACGCGCGCATCAAGTCCATCGACAGCAGCGCCGCCGCCAAGGCGCCGGGCGTCGTGGCCATCTTCAACGGCGAGCCCTTCAAGGGCGTTGGTGGCCTGCCTTGCGGCTGGCTGATCAACAACCTCGACGGCACGCCGATGAAGGAGCCCAAGCACCCGGTGCTGGCCGACGGCAAGGTGCGCTACGTCGGCGACCGGGTCGCCCTCATCGTCGCCGAGACGCTGGCGCAGGCGCAGGCCGCGCGCGACCTGATCGAGGTCGAGTACGAGGTGCTCACGCCCGTCATCGACACCGCCAAGGCCACCGCCATTGCATCAAACGTGCACGACGAGGCGCCGGGCAACCTCTGCTACCACTGGGGCATCGGCGACAAGGACGGCACCACGGCCGCCCTGGCCGGCGCCGCACACGTCACGACGCTGAGCTTCCGCAACAACCGGCTCATCCCGAACGCGATGGAGCCGCGCTGCGCCAACGCCAGCTACAACAGCGCCGCCGACGAGTACACGCTGTACGTCAGCAACCAGAACCCGCATGTCGAGCGGCTGCTGATGTGCGCCTTCGTGCTGGGCATTCCCGAGCACAAGATGCGCGTCATCGCGCCCGACGTGGGCGGTGGCTTCGGCAGCAAGATCTACCTGTACGGCGAAGAGACCGCGCTGGTGTGGGCCAGCAAGCAGCTGCGCCGGCCCATCAAGTGGGTGGCCGAGCGCAGCGAGGCTTTCCTGTCTGACGCCCACGGCCGCGACCACGTCACCACCGCGCAGCTGGCGCTCGACAAGGACGGCCACTTCCTGGGCCTGAAGGTCGACACCACGGCCAACATGGGCGCGTACCTGTCCACCTTCGCGAGCTGCATCCCGACCATCCTGCACGCCACGCTGCTGGCCGGCCAGTACAAGACGCCGAAGATCTGGTGCGAGATCCAGGCCGTGTTCACCAACACCGCGCCGGTGGACGCCTACCGCGGCGCCGGCCGGCCGGAGGCCACCTACCTGCTCGAGCGCATCGTCGAGACGGCGGCCACCGAGATGGGCATCGACCCGGCCGAGATCCGCCGCCGCAACTTCATCACCACGTTCCCGTACGCCACGCCCGTGGGTCTGACTTACGACATTGGTGACTACAACGCCACGATGACCCGCGCCATCGAGCTGGCCGACGTGGCCGGCTTCGCGGCGCGCAAGGCGGCGTCGGCGGCCAAGGGCATGAAGCGCGGCCTGGGCTACGCGGCCTACATCGAGGCCTGCGGCATTGCCCCGTCTTCCGTGGCGGGCGCCTTGGGTGCCCGCGCGGGCCTGTTCGAAGCCGGCGAGGTGCGTGTGCACCCCACCGGCAAAGTGACGGTGTTCACCGGCAGCCACAGCCACGGCCAGGGCCACGAGACCACCTTTGCGCAGGTGGTAGCCGACCGCCTGGGCATCCCGATGGAAGACGTGTCCATCGAGCACGGCGACACCGGCAAGATCCTCTTCGGCATGGGCACCTACGGCAGCCGCTCGCTGGCCGTGGGCGGCACCGCCATCGTCAAGGCGCTGGACAAGATCATCGCCAAGGGCAAGAAGATCGCCGCCCACCTGATGGAGGCGTCCGACAGCGACATCGTCTTCGAGGACGGCCTGTTCAAGGTGGCCGGCACCGACAAGAACGTGCCGTTTGCCAGCGTCTCGCTCACCGCCTACGTGCCGCACAACTTCCCGCACGACAAGCTCGAGCCGGGCCTGAACGAAAACGCGTTCTACGACCCGAGCAACTTCACCTACCCTGCCGGCACCTACATCTGCGAGGTCGAGATCGACCCCGCCACCGGCAAGACGACGATCGAGCGCTTCACGGCCGTCGACGACTTCGGCAACGTCGTCAACCCGATGATCGTGGAAGGCCAGGTGCACGGTGGCCTTGCGCAAGGCATCGGCCAGGCCATGCTCGAGCACGGCGTGTACGACAACGACAGCGGCCAGCTGCTCAGCGGCAGCTACATGGACTACGCCATGCCGCGCGCCGACGACGTGCCGAGCTTCACGGTCGAAACCTCCAAGGGCACGCCCTGCACGCACAACCCGCTGGGCGTGAAGGGCTGCGGCGAGGCCGGTGCCATTGGCTCGCCGCCGGCGGTGATCAACGCCATCTGCAACGCGCTCGGCGTGAAGGACGTGCCGATGCCTGCCTCGCCGCACACGGTGTGGAAGGCCGCCCACGGCAAGCTCTGAACGCACCCGCAGCACACAAGGAGAACACACCATGCAGAGCTTCCAATTCAGCAATGCGAAGAACGTGGCCGAGGCCAAGGCCGCGGCGGCCTCGGGCGCCAAGATCCTGGCTGGCGGGCAGAGCCTGCTGCCGTCGATGCGTCTGGGCCTCGCAGCGCCTGACGCGCTGGCCAGCCTGGGCGCCATCGCCGATCTCAAGGGCATCACGGTGGCCGGCGGCGTCGTCAAGATCGGCGCCATGACCACGCATGCCACGGTGGCCGCGAGCGCCGAGGTGCGCGCGGCCATCCCGGCGCTGGCCGACCTGGCCAACCACATCGGCGACCGCCAGGTGCGCAACCGCGGCACCATCGGCGGCAGCCTGGCCAACAACGACCCTGCGGCCTGCTATCCCGCAGCCGTGCTGGGCCTGGGCGCCACCGTGCATACCGACCGCCGCGACATCGCCGCCGACGACTTCTTCGTCGGCCTGTACACCACGGCGCTGGCCGAGGACGAGATCATCACTGCGGTGAGCTTCCCGATCCCCGAGAAGGCGGGCTGGCAGAAGTTCAAGCAGCCGGCCTCGCGCTTTTCGATCGTGGGCGTGTTCACGAGCAAGGGGCCGAAGGGTGTGCGCGTGGCTGTGACGGGCGCCGGCTCGGGCGTGTTCCGCGCCACGGGGCTTGAGGCCAAGTTGAGTGGCAACTACAGCGCCGCGGCGCTGGCCGGTGCCACCGTCAGTGCCGAGGGCATGAACTCCGATCTGCACGGCTCGGCCGAGTACCGCGCGGCGCTGGTTCCGGTGCTGGCTGCGCGTGCCGTTGGTTAAAGACATCACAGCGCTGCCCCGCTCCATCGACGAGGTCGAGGCCGCGCTCGCGGCCCACGACTACGTGGCCGACCGACGGTTGGCCACGGTCGTCTTCCTCTCGCTCAAGCTGGGCCGGCCGCTCTTCCTGGAGGGCGAGCCCGGCACCGGCAAGACCGAGATTGCGCGCACGCTGGCGGCGGCGCTCGGCCGGCCGCTGATCCGGCTGCAGTGCTACGAGGGGCTGGACCTGGCCGGCGCGGCCTACGAGTGGAACTACGCGCGGCAGATGCTCGAGATCCGCCTGGCGGAATCGGGCGCCAATGCCACGGCCGAAGACCGTGCCGCGCTGGCCTCGCGGCTGTTCTCCGACACCTTCCTCGTCAAGCGGGCGCTGCTCGATGCCATCGACCCGGAGCGTGCTGTGCCGCCAGTGCTGCTGATCGACGAGCTCGACCGTGCCGACGAGCCCTTCGAGGCTTTTTTGCTCGAGGTGCTGTCCGACTTCCAGATCACGATTCCCGAGATGGGCACGGTGAAGGCGGTAACGCCGCCCATCGTGGTGCTCACGAGCAACCGCACGCGCGAGATCCACGATGCGGTGAAGCGGCGCTGCCTGTACCACTGGGTGGGCTTCCCCGACGCCGCGCGCGAGCTGGAGATCCTGCGCCGCAAGGTGCCCGGCGCGCCCGAGCGGCTGGCGCGCGAGATCGTGGCCTTTGTGCAGCGGCTGCGCGAGATCGAGCTGTACAAGCTGCCGGGCGTGGCCGAGACCATCGAGTGGACACGCGCGCTGCGCGAGCTGGACACCATCGTGCTCGATCCCGAGGTGGTGCAGAACACCCTGGGGCTGCTGCTGAAGTACCAGGATGACATTGCGCGTGTCGGCCACGACGAGGTGGCGCGGCTCATCGAGCAGGCGCGCACCGCGGCGGCGTAGCGCTGATGCTGCCCAGCGGCCAAACCCCCGGCCGCCTGGCCGAGAACGTGATGCACTTCGCGCGCGTGCTGCGCAGCGCCGGCCTGCCCGTGGGCACCGACCGCGTGCAGCTCGCGCTGCAGGCGCTGCCTGTGGCGGGCCTCGAAGGCAAGGCCGACTTCCACGCTGTGCTCTCGGCCTGCTTCGTCAGCCGCCACGAGCAGCAGACCCTCTTCGACCAAGCCTTCACGCTGTACTGGCGCGACCCCGATCTCGCCGGCCGCATGCGCGCGCTGCTGTTGCCGCGCGTCAACACCAACACACCGCCGCCGGTGAAGGAAAACCGCCGCCTCGGCGACGCGCTCTTCCCCAGCACGCGCGATGCGCCGGCCAAGGCACCGCCACCGGCGGAGATCGAGCTCGAAGCCACGCTGACGTCGAGCGCGCAGGAGCGGCTGCAGAAGGCCGACTTCGAAACCATGAGCACGGATGAATTCCGCGAGGCGCTGCGCCTGCTCACGCGGCTGAAGCCGGCGATGGCGCCGCTGCCCACGCGCCGCCGCGAGGCCAGCCCGCGCCCCGGGCGGCTGGACGTGCGCGCCACGCTGCGCGCCGCCGGCCGCGTGGGCGGCGACTACCTGCCGCTGCGCCACAGCGCGGTGCGCGAAGTGGTGCCGCCGCTCGTGGTGCTGGCCGACATCTCGGGCTCGATGGCGCGCTACTCGCGCATGCTGCTGCACTTTGCGCACCTGCTCGGCCAGGCCGGGCCGCGCGTGGAGACGTTTGTCTTCGGCACCCGCCTGACGCGCCTCACACCCCTCTTGCGCCAGCGCGACCCCGACGTCGCCGTGGCCCAGTGCACCGCCAACGTCAAGGACTGGTCCGGCGGCACGCGCATCGCGCACAGCCTGCACGACTTCAACCGCCTCTGGGCGCGCCGCGTGCTGGGCTCGCGCGCCACCGTGCTGCTGGTCAGCGACGGCCTGGAGCACGAGGCCGCCGACGACCTGGCCTTCGAGATGGAGCGGCTGCACAAGAGCTGCCGCCGCCTCGTGTGGCTGAACCCGCTGCTGCGCTTCGAGGCCTTCCAGCCCAAGGCGCGCGGCATCCGCGCGATGCTGCCGCACGTCGACGACTTCCGCCCGGTGCACAACCTGGCGAGCCTGGCGCAGCTGGTCGATGCCCTGGCCAAGCCGCCGCCCCAGCGGCGCGTGCCTTCAGCGTAGCGGCCAGCGCAGCAGCCCGGTCGCCAGCGCCGTGCCGAGCAGGATGACGGCGCAGCCCACGAGCATGGTGCCGGTGGGCACCTCGCCGAGCGCCAGAAAGCCCCATAGCAAGGCGAAGGCCGGGATCAGGAAGGTCACGCTCGTGGCGGTGGCCGCGCCGGTGCGGGCGATCAAGCGGAAGAACAGCACGTAGGCCAGCCCGGTGCACAGCACCGACAAGGCGATCGCCGCCGCCCAGGCCGTGGCGCCGGGGTTGACCGCCGGCCACCACAGCACGGCCGGCACCACCAGCGCCAGCGTGGCGGCGGCCTGGCTGCCCGCGGCCACGGCCAGCGGCGGCACGCCTTGCAGCCAGCGCCGCGACGCGTTGGCGCCGAGCCCGTACAAGGCGGTCGCGCCCAGGCAGGCCGCCACGCCGATGGCCGCGCTCACGCCGTGCTGCCCGGCGGTGAGGTCGGCCTTGCCCCAGCCCAGCCCCACGACCCCGGCCACGCCGATGGCCAGGCCCAGCCAGCGTGAGGCACTCAGCTGGTCCTTCAGCCACAGCCAGGCGATGAGCGCGCCCCAGATCGGCACCGTGGCGTTGAACACCGACAGCAGCGCCGTCGTCAGGGCCAGCGCCGCCACCGCGTACAGCAGAAAGGGCAGGGCCGAGTTGATGATGCCGATGCCGGCGATGGCGCGGCCGTGCGTGCGCCAGGCGCCGCCTTGCTGCTTGAGCAGCATCAGCGGCACCAGCAGCAGCGCCGCGCCAGCCACGCGCACGAAGGCCAGCGCCACCGGGCCGAACTCGGCCGCGCCCAGGCGCATGAACAGGAAACTGGCGCCCCAGATGGCGCCCAGCAGCAGCAGGTCGACGATGTCGCGGCGCGTCATGGGCGGGCTTGTGCAGCGGCTTGAATCGCCACGCCCTCCAGTTGCAGCAGCCAGCGCTTGCGATCCAGCCCGCCGGCATAGCCGGTGAGCGCGCCGTCGCGGCCCAGCACGCGGTGGCAGGGCACGATCACGCTCAGCGGGTTGCGCCCCACCGCCGCGCCCACCGCGCGCGCTGCCAGCGGCTTGCCCAGAGCGCGGGCGATGGCGCCGTAGTCTGTGCTGCCACCGGCCGGAATGGCCCGCAGCTCACCCCATACCGCCTGCTGCCAGGGCGTGCCGGCGGCGTGCAGCGGCAGCGAGAACTCGCGAAGCTTGCCGGCGAAGTAGGCACTCAGTTGCGCGGCGGCTTCGCGCAGCCAGCGCTGGTGCTCGTCCACCGGCACAGCCAGCGCGCCGGGGTGGTGGGCCTGGCCGTCGAACCAGGCGCCGGCCAGGCCTTGCGCGGTCGCGGCCAGGGTCAGCGTGCCCAGTGGCGTGGCCAGGCGGCTCTGCGCTTCAAACGGGTGGCTCAGGTGGGCAGGATTCATGTCGGGACCTCGATGTCTTGCCACAGCCGCATCACGGCGTAGGCGCGCCAGGGGCGCCAGGGTTCGGCTTGCGCCAGGAGCTCGGCCCGGTCGCGTGTGCCGAGCGCGTTCATCAGGCCGATGTCGGCCACCGGCCAGGCATCGGGCCAGGCCAGCGCGCGCATCGCGATCACCTGCGCCGTCCAGTCGCCGATGCCGGGCAGGGCGACGAGCGCGGCCAGCGTGTCGTCGACCGAGGCACCGGGCTCGAGCCGCAACTGGCCGTCGACCAGCGCCTGCGCCAGCGCCTGCAGTGCCTTCACGCGCTGGCGCACGATGCCCAGCGTGCCGATGTCTTCGGCACGCGCCGCCGCGATGGTGGCCGCGCTGGGGAAGAGGCGCGACAAGCCCTCGAAGGGCGTGTCCACCGGCTCACCGAAGCGCTGCACCAGGCGCGCCGCCAGCGTGCGCGCGGCCTTCACGGTGACCTGCTGGCCGAGGATGACGCGGGCCGCCGTCTCGAAGGCGTCCAGCGTGCCCGGCAGGCGCAGGCCCGGGCGCGGCGGCAGCGGCAGTTGCGCCAGCACGGGGTCGATGCGCGCCGGGTCGGCGTCCAGGTCGAAGGCGTGGCGCACGCGGCGGATCACGGCGCCGAGCACCGGGCTCAGGTTGCTGCTCGTGCGCAGCCGAAGTTCGTCGCGCCCCGGTTGGAGCTGCACCTCGATCCAGCCGTGGCGCGGCGCCACGCCCTCAGCCGCGGGCCAGGCCAGCGTGCGACGCAGCAGGCCGCGCGCCACGTCGACCTGCTCCACGCCTTCGAGCTGGCGCCGGGCGAAGAAGCCGAACAGCGCCTCGGCATCCAGCGGCGGGCGGTAGGCCAGGCGCAGGCCCTGCGCGGCGCCGCTCGCGGGCTGCTCGCGCCGCAGCTGGGTGGGCTGCAGGCGGTAGTGCTCGGCAAACGCCGCATTGAAGCGCCGCAGGCTGGCGTAGCCGCTGGCCAGCGCTACCTGCGTGACGGGCATCGCGGTGTCAGTGAGCAACTGCTTCGCCAGCAGGAGTCGCTGCGTCGTGAGGTAGCTCAGTGGCGTGACGCCATGCGCGGCGGCGAAGATGCGGCGCAGGTGGCGGTCGGTCACGCCCAGGCGGTCGGCCACCTGCGGCAGCCGCAGCGGCTCGCCCGCGTGCACAGCGTGCTCGATGGCACGCGCCGCGGCCTCGGCCAGCGTGGCCGAGCTGTCCATGGCCGACAGCCCCGGCGCGATCTCGGGCCGGCACTTCAGGCAAGGCCGGAAGGCCGCGGCTTCGGCCCGCTCGCGCGTGGCGAAGAAGCGGCAGTTCTCCAGGCGCGGCGTGCGCACGCGGCACACCGGGCGGCAATAGATGCCGGTGCTGGTGACGCCCACGAACAAGCGCCCGTCGAAACGCGCATCGCGGGCCTTCAGCGCGAGGTAGGCCGAGTCGGCGTCGAGGGCGGCGTCTGCAAGCATGCCGGCATTGTCGCCACCGGCGCGCCGCCGACTCGCCGTTTCCGGACCTGTCAGCCCTGCGCGCGCCGGCCGCCGTTCAATGCGGCGACAGCAGCTTCAGCCCCACGATGCCCAGCACGATCAGGCCCACGCAGGCGATGCGCGCCAGGCCCGCCGGTTCGCTGAAGAACACGATGCCGAACACCACCGCGCCCACCGCGCCGATGCCCACCCACACCGGGTAGGCGGTGCCCGCCGGCAGCAGCTTCATCGCCAGGCCGAGCAGCCAGAAGCTCAGGCCCGCGGCCACCATCGTGGCCACGGCCCAGCCGGGCTTGGTGAAGCCGGCGGAGGCCTTCATCGTCATCACCCACACTACCTCCAACAGGCCGGCCAGCAGCAGAAGGGTCCAGGCCAGGGCGGGGGTCATGGTCAGCGTCATCGTGGGTGCTCCTGGGTGGGCATTACATGGATTTGAAAAGATGCACGTAGGCGCGGCTCACCGGCAGCTCCTGCGCGTGGCCCTTGATGCGCAGGAACAGGCGGCTGGCCTCGTCGCGCCGCGTGCCGGCCAGGTGGCGCAGGTTGACGACGGTGCTGCGGTGCGCCTGCACGAAATCGGCCGGGTCGAGTTGTTGCATCAGTTCGGCGATGGGGCTGCGGATGAGCAGCTCGCGATCGGCCGTGCGCACGCAGGTGTACTTGTCGTCGGCCTGGAAGAAGAGCACGTCTTCCACCGCCACCTGGTGCATCAGCTCGCCCTGGCTGGCGCGCACCCAGCGCAGGCGCTCGGGCGCCGCTGGCGGGTTCGATGCCGCCGGCAGCAGCCGCTGCAACGCGGCCAGCAGCGGCGCGCCATCGAGCCCGGCTGCGGCCTCGGGCGCGGCCAGCGCCTTCTGCACCCGCTGCACCGTGGCCGCCAGGCGCTCGGCGCGGATCGGCTTGAGCACGTAGTCCAGCGCCTCGTGCTCGAAGGCCTGCACGGCGTACTCATCAAAGGCCGTCACGAAGACCACGCGCGTGCGGCCCTCGATGCCCTGCGCCACTTCCAGACCGGTGAGGCCAGGCATCTGGATGTCGAGAAAAGCCACGTCGGGCTGCAGCGCGGCGATGCGCTCGGCGGCTTCTTCTCCGTTGCGCGCGGTGTGCACGATCTGCAGCCCGGGCCACAGACGCGCGAGCTCGGTCGCCAGCGCGCGGGCCAAGTGGGGTTCGTCGTCGGCGATCAGGCAGGTGGTCATGTCGTGGCGGGCTGCAAGGGGATGGTGATGCGTGACAGCGTGCCGCGCTGGCCGCCGGGCGCCGGCAGCAGCTCGAGCTGCGCCTCGGGGCCGTAACGGGCCTGCAACCGCTCGCGGATGTTGTTCAGCGCCAGGCCGTGGCCGCGGCGCGCGCCCGGCCGCGGCGGGGCGTCGAGGCCGCGGCCGTCGTCCTGCACCTCCAGGCGCAGCGTCGTGCCCTGCAGCTGCGCGCGCACCCACACCGTGCCGCCGGCGATGCTGGGCTCCAGGCCGTGCATCACGGCGTTTTCGACCAGCGGCTGCAGCAGCAGCGGCGGCAGCGAGTGGCGGCGCGCCGGCTCTCCGGCGCTGATCTCGAAGCGCAGCCGGTCTTCCATGCGTCCTTGCAGCAGCTGCAGGTAGCTCTGCGCCAGATCGAGCTCCTGCGCCACCGTGCTGTTTTCGCTGCGCATGCTGCCCAGGCTGACACGCAGGTAGTCGGTGAAGCTGGCCAGCATCTGCTTGGCCTTGGGCAGGTCGTGGTCCATCAGGCTGTGCACGTTGGCCAGCGTGTTGAACAGAAAGTGCGGCTCGATCTGCGCCTGCAGCAGCCGCAGCTGCGCCTCTTGCGCCTGGCGCTTGAGCTGCTCCTCGTACCACTGCTGCCAGGCATACAGGCCCCAGACCACGCTGGCGAAAACGGCGAAGACGGCCACCGAGATCCAGCTGCGCTGCGGCGCCCAATCGACGCGGCCGACGCCCGGCAGATGCCCCAGCAGCAGAAAGCCCAGCAGCAGCCCCAGCCCCACACAGCACATCGAGCTGACGGCGTAGAACAGGTTCACCAGCAGACCGGGTTCGCCGTTCACCCACGTGAGGAATCGATCGGGCGCCAGGCGCTCGATGGCGGTGTAGACGACGTGGAAAACCGTGCCAATGATCATCGAGGTCAGCAGCAGCGGCAGCGCGAGCTCGACCAGCTGCCGGGCCGAGGGCACGCGGCCGCTGAACACGACGGCCACCAGCGTGAGCCCGAGGCCCCAGGCCAGCGACACCAGCCCAGTCATCACCCACATCGCCCACTCCGGCGCGGCGTGCTTGCGGCGCAGCTTGAAGAAGTGCTGGCGGGCGAGGCGGAGGTTGGCGAGGAAGTGCTCCATGGGCCACCAGTCTAGGCAGCCCGGCCGGCCGTGCGGCCGCCGGCCGATGGATCGACAGCGCGGCCGGCGAATCGACAGCGGGGCTGGCGGCCCTTCCTACAATCCCCGCTCCCGCAGCCACCAACCCACGCCCCGCCCATGCGCATCGACCCGAGCATCTTCAAGGCCTACGACATCCGCGGCATCGTCGGCAAGAACGTCGACGAGGCCTTCGCCGAGCACCTGGGTCGCGCCTTCGGCAGCGAGGCGCGTGCTGCTGGCGAGCGAGCGGTGGCCGTGGGCCGCGACGGGCGGCTGTCGGGCCCCGGGCTGACGGCGGCGCTGGTGCGCGGTCTGCAGAGCACGGGCCTCGATGTCGTCGACCTCGGGCCAGTGACCACCCCGATGCTGTATTACGTCGCCGCCACGCGCGCCAAGCACGGCTGCACCAGCGGCATCCAGGTCACGGGCAGCCACAACCCGAAGGACTACAACGGCTTCAAGATGGTGATGTCGGGCCGCGCCATCTACGGCGAAGACATCCAGAAGCTCAAGCGCCGCATCGAGGCCGAGGACTACACGGTGGCCAAGGGCCGCAGCGCGCGCATGGACATCGGCGCCGAGTACGCGGCGCGCATCGTCGGCGACTGCCGGCTGAGCCGGCCGATGAAGATCGTCGTTGACAGTGGCAATGGCATTCCGGGTGCCAGCGCCCCGGCCATCCTGAAGGCCCTGGGCTGCGAAGTGATCGACCTCTACAGCAAGGTCGATGGCGACTTCCCCAACCACCACCCCGACCCGAGCAAGCCCGAGAACCTGCAGATGCTCAAGGCCGTGGTGCATGCCACCGGCGCCGAGATCGGCCTGGCCTTCGATGGCGACGGCGACCGGCTGGGCGTGGTCACGGCCGGCGGCAACATCATCTACCCCGACCGCCAGATCATGCTGTTCGCACGCGACATCCTGGCGCGCCACCCGGGCGGCAAGATCATCTTCGACGTCAAGTGCAGCCAGCGGCTGCCGGTGGCCATCCGCGAGGCCGGCGGCGTGCCGGTGCTGTGGAAGACGGGGCA
>JAIYDH010000122.1 GCA_027487585.1 Rubrivivax sp.
CTTCAGCAGCACCGGCACGCTGACGTTGGCCGCCTTGGCCGCCAGCAGGAAGGCCAGCGCCGCGCCCACGCGCCAGCGGTAGCGCCACAGGTAGGGCAGCAGCAACCCGAGCGTGGCCCAGTCGGAGCGGCGGGCCTGCGGCGCGGCCGGCGTCGGCGGCGCGGGGGTCGGGTGGGCGTGTGATCGCATCAGGGGGTGAGGTCGCTTCTGGAAGTGGAGTGCGTGCGGGCCGAGTGCCGCCGGGGGCAGCGGCCAGGCTCAGCGCTGCACGTCGAGCCGGAGCTCGCGGTAGCCGATGAGCCCCATCGCCACCGCCGTGCGCATCAGGTAGCCCGACAGGATGTTGCGCCCCCGCAGCGCGCTGCGCCGCGCCAGCGCACGGCGGCCGAGCCAGGGCCAGCGGATGATGGCACCGGTGACGCTTTCCAGCCGGCGCAGGCTGGGCATGACCTCGGTGTCCAGTGCCACGGGCTCGGCGGGTACGAAGCCGGCGTTGCGGGCCGCCGCGAGCAGATCGCCCTGCACCTGCAGCGTGTCCATCGCCATGCCGCGTGCCACCAGCTCGCAGGCCAGCGCGCCCTCGGCGTCCATCTGCGCCAGCGGCCGTGTGTAGTAGCCGTCGAAGAGCGTGAAGCGCCCGCCCGGCCGCAGCACGCGCCGCACCTCGGCCAGCGCACGCGGCAGATCGGTGGCGTAGCAAAAGGCCTCGATGCAGAACACCGCGTCCACCGAGGCGTCGGCGTAGGGCAGGTGGTGGAAATCGCCGCCGTCCAGGCGCACGTGGGCCAGGCCCGCGCGGGCCATGCGCTCGGCGGCGATGCGCTGGTGCGCCGGCGTCAGATCGATGCCCAGGAACTGCGTGCCCGGGTGGCGCTGCGCCAGGTACTCGAGGTTGAAGCCCTGGCCGAAGGCGAGCTCCAGCACGGCAGCCGGCGGCGGGCTCCAGGCCTGCTCCAGGCGGCGCAGCTGGCCGAAGAAGCCGTCGGGATCGAAGCGGTCGCCGTCGTTCAGCGCCATGTGCACCGCGCCTTCTCGGCTGTGGTACTTGCGGTAGGCGTCGTGGCAGTCTTCGTAGTAGTTCACCACCTGCTCGGCGGCCAGCGGCGCGCGGCGCACCTCGTCGAGGTCGAAGACGCGCCGCAGCTTGTCCAGCCGGCGCGACAGGTCTCGTTGCAGCTCGGGGGTGGGGCCGATCGCGCTGCCCGCTACAGTGGGGGACGGGGTCATGGGGCGCACATTGTCGCCCTGCCCGCCCCGAGGGAGCCTTTCTCGATGACCGATGCCGACGACGCGCCGATGCTGGCGCCCCCGCAGCTGGACGATGGCAGCCAGCTCGTGCTGCGGGTCATTCCGCTGCCGGCCGACGTCAATGCCAACGGCGACATCTTCGGCGGCTGGATCATGGCCCAGGTCGACCTCGCCGGCTCGGTGCTGCCGGCGCGCGTGGCGCGCGGGCGTATCGCCACCGTGGCCGTCAACCAGTTCGTCTTCAAGCAGCCGGTGAGCCTGGGCGACCTGCTCAGCTTCTACGCCCGCATCACGCGCATCGGCAACACCAGCATCTCGGTGCACGTGACCGTGATCGCCGAGCGCAACCCGAGCCAGCTGCAGGTGGTGAAGGTGACCGAGGCCGACCTCACCTACGTCGCCATCGACGCCCAGGGTCAGCCGCGGAGCGTGCCACGATGACACTTGGCTCAGCCGTGGGCCCGCGCTGATGGAAGCCTGGCTGCACTCGCTGATGGCCACGATGGCGCTGCCGCAGTACGGCCTGGCGTCGGTGTTCATCGTGTCGCTCGTGTCGGCCACGCTGCTGCCGATGGCCAGCGTTCCGGTGGTCTTCGGCCTCGTGAAGGTGAACCCCGATCTGTTCTGGCCGGCCATCGTGGTGGCCACCGCCGGCAACACCCTGGGCGGCTGCATCAGCTACTGGATGGGCTACGGCGCCGAGCTCGCCTACGAGCAGATCGCCAAGCCCAAGCCCAGCACCGAGCGGGCGCTGGCCTGGGCGCGCAAGTGGGGCCCGCCGTCTTGCCTGCTGAGCTGGCTGCCGGTGGTCGGCGACCCACTGTGCGCCGTGGCCGGCTGGCTGAAGCTGCCGTTCTGGCCCTGCGCCTTCTACATGGCCGTGGGCAAGTTTCTTCGTTACTTGTTCTATGTCGGGGGCGCGATCTGGTTCTTCCCGGGAGCGCTGGAACTCTGAAGCCCGGACAATGCCGGCTTTGCCTTGCTGAGCCCCCCGCGATGAGCACCGCCACCCCCTCCTACGACGACCTCACCGGCACCTGGACCCGCCTGCACCGCCTCGGCCACCTGCAGAGCATCGCCGGCTGGGACCAGGCCTCGAACATGCCGCCCAAGGGCAACGAGGCGCGCGCCGCCGCGATGGCCGAAATGGCCGCGCTGCTGCACCGCATGCGCACCGACCCGAAGCTGCCCGACCAGATGGCCCGCGCCGAGCAGGAGCCGCTGAGCGAGCTGCAGCGCGCCAACCTGCGCGAGATGCAACGCCAGTGGCGCGCCAGCAATGCGCTGCCCGAGGCGCTGGTGCAGGCCCAGCAGATGGCCACCTCGCGCTGCGAGCACGCCTGGCGCACGCAGCGCCCGGCCAACGACTGGGCCGGCTTCGTCGAGAACCTGCGCCCGGTGCTCGCCAATGCCCGGCAGGAGGCCGAGCTGCTGAGCCAGCTGACGGGAGTGCGCAAGTACGACGCCATGATGGACCGCTTCGAGCCCGGCATGCGCTGCGAGCAGGTCGACCGCGTGTTCGGCGAGGTGCGGCAGTGGCTGCCGGGGCTCATCCGCCAGGTCACCGAGCGCCAGGCGCGCGAGCAGGTGCTGCAGCCGCAAGGCCCCTTCCCCGTGGCCCAGCAGCGCGCGCTGTGCGAGGCCGTGATGAAGCTGCTGGGCTTCGACTTCGCCGGCGGCCGGCTGGATGTGTCCACGCACCCTTTCTGCGGCGGCGTGCCCGAAGACGTGCGCATGACGACGCGCTTTCGCGAAGACGAGTTCCTCGGCAGCCTGATGGGCACGGTGCACGAAACCGGCCA
>JAIYDH010000229.1 GCA_027487585.1 Rubrivivax sp.
CAAACAGTTGCGGCGAGTCAGTCTACGAAGCGCGCTGCGCGCGCGGCCATGAACCCTGCGCTGCTCGGCGCTTCAAGATCACGCCGCAGCCCCCGCCCGCACAGCCCTTTGCAACAACTGGGGTTGGCTCTCGGAACGAAAACCACAACTGGGGGATGAGCGGCTGGCGGTGCACGGTGCGGGCGCTATGTGGGGCGCTGAGCAGCGCAGGCTTGAGGGGGGCGCGCGCAGCGCGCATCGTGAACTGATTCACCGCAAGTGTTTGAGCGGAGTTCGCGCCAGCGAACGTAGCGAGTTTTGCGGTGCCCCCTCAAGTCGAGCAGCGGAAGGCAGTCGGCCCGACGGGCCGACCGCCACACCTAGCGCTCGCACCGTGCACCGCCTGACGCGACGCGCGATGCTGAGACGAGGGCTTCGACAGGCTCAGCCCGAACGGATGGCAGGGCTTCGACAGGCTCAGCCCGAACGGGAGGGAGGACTTCGACAGGCCTGTCCTGAGCCTGACGAAGGGCTCAGCCCAAACGGAAGTGAGCTGCGAGGGGTTGCTTGCAAGACCGCTCAGGGTCGGATGCCCCCGCCTGCGCCTACAGATCCTGCCCGCTTTGCTGCAGCCGCCACATCTCGGCATAGCGTCCGCCGCGCGCCAGCAGCTCGGCGTGCGGGCCGCGCTCCACCACGCGGCCGGCCTCGAGCACCACGATCTCGTGCGCGTCGACCACCGTGCTGAGCCGGTGCGCGATGACGAGCGCCGTCTTGCCCTGGGCTGCGGCGCGCAGCTCGGCCTGAATCGCACGTTCGTTGGCGCTGTCCAGCGCCGAGGTGGCCTCGTCGAAGATGAGGATCGGCGGGTTCTTCAGCAGCGTGCGCGCGATCGCCACGCGCTGCTTCTCGCCGCCGCTGAGCTTGAGGCCGCGCTCGCCCACCATGGTGTCGTAGCCCTTGGGTGTGGCGGCGATGAAGTCGTGGATGTGCGCCGACTTCGCCGCCGCCTCGACCTCGTCGCGCGTGGCGCCGGTGCGGCCGTAGGCGATGTTGTATTGCACGGTGTCGTTGAACAGCACGGTGTCCTGCGGCACGATGCCGATGGCGCCGCGCACGCTGGCCTGCGTGACGCTGCGGATGTCCTGGCCGTCGATGGTGATGCGGCCCGAGTTCACGTCGTAGAAGCGGAACAACAGGCGCGCCAGCGTGCTCTTGCCCGCGCCGCTGGGGCCCACCACGGCCAGCGTCTTGCCGGCCGGGATCTCGAAGCTCAGGTCGTGCAGGATGGGGCGCGCGGGGTCGTAGGCAAAGCCCACGTGCTCGAAGCGCACCACGCCCTCGCTCACCCGCAACGGCTGCGCATCGGGCGCGTCATCGATCTCGCGGTGCTTCTCCATCAACGAGAACATCTTGTCCAGGTCGGTGAGGCCCTGCTTGATCTCGCGGTAAATGACGCCCAGAAAGTTCAGCGGGATGTACAGCTGGATCATGAAGGCGTTGATCATCACCAGATCGCCCAGCGTCAGCCGGCCCTCGACCACACCCTGCGTGGCCCGCCACAGCATCGCGATCAGCGCCGCGGCAATGATGAGCTGCTGCCCGGTGTTGAGCAGGCTCAGCGTGGTCTGGCTCTTCAGCGAGGCGCGGCGCAGGCGCTCAAGGTTCTCGTCGTAGCGGCGCGTCTCGAAGTCTTCGTTGCCGAAGTACTTCACCGTCTCGTAGTTCAGCAGCGAGTCGATGGCACGCGTGTGCGCGGTGCTGTCGAGCTCGTTCATCTCGCGGCGGAACTTGGTGCGCCACTCGGTCACCGTGACCGTGAACACGATGTAGGCCACGAGCGCGCCGCCGGTGATCCAGGCGAACGCGGCGTCGAACTTCCAGGCCAGCAGCGTGAGCACCATCGCCACTTCCACGAGCGTCGGGAAGATGCTGTAGAGCGAGTAGCTGATCAGCGAATGCACGGCGCGCGTGCCGCGCTCGATGTCGCGCGTCATGCCGCCGGTCTGGCGCTCGAGGTGGAAGCGCAGGCTCATCGCGTGCAGGTGGCGGAACACCTGCAGGCTGATGCTGCGCGCCGTGCCTTCGGTGGCCTTGGCGAAGATCAACTCGCGCAGCTCGGTGAAGAGGCTGGTGCTCAGCCGCAGCAGGCCATAACCCACCAGCAGCCCCACCGGCACCACGAGCAGCGCCGCGGCGTCCCCCGGCTTGATGGACAGCGAGTCGATGGCGCGCGAATGCGCCGTCGAGTCGATTTCGTTCATTTCCTTGCGGAACTTGGTGCGCCATTCCGTCACCGTGATGGTGAAGGTGATGTAGACCACCAGCGCGGCGATGGTGATCCACGCGAACCAGGCGTCGAACTTCACCGCCAGCAGCGTCAGCACGAGCGTGACCTCGATCAGCGTCGGCACGATGCTGTAGAGCGAATACGAGATCAGCGAGTGCACGGCGCGCGTGCCGCGCTCGATGTCGCGCGTCATGCCGCCGGTCTGGCGTTCGAGGAGGAAGCGCGGGCTCAGGGCGTGCAGGTGGCGGAAGACCTTGAGGCTGATGCTGCGCGGC
>JAIYDH010000074.1 GCA_027487585.1 Rubrivivax sp.
ACGTTGCGCGGCGACAGGCTCACGCCCGGCGGCAGCGTGACGCCCAGCTGCTGCAGCAGCGACTGCAGGCTCTGCGTGGTGTTGGGCGACTGCGTGGCCTGGTCGCCGGTGCCGTCGAGACCGACGACGAGGCCATAGCCCAGCAACTGGTTGCTGCGCACGCCCTGCACGGCCGCCAGCTCCTTGATGCGCACGTTGGCCTCGGCCGGGATCGGCCACCACAGAGCCGTGCTGGCGGCCAGAGCCGCCAGAGCGATCGTCAACCGCATCATGTTGTCGGGACTCTTCAGCAGACCAAGCAGTCGGCCACGACCAAGCGGCCGCCGCGGATCCGGCTCTGCCGGGCCGCTGGGGGCGCCCCCCCTCTGGGGGGGAGCGCCGAAGGCGCTACGGGGGGGAGTCATATCGGCAGGACGTTGATGAAGAAGCGCTGCAGCCAGCCCATGGCCTGGGCCTCGGCGGCGGCGCCGCGGCCGCGCTGCTCGAGCCGCACGTTGGCCAGCGCGGCGCTGGGCACGGTGTTGCCGCTCTGGATGGCGCGCGGATCGACCTGGCCCGAGAAACGCAGCACGTCGATGTTCTGGTTCACGCCGATCTGCTTTTCACCGGCCACCAGCAGGTGCCCGTTGGGCAGCACCTGCTTCACGACCACGGTGATGGTGCCGCTGAAGTCGTTGCTGTTTTCGGTGCTGCCGGTGCCCTCGGAGCTGGCCGAGGTGCTGGCGTCGGCAGTGGCGCGGCGCAGCGCGTTCGGGCTCAGACCCGGCAGCGCGGTGATACCGCCCGACATGGCGCCGGACCTCTCCACGGAACTCGTGCTCTTGGCGGTGGCCGTCACCTTCTCGACGATTTTCACCGTGAGCGTGTCGCCGACCAATCGCGCGCGGTGGTCCTCGAACAGCGGCCGGTACGCCGCGGCGGCGAAGATCGAGCCGCTGGCCAGCGTGGGCGCTGCAGGCGCCGGTTCGGGCGGCGTCGGCCGTGTGTCGCCGACATCGACGTGCGGGCCGATGTAGGCGCATCCCGACAGCAGCGCCGCCAGCAGCGGCAGCAAAGCGCACGCGCGCATCACAGCTGCCCCAGACGCTGCAGCATCTGGTCCGAGGTCTGGATGGCCTTTGAATTGAGCTCGTACGCGCGCTGCGTGGCGATCATCGACACCAGTTCCTCGACGACGTTGACGTTGCTGCCCTCGACGAAGCCGCTCTGCAGCGCGCCCAGACCGTTGGTGGTCGGTGCGCCGGCCTGCGGCGCACCACTGGCGGCGGTTTCGGCGTACAGGTTGCCGCCGCGGCTTTCGAGGCCGGCCGGGTTGACGAACGACGCCAGCTGCAGCTGCCCCAGGTTCTGCGGCGCCACCTGTCCGGGGAGCGTGGCGTTCACAGTGCCGTCAGCGGCCACCGTCACCCCGGTGGCATTGGCCGGCACCGTGATGCCGGGTTGCACCGGGTTGCCGGCGTTGGTGACGAGCTGCCCGTTGGCGTCGACCTGGAACGCGCCATCGCGCGTGTAGCCGGTGGTGCCGTCCGGCAGCGTGATCTGGAAAAAGCCCTGGCCCTTGATCGCCAAGTCGAAGTTGTTGCCCGTCTGCTGCAGCGCGCCCTGCTGGAAGTTGCGCGTGGCCGATGCCGCCCGTACGCCGAGGCCCACCTGCAGGCCGGTGGGCAGCGTGGTCTGCTCGGCCGCGGCTGCGCCGGCGGGGCGCAGGTTCTGGTACATCAAGTCCTCGAACTGGACGCCGGCGCGCTTGAAGCCGTTGGTGCCGACGTTGGCGAGGTTGTTCGAGATGGCGTCCAGCTTGGTTTGCTGGCCTTCCATGCCGGTCTTGGCGATCCAGAGCGAGCGAATCATCGGGGGGTGCCTGAGGCCTTGAAGATGAATCTCATCTTCTGCCGAACTTGAGGGGCTCCATGCGCCGAAAAGCGGGTTCGGCGGGGGCCAGTTCTGCCAGGAGGTGTGCGCCTGCGGAGACAGGGCTTCGACAGGCTCAGCCCGAACGGAATTGGGCAAACCCGAACCGAGGTGGGTGGACTCGAGCGGAGATGGCCGAGCCCGCGCGGGCTCAGCCTCCTCCGTTCGGGCTGAGCCTGTCCAAGCCCTGCCCGAGAAAGCGCGCCGTCAGCCCGCCGACGGCGCCAGCAGCTTCGCCGCCTGCTGCTCGCGCGCTTCGGCGCCCTGCAGTGCCTTCATCTGCTGCTCGAACTGGCGAGCCGCGGCGATCATCGCCACCATCGTTTCGACCGGGCTCACGTTGGAGCCTTCGAGCATGCCGCTGCTCACGCGCGCAGTCGCGTCGGCGGGCAGGTCGGCGCCATCACCGGCACGGAAGAGCCCGTCCGTGCCCCGGTTCAGCGGTGCCTCGGGCGTGACCAGCTTCAGCCGCCCCACCGGCTGCGGCCGGGCGTTGCCCACCGAGCTGGAAATGCTGCCGTCGACGCCGATCTCGATCTTGGCATTCAGGCCCACGGTGATGGGCCCACCGTCGCCGAGCACCGGCAAGCCGGCGGGCGTGACGATCTGGCCCTGGGCATCGACCTCCAGCGCACCGGCCCGTGTGTAGGCCTCGGTGCCGTCGAGCGACTGCACCGCCAGCCAGGCGTTGCCCTGCATCGCGACATCGAGGCTGCGGCCGGTGGCCTGCATCGCGCCGGGGCGTGTGTCGTGGCCGATGGTGCTCTCCAGCACATAGGCGCGCGTCGTGGCGCCTTCGCCGCGCACCGGCACCGCGCGGAAAGCCTGCATCTCGGCGCGAAAGCCCGTGGTCGAGGCATTCGCCAGGTTGTTGGCGAGCGAGTCCTGGCGCTGCAGCGTCGCCTTCGCACCGGCCATCGAGAGGTAGATGAGTCGATCCATTTGAGCTCCGGGTCAAGCGGCCACCGCGGAACCGGCTCTGCCGGGCCGCTGGCGGCGCCCCCTTGAGGGGGAGCGGCGTCAGCCGCTCCGGGGGTGGGCCTTATCTCAGGTTCACCAGGGTCTGCAGCACCTGGTCTTGCGTCTTGATCGTCTGCGCGTTGGCCTGGTAGATGCGTTGCGCGACGATCATGTTCACCAGTTCACCGGTCAGGTCGATGTTGCTCTCCTCCAGCGCACCGTCCTGCAGGACACCCAGATTGCCCTGTCCCGGCACCCCCAGGATGGCCTCGCCCGAGGCGTTGGTCCGTCCCCAGAGGTTGTCGCCCAGCGGCTGCAGGCCCTGCGGGTTGCGGAAGTTCGCGATCTCGATCTGGCCGGCCGCCTGCGATCGGCCGTTGCTGTAGCGTGCGTTGACGACGCCGTCGCTCTCTACAACGATGGCGGCCAGCTGACCGGCGGCATAGCCGTCCTGCGTCGCGTTGGTGACGCCGAAGGAGGTACCGAACTGGGTGACCGACTGCAGGTCGAACGCGACGTCGTCGATGGCCGCGGTGGTGCCGCCGCCCGGCAGCGTGGTGGCCGGGATGTCGAAGACCACGGGCCCGACAGGCGCCGTCGGAGCGCTGCCGTCTGCGGCGAAGGCGATCGACGTTACCGGCAGCGGCGCCGCGGCGGTGCCGGCCACGGTGTTGCCATTGGCTGTGGCAAACACGTTCCAGGCGTTTGCGCCGCTCTTCTGGAAGTAATACGTCAGGGCCACCTCGCGGCCTTGCAGGTCGTACGCGGTCATCGAAGTGGCGTTGTTGTAGGTCCGGGCGTCACTGAAGTTGATGGCCGGGCCGGTACCCGGCACCGTGACGGCTGATCGCGAATCCAGGTTGAACTCAAGCCCGACTTCCGTGGTGGCCGCCGGCGCGATGCCGCCCGTGGGCAGTTGCAGCGCCGCCGACACCCCCGGGAGCACGCCGCCCAGGCCGTCGGTGGCGTACCCCATCAGGCGCAGGCCGCCGTTGTTGACGATGTAGCCCTCGCGGTCGACCTTGAACTGGCCGTTGCGCGTGTAGCTGGTGGCGGAGTCGAGCCCCGCGACCTGGAAGAAACCTGCGCCGTTGATCGCGAGGTCCATCGGGTTGTCGGTGATCTTGATCGTGCCCTGCGTGAACTGCTGCGCCACCGTGGTGACGGACGTGCCGATGCCCACGCTGTTGGCGCCGGCGCCGTTGAGCGCATTGGCGTACACGTCGCTGAACTCCGCCCGCGACACCTTGGTGCCATAGGTGTTGGCGTTGGCGATGTTGTTGCCGATCACCTGCAGGTTCTTGCTGGTGGCGTTGAGTCCGGAGAGGCCTTGCTGGAAGCTCATGGCGATGTCCTGCGGTTCGCGGTGGTAGTGGGTGTCAGTTGAAGCCCTGCACGTCGCGCCAGGCGACGAGGCCGCTGGCAGCGGTCTCCAGCGTGAGGGTGTTGCCGGTGGTGCGCACAGCCTCGACGCGGTCGCGCATCAGCGGGCTGGCCGGCACCACCTGGGTGCCCTGGGTGGCGACGACGCGGAAGCTGTAGGCGCCGTCGGGCTGCGAGGCGGCGCGCCAGGTGAAGCCCTGCCGTCCGGCGTCCTGGGTGCCCAGGTCGAGCGTGTCGACGACGCGGCCGGCGCCGTTGAGCACCTCCACCTTCACGCTGCCGGCGGTGCGGGACAGCTCGAACCCGCCCGCAGCGCGGCCAGCCTCGAGCTGCAGCTTGTTGCCGCGCACGGTGATGTCGCGCCCCACGAGCGAGGCGCCCGACAGCGCCTGCAGCTGCGCGAACTGGGTGTTCAGCCCGTCCACGGTCACGTTGAGCTTCTCGATGCCGGTGACGGTGTTGATCTGCGCCATCTGGCTCGTGATCTGCGCGTTGTCCATCGGGTTCATCGGGTCCTGGTTCTGCAGCTGCGTCACCAGCAGCTTCAGAAACCGGTCGGCACCACCGGCCTCGTTGGCGGTGGGGGTGGCAGCCCCGCCGCCCGGCAGCGCGGCGAAGGGATTGGCGCCCGCGACAGCGGCATTGACCGCGCTCATCAGGATTGCCCCATCTGCAGCGTCTTCTGCAACAGGCTGCGCGCGGTGTTCATCACCTCGACGCTGTTTTGGTAGGAGCGCGAGGCGCTGATCATGTTGACCATCTCCTCGACCGGGTTGACGTTGCTGTAGGTCACATAGCCCTCGGCGTCGGCGCTCGGGTGGCGCGGGTCGTGCACGCGGCGGCCAGGCACGTCGCTTTCGGTGATGGTGCTCACGCGCACGCCGGCACTGGCGTCGCGGGTGGCACTGAAGGCGTCGCGTGGCCCGGCCAGCGCCGTCTGGAACACCACCTGGCGCGCCTTGTAAGCCTGGCCGTCGGGGCCGGCCACGGTGTCGGTGTTGCTCAAGTTGGAAGCGACGACGTTCAGGCGCTGGCTCTGCGCGCTGATGGCGCTGGACGCAACGTCGAAGATCCGGAACATGCTCATGGTTCAGCTCCCAGGGCCGGCGTGGCCTCGGTCGGGGTCAGGTGAGGGCGAGGTCATGGAGAGTTGGCGCTCTTCATCGCATCCAGCGTCGTGCGCACGTTGCCGTTGATGAAGCGCAGCGTGGCGTCGAACTTCAGCGCGTTGTCCATGAAGTTGGCGCGCTCGCGATCCATGTCGACCGTGTTGCTGTCGAGGTTGGTCTGCGTCGGCTGCACGTACTGCAACTGTGGACTCGGGCGGCCGCCGGGCGTGAGGATGTCGCGGGCGATGCCCGCGCCAGGCGCCCCGCCGCCTGCATCACCTCGGGCGCTGCGCAAGGCCTGCGCGAAGTTGAAGTCGCGCGCCTGGTAGCCGGGCGTGTCGGCATTGGCGATGTTGCCGGCGATCACCTGCTGCCGCTGCGCACGCAGCGCCAGGGCCTGGCCGTGGAAGTCGAGCGCATCGGTGAGTCGGTTGATCATGGTGGGCACGGGGTGGGTCGTGTGCCGGCATTGTTGGAAGGGCCGGCCCGCGACTGAAGCCCGATAAGCGCAGGCATGGCCGCTCTTTTCCGGCCCGCGTGCGCCCACATCCGCCCTAGAGTGCGGCGCCATGGCTCACCTTGCTCGCAGTCCCTTCGCCGCACTGGCTGCCCTGTCCGCCGCCGCAACGGCGGGCACCACGGCAGCACCGGCCAGCCCGGTGCCCCCAGCCGCGCTGGCCCGTGCCGTGGCGCTGGCGGCCGAGCTGGCCAAGGCCCAGGCCCCGGCGAACGCCCGCATCGTGGCCCTGCCGGGCACGCCCGACCTGCGCCTGAAACTGGCCCCCTGCACGGACATCCAGGCTCAGCCGTCGGCCGGCGCCCCAGCCTGGGGCCGCACCCGTGTGCTGCTGCGCTGTGCCGCCGGGCCGGTGGCCTGGCGCATCACGCTGCCCGTGACGGTGCAGGTCTGGGCGCCGGCCTGGGTGGCCACGCGGGCGCTGCCCTCGGGCACGGCCCTCGGCGACGATGCCCTCGCGCCAGCCGTCGTCGACTGGGCGGCCGCCGCTACACCGGCGCTGGCCCCCGATACCCCGCTCGCCGGGCGCATGCTGACCCGGCCCTTGGCGGCAGGCGAGCCGCTGCGAGAAGCCGACCTGCGCGCACGGCAGTGGTTCGTGGCCGGTGACACGGTGCAGGTCACGGCACGGGGTTCAGGTTTTGACGTCAAGGCCGAAGCCCAGGCCTTGACGGCCGGTGTCGAGGGTCGGCCGGTGCGCCTGAAGAGCAGCAGCGGCCGGGTCTTCATGGCCAAGCCCGTGGGCGAGCGACGGGCCGAGGTGGTCCTTTGAGCGTTCAAGTCTTCGCCACCCGCACGCCTTACCCCCGCGAATCAGGTGGTTCGGCGAGAATCGGCGCGAAAGGCCTAAAGTCCATTCGGGTCGAGTCCGATATACCTTCCACGCCGCCGGGTTTGCCGTTCTGACAGGGTCCCGGCCAGGAGTCCACCATGAAGATCGGTCCTTTCGAAGCCAAGAACCTTCCCGCCCCGGCTGCAGCCGAGCGCAAGGCCGCGGCCCAACCCGCCGCAGCCGAACCCAGTGCGCAGGTGCAGCTGTCCAACGCAGCACAAGGCCTCAAGGCTGCCGACGGGGACCCGGCCTTCGACGGCGCCAAGGTCGAGCGCATCGCGCAGGCCATCCGCGACGGCAAGTTCACGGTCAACCCCGAAGCCATTGCCGACAAGCTGATCGTCAACGCCCAGGAACTGCTCGGCCGCAAGCCGAGCTGAGGCGGAACGTGAAGCACTCGCCGCAGGAACTCGATGCCGTGCAGGCCGCCGCCGCGCTGGAGCGGCCGCTCAGGGCCGTCGAAGAACAACTGGCGGCGCTGGGCACGGCCCTGCACCGCCAGGACGCCGCCGCGGTCGACGCCGCTGCGGCGCACCTGCATGTGGCGCTGGCCGCCGCGGTGGAGCACTTCACCCAGGCGGCGCGCCATGGCGCCGTGCCGGCGCCGCTGCGCCACCGGTTGGCGCTGGCCGGCGGGCAGGTGGCGGCGCAGCGCGAGGCCCTGGCCCGTGCCACCGCCTCGCTCGACCGCGCCATCGACGTGCTGATCCCGCGCCACGCGCCCAAGTCCTTCTACTCGGCCGCGGGCGCCAGCGAACGCCACGGTGGCGGGGGCGCGCTGCTGGCCTGAACGCGGCACGACCTGCTTCCTGCCGAACCGGCCCCTGCGGCCGGTTTTGTGTTTTCAGAACAGCGTGGTCACGCGCACCGTGCTGCCGTTGTGTTCGACGCTGACGCTGCCTTCGGCACCGTCAGCGCGCCCGGCCCCGGCACGAGCGAGCCGGATCATCTTTTCGTTGTCGGCCAGGATCTCGGCCACGAAACCGCGCACGCCACGCCGCCTGGCGTGTTCGGCCATGCGCTTCTGCAGCGCCGTGCCCAGGCCCGAACCCTGCCACTGCGGATGCACCATGAAGGCGGTTTCGGCCAGGTTGGTCCCGGGGTCGGTGAAGTAGCAGGCCTGGGCCACGATCTGCGGGTTCTCGCGCTCGCCCGCGGCAGCGACGAAGGCCACCTCGTTGTCGAAGTTCAGGTTGCACAGGCGCTGCACGTCACGGTCCGACAGGCCACGCACCTTGCGGAAGAAGCGCGTGTAGCGGTCGCGGTCGGTGAGCTGGTGGAACAGCGCGCGGATGCCGGCGCCGTCACTGCTGGTGCTGGGCCGCACGAGTACGCGGCGCTGGCCCTTCAGCTCGACCAGCATCTCGTCTTCCACCGCGTAGGCGCGCAGGTTGCGCAAGGCGTGATCGCCGCTGACATAACCCAGGCGCCGCGCCTCCTCGAACAAGGCGGCCCGGAACTTCGGGTGCGCAATGTCGATCAGCGCCAACGCCCGCTCGCGCAGGCTCTTGCCGAAAAGGTAGGCAATGCCGTACTCCGTGATGACGTAGTGCACGTCGGTGCGCGCCACCGTCACGCCTTCCTCGGGCATCAGCTGCGGCCGGATGCGCGACTCCGACGTGTCATCGGAGGTGCTGGCCAGGCAGATGATCGGCTTGCCACCGGGCGAGCGCGAGGCGCCGCGCAGGAACTCGCCCTGCGCCGCCAGGCCGCCGTAGAAGGCGCCGCCGAACTGGTCGGCGCAGACCTGGCCGGTCAGGTCAACGGAGAAAGCCTGCGTCACCGACACCATCTTGTGCTGCGTGGCCAGCGTGAACGGGTCGCACACCGCATCGATGGGCTGGAACACAAACAGCGGATTGCCGTCGATCAGGTCGTACAGCTTGCGCGAGCCCATGGCGAAGCTGGTGACGATCTTGCCGACGTGCGCGGTCTTGCGCCGGCCGGTCAGAATGCCGCGCTGGATGAGCGGGATGATCGCGTCGGTGATGACGTCGGAGTGGATGCCCAGATCCTGGCGGTCGGCCAGGTGCTTCAGCGCCTCGTTGGTGATGCGGCCGAGGCCGATCTGCAGCGTCGATCCGTCGTCGATGATGCTGCCGACATAACGCGCTATCTGATGCATCGCTGCTTCGGCCACCGGCGGATGACCGTACTCGATCACCGGCGTGCTCACGGGCACCAGCCAGTCGATCTCGTCGACGTGCAGCGTGCTGTCGCCCTGGCTGCGTGGCATCTGCGGGTTGACCTCGGCCACCACCATGCGCGCCTTGGCCACGGCGGCCGGCAGCACGTCGACGCTGACACCCAGACTCACGTAGCCGAAGGCATCGGGCGGCGAGACCTGGATCAGCGCCACGTCCACCTTCACGCGGCCGATGGCGATGAGCGCTGGCAGCCGCGCGATCGACAGCGGCACGTACTCGGCCTGCCCCTGGCGCACGGCGGCCTGGATGTCGCGGCCGACGAAGAAGCTGCGGTGGCGGTAGCTCGTCGTCGCCTGCCCGGCTGCGTCGTGCGGCACGGCGTGGTCGGTCAGGAAGTGCACCAGCTCCACGTCGGCCGGCCGCAGGTCGAGTTGCTCGAGGGCGGCCACCAGGGCGCGCGGCGTGGCACAGGCCGTGCCCACAAAGACATGCTCGCCCGCCCTCACCTGCTGCATGGCCGCGGCGGCCGTGGTGAGCTTGGCGCTGTAGCGCTCTGTCCAGCCTGGCAGGCCGGCGGCGGCCGATGACGCAGGCGCGGTTTCCAGGTGCTCAGCTAACGCAGGGGCGGCAGCGGCGCCCCCGAAGGCGTCCTTGACACCATCCACCAGGCGGGCCAACAGCCCACCCGACGAACCCGACTCGCTCATCCACGCCCTCCACGCCCGGCCGTGTGCGGGCGCAGCCCACTATACCCAGCGTGTCTTCCGCAGCGGTTTCGTACCGCCCGTCAGAACTTGAAGGCCAGGCGCAAGCCGCCCCAGTGGCGGCCGCCGACGACGATGGGCGCCGCAGCCTCCTTCATGACGACAAACTGGCCGCCGCCCATGTCGCGCCGGTAGGTCTGCAGCAGGAACGGCCGCTGGTTGCGCGCCGAGGCCAGGCCGGTGCGGTCGTTGAACACGCGGCGGTTGCGCGAGTTCGCGGTGTTCCAGGCCACGTCGCCCGCGCGCTGCGGGTGGTTGTACTTCTGGTTGTGGCAGGCGATGTAGCCGTTGCGGTCGACGGCGATGCCGAACACCACCTTCTCCGACAGCCCGAGCAGCTTTTCCTGCACCTGCGGGAACAGGCGCTCTGCCAGCGGCACGAAGCGCGTCATCACCTGCGGAGGGTTGGTGCCCTCGATGGGCTGGTAGCGCTCGTCGAACAACTCGTTCTGAGGCAGCGTGCCGGTGCGCACCGCGTCTTCGAGCAGTTGCGAGATCTGCGCCGCAGCCTGTTGCGCGGCGCGGATGTAGGGTGTGTCCTCGGTCTCGACGCCGCTCTCGGCGACGATCTCCAGCAACTGCTCGGAGATGCCCAGGAAAGCCTCGGTGCGCTGCAGCGCACTGTTCAGCACCTGCGTCGTGCGGCCCATCTCGGCTTCGATGCGCACCATCTGGGTCTGCAGGCCCGCGCAAACCTCGCGGCTGCTGGTGCTGGCGGACTCGATGCGCCGCACCCCGGCTTCGACCTTTTCGAGCGCGCGGTGCACGGCACCGGGCTCGCTGCCGTCGCGGCTGACCTCTCGCGCGAGCGTGCCGATGCGCGCATCGAGCTGCTGCACCGTGCCCATGATGGCCTTCGACGACGACTCGACCTTGGCCGCCAGATCCTTCACCGCATCGGCCACGACGCCGAAGCCGCGCCCGGCCTCGCCGGCGCGCTTGGCCTCGACGCTGGCGTTAAAGGCCACGAGGCGGGTCTGCAAGGCGATCTGCGTGATCTGGTGTGCTGCGTCGCTCACCTGCTTGAGCGTCTGCACGACCGCACCGACCTCGCCGCCCACGCCGTGCACGGCATCGCCGACGTGGCCGACGGCCTTCAGGCCCGCATCGACCTCGGCAGCGATGCCCTGCTGCGAGCGCACCACCTCGTTGAGTTGGCGCACCAGATCCTGGGTGGCCGCGGCCTGTGCGATGGCGGTCTTCTGCGTGTCTTCAAGCGCACCGCGCACCTCGGCGGCTTCGCGGCCCAAGGTCGAGGCCTTGGGCGCAAGGGCATGCACCAGGCGCTGGTCGTCGTGCACCAGGTGTGCAGCAACGTCGCCGCCTGCGGGAGCGGGTTCGGGCACGGCACGGCTAAACAGAGACAGCATGGGACGGGTCCGGATGAGTGGGATAGGAGCAGGCATGACGAGCGGGCAGCGGGCAGGTCCAGGCAGATGCGGGCAGGTGCGAGCTGCCGCGCCGTCACCACTCGCGCAGCTTGGTGCGCAAACGCGCAATGCTCTGGCTGTGCAACTGGCAGACGCGGCTTTCGGTCACGCCCAAGACGACGGCGATTTCTTTCAGGTTCATGTCGTGCTCGTAATACATGCTCATCACGTACTGCTCGCGCTCGGGCAGGTTCTTGATGGCATCGACGAGCGCCTGACGCATGCGCTGGTCCTGCAGCCGCGCCACGGGGTTGGCGTCGGCGTCGATGACGTGACGGTCGAGGTAGTCGTCGTCGCCGTCGCTGCCGCTCATGTCCTCGAGGTAGATGAGCTGCGTGCCGCGCACCTTGCCCAGCAGCTCCTGGTACTCGGTCAGCGACAAGCCCATCTCGCGCGCGATTTCGCTCTCGCTCGGGGCGCGGCCGAAGCGCTGCTCGAGCTTGTGCACGGCAGCCTCGATGCTGCGCTGGTGACGGCGATCGCCGCGGCTCATCCAGTCGTTGCCGCGCAGCTCGTCGAGCATGGCGCCGCGGATGCGCTGGGTGGCGAAGGTTTCGAACTGCACGCCCTGGCTGGCGTCGAAGCGCGACAGCGCTTCATTCAAGCCGATCATGCCGACCTGGATGAGGTCGTCGAGTTCCACGTTGGCCGGCAGCTTGGCGATCATCTGGTGCGCGAGGCGTCGCACGAGGGGGCTGTACTGCTTGAGCAGAGCGCCGGAGTCGAGTTGTCCCTTGGCGGTGTACATGGTCTTTTGGGCCTCTAGCGTTGGGCGACGGCGCGGCGCTGGCCGGCGGCAGGGGAAAAAGTCTTCGAGGCGGCCTGCGCCGCCGCAGACGGCATCGCAGCAGCGGCCTCGAGGCCCAGCTGGGCGGCCAGCAGGCGCGCCAGGTCGGCGTCGACGGGCGCTTCGCTGGAGCGAGCCGGGTCGATGAGCGCGTGGTGCACCACCAGCGCGCCCAGGAAGTTCTCGGCGCAGCTCGCCAGGCTCTGCACGATGGCCGCAGCACGGGACGATCGGGCCGGCAGCGCCAGCAGCAGATCGAAAGTGAGCAGGTCGCAGCGCGTGACCAGCAGCTTCGCACCGGCGTAGGCATGCTTGATGCTCTCGGGATGGTCGGCGCCGAGCAGCATCGGCCTCGCGGCGCGGAGCTTGAAGATGCGCGCCAGGTCCATGGCATCGGCATGCACCACCACGACATCGGCCGCCGGGTGGGCGCGCTGCGCGGCGTCGATCAGCCCCGAGGCGTCGCCGCGGGTGTCGACGTAGGCCGTGGCCAGGCCACCGGCGGCGAGGTAGGCCACCTGCGGTGCCAGCGTCTCGATGCACAGGGCCAGGTCCACCGCGGCCAGCTCGGCCGGTGGTGGGCTGCTGCTGGCGGCGTCGACCACCAGCACCTGGCGGCCCTGGGCGGCCAGTGCCGCGGCCACGCGATCCAGCACGATTCCGCCGAAGGCCACGTGCGGGTTGGCCACCAGCGGCAGCACCGCGCGGCGGCGGCCGCCGAACAGGCGGCGCAGGCCATCGGCCTGGTCTTGTGGCACGCGCCCGTCCGTCGGATCGAGCAGATCCAGCGGCAGCGGGCGCGACGAAGGGTAGAAGTCGGGCATGGTCGGCGTGGCGGAACGCTTCACAAACTCTCAGGCCCGCAGGCCGCTGGCCGCAGCGGCCGCCAGCCCGGCGGCCGAGGCGTTGGCGGCCGGCAGGCCGGCAAACACCAGGTTCACCTCCTGCGCATCCAGGCGCCAAGCCGGCGCGGCCACGGCCTTGAGCGCCCGCTGCACCAGGGCATTGGCCGACAAGCGGTGCCAGTCCTCGGGCACGCGTTGGCCATTGGCCACCGCCAGCACCTTCAGGCGATGGCGGATCAGCGCGTCCAGCGCCGGGCCCAGCTTGACGGCTTCGTCGATCTTCGACAGCACGACGCCGCGGCACTGCGTGCCCGGCTGCGTGGCGGCGTAGCCAGCGATCTGGTCTTCGATGGTCTCGCCCTGGGCCGACGCATTCAGCACCAGCAGCTTCTGGATCGAACGGTGCGACACCATCTCGAGCAGCTCGCGGGTGCGGGCATCGCGCTGCGCCATGCCGGCGGTGTCGATGAGCACCATGCGCTTGGCGGCCAGCAGATCGAGCAGGTCGTCGAGCGAGGCGCGGTCGTGCGCGGTGTGCACCGGCACGCCGAGGATGCGGCCGTAGGTGCGCAGCTGCTCCTGCGCGCCCACCCGGTAGGCGTCGAGCGTCACCAGGCCCAGCTCGGCGGCACCGTGGCGGGCCGCGAAGGCCGCCGCCAACTTGGCGGTGGAGGTGGTTTTGCCCACGCCGGTGGCGCCGATGAGGGCGAACACGCCACCGCTGTCTTCGAGCGCCTGCTCGCGCTCGCCGCTGAGCAGATTGCGCTCCAGCACGCCAGCGGCCCAGGTGGACTCGTCCATGTCGGTGGGCAGCTTGTGCACGAGCTGGCGGATGAGCGCCGGCGAGAAGCCCGCGTCGAGCAGCCGCTGCGACAGCTGGGCCTGGCGCGGATGGCGCTGCAGCTTTTCCATGAACGCCAGCGCACCGAAGCGCTGCTCGATCAGGCCGCGCATCGAGCGCAGCTCACCCATCATCTCCTGCTGTTCGACGCGGCTGGCCGCGGGCGTGGCGGGCACGGGGGCCATCACGGGAGCCAAGCCCTTGGCCACGATGGGCGAGGCCGCCAAGGGCGGCTGCACCGCCTGCAGCGGCTGCGTCTCCGCGTCAGCCTCGTCCAGCACCTCGCGCAGCACCGGCACGTCGCGGCCGGCCAGCGGGTCGGCCGCAGCCGGGCCCTGGCCGTCTCGCGACTGGCGGGCCGCCGTCAGGCGGCTGCGGGCGGCGGCGATCGGGCTCACGCCCGGGGTCACCGGCACCGGCTCGGGCTCGGCCGGCGTGGCGCTGGCCTCGGCGGCCAGCTCGGCCTCGCGCCGCTTGAGCATGCGCTGGCGCACGTAGTCCTGGAAGCTGAGCGTGCTCATCTGCAGCTTCTCGACATCGCTCTCGACCTCGGCGCGTGTCGAACTCGCAGCCGGCGCGGCGGCGGCAAAGTCGAAGGCCGGTTCCTGGCGCTCGTAGCCGCGCGATCCGCCGGGGCTGGCGGCTTGACTCGGCTCGGCGCGCGCCGGCCGACCGCCGTTTCCGCGCAGCCGCGTCGACGGCGGCACGGGCGTGGCTTGCGGCGGCTGTGCGGCGGCCGGCGCGGCGCGCACCGACTCCGCACTGGCGCGCACACGCTCCAGCTGCTGGATGCTCTCGGGCGCCATCGCCAGCACCTCCACGCCTTCGGCGCAGGGGCGGGTCGACATGACGACGGCGTCGTCGCCAAAGGCCTGGCGCACCAGGGCCAGGGCGTCGCGCGAGGTGCGGGCAGTGAAGCGCTTGACGTTCATGACGCTGTTCCAAGTTGACCGACGCGGTGGCCGATGACCGAGCCGATGCGGATGGAGTGGGTTTCAGGGATCTCGCTGTGGCCCAGCACCTTCAGCCGCGGCGCGCTGCGCTTGAGCAGACGCGCCAGCGGCGCGCGGATGAGGTCCGGCACCAGCAGGCAGGCCGGCAGGCCCATGTCCTCCTGGCGCTTGCTGGTGTCGGTCGCGCTGCGCGCAAGCGTGTCGGCCACGCCGGGGTCGAGCGCCGCACCGTGCGGGCTGGCCAGGGCCTGGGCCACCAGGCGCTCGAGCTCGGGGTCGAGTGCGATGACGTCCAGCTCCTTGGTCGTGCCGTAGATCTGCTGCACGATGGCCGGCGCCAGGTGCACGCGGATGCGGCGTGCCAGCTCGGCGGGGTCGGTGGCGGTGGCGGCGTGTTCGGCCAGGCACTCGACGATCGAGCGCATGTCGCGGATGTGCACCCCTTCCTCCACCAGCAGCTGGAGCACTCGTTGCAGGGTGGCGATTTCGACCATCTTGGGTACGACGTCTTCGATGAGTGTGGGTGCGAGCTTGGTCACGTGTTCGACGAGGCTCTGGGTCTCGACGCGGCCCAGCAGACGGGCCGCATTCACTTGCATCAAGTGTGAAAGGTGGGTCGCCACGACGGTGGCGCAATCAACGAC
>JAIYDH010000267.1 GCA_027487585.1 Rubrivivax sp.
GGACCTCGTGTTAAACCAAGGAGATAGTGGCAATGAAGAAATCTCTGCTCGCCCTGGCCGCGCTGACGGCATTCACGGGTGTGGCCTCGGCCCAGTCGTCGGTGACGCTGTTCGGCATCATCGACGCCAGCGTTCGCAACGTGAAGGAGAGTAGCGGCTCGCTGAAGACGCTCAGCACGGACGGCATGGGCTCCAGCCGCCTGGGCCTGCGCGGCACGGAAGACATCGGCGGCGGTCTGCGCGCCGGTTTCTGGCTTGAAGGTTCGGTGAACGTCGACGTCGGTGGTGGCCAGAAGACCGCCGCCACGGGCCCGGTTGGCAGCTCCGCTGGCGGCCAGGATTGGCAGCGTCGCGCTACCGTCAGCCTGTTGGGTGGCTTTGGTGAGATCCGCCTCGGCCGTGACTACACGCCGGACTTCTGGAACCACACCGTGTTCGATCCGTTCGGCACCAACGGCGTCGGCAGCTCGACCAACGTGTTCGACGCCAGCGGCAGCGGCGCGACCACGGTGGTTCGTGCCAACAACAGCCTTGGCTACTTCCTGCCCGGCGGCCTCGGCGGCGTCTACGGCCAGGTGATGTTGTCCGCTGGCGAAGGCGCCGTCGGCAACAAGCACATGGGCTTCCGTATCGGCTACGCTGCCGGCCCGCTGAACGTGGCCTTCGCCTATGGCAAGACCTCGGCGCAGGAAAGCTCGCCGTCGATCGACTGGAAGCGCTTCAACCTGGCGGGTTCGTACAACCTGGGTTTCATGACCGCGATGTTCCAGTACATCAAGTCTGACACCTCGGGCGGCTCGGCCGATGGCCGCGAACTGAACAACATCCTGCTGGGCGCCAACATCAAGGCCGGCGCGGGCACGGTCAAGGTCTCCTACGTCAAGGCTGACGGTGACGGCAAGACGGCCGGCGAAAAGGCCCGCGACGCCACCCAGCTGGCTTTCGGCTACCAGCACCCGCTGTCCAAGCGCACGTCGCTGTATGCCCACTACGCGCGTGTGAGCAACAAGGACGGCGCGAACTTCACGGCCTCGAACACCGGCCCCACCGCCGCTCAGGCTCTGGGCAAGGGTTCGACCGGCTACGAATTCGGTATCAACCACAGCTTCTGATCGCTGGCGGGCCAACAGGCCCGCTGCCGAGCAAGCTGCAGCCGCCCCTCGGGGCGGCTTTTTCATGCCTGAAGCTTTGCCGAGCCCGATTCCCGCCATGCGCCTGCTGACCGTCGCCGCCCTCTCTTCGACTTTGCTTCTGGCTGCGTGCAGCACACCACCCTCGCCTGCCGACGCTGGCTGGCACGCCGTACTGCTGCCCGGCAAGGAGCCGACGCGCTACCAGCGCGAGACCAAGGATGGCCGTTCGGCCGTCGCCGCGGTGGCGGTGCGCTCGGCCAGCATGTGGCGGCAGAAGTTCGATCCACCCCCGGCGAATCTGGGCGAGGTGAGCTTTTCGTGGTGGGCGCAGACGCTGCTCGCCGATGCCAGCGTGGCCGATGTCGACCGCGAAGACGCCACGGCCCGTGTGCTGTTCGGCTTTGGCGGCGACCACTCGAAGCTGCCGCTGCGCGCGCGCATGAGCTTCGACCTGGCCGAGGCCCTCACCGGCGAGCGCCCGCCCTACGCCACGCTGATGTACGTGTGGGACGCCACCGCCCCCGTGGGCACGGTGATCGTCAACCCGCGCAGCGACCGCATCCGCAAGATCGTCGTCGACTCCGGCCCCGAAGGCCTGCGCCGCTGGCGCGACCACCGGCGCGATCTGGCCGCCGACTTCCGCCTTGCCTTCGGCGAGGAGCCGGGCCCCTTGCACTCGATGGCGCTGATGACGGACAGTGACAACACCCGCGCCGAGGCGCGCACCTGGTACGGCGAGATCGTGCTGCACCCGGCCGCTGCACCGGCTGACACACCGGCCGCCCTGCCCTCGCGTTGACACCAAGCGGGCAAACACGGTGAAGCGGGGCCGGTTCGCCTCGGGAGAATCGGCGGTCTTCAGCCTGCCCGAGGAGCGATCCGCCATGACCCTTGCACCACCCCTGCGCACCCTCACAGCCGCCCTGCTGCTGGCGGGCTTGGGCACCTCGTCGGCGCTGTCGCAGAGCAGCGTCACGGTCAGCGGCATCATCGACGCGGGCGTCACGCGCGTCAGCGGCCTCAAGGGCGGCAGCATCAGTGCGCTGTCCAGCGGCATCATGGACGGCTCGCGCGTGATCGTGCGCGCCAATGAAGACCTGGGCGGCGGCTGGCGCGCGCTGGTGACGCTGGAGCACCGGCTTGAGCTGGACACGGGCTTGTCCACCAACCGGCCGCCTTCGGCCAACCAGTTGCCGGATCGCCTGTCGCAAGCCAGCCTGCTGGGACTGCCCGGCGCCTTCCAGCCCGTGGTCACGGCCGTGGCCAACAACATCGGCAGCGGCGTGGGCGTCAACCTCGGCGGCGCGTTCTGGGACCGCCAGGCCTTCGTCGGCCTGGTCACGCCGGTGGGCGCCTTCCTGGCCGGCCGGCAGTACAC
>JAIYDH010000250.1 GCA_027487585.1 Rubrivivax sp.
CCCGCGCCCTGCAGCACGCGGAACTCCTCGCACTGCATCAGCCCCGGGTGGTGCGACACCAGTGCCGCGCCAACGATCTTGCCGTCCATGGGTGTGGTCCTTCTCTATCTGTGGCTGAAGCTCGGTTTGAAGGGCTTCTTCGGCAGCACCACGTCCTTCACGTCGCAGAAGAACTCGAAGCTCCAGTCGCCGCCCTCGCGGCCGACGCCGCTGCGCTTGATGCCGCCGAAGGGCGCTTCGAGATCGCGGATGCCGAAACTGTTGACCCAGATGAAGCCGGTGCGCACGCGCTCGGCCAACGCTGCGGCGTGTGCCGTTTCGCCGTAGCAGACGCCGCCCAGGCCGTAGTCGGTGCCGTTGGCCAGCGCCACGGCCTCGTCGTCGCTGGCAAAGGTCTGCAGCGTCAGCACGGGGCCGAAGACCTCGTTCTGCACGATCTCGTCGCTCTGCTTCAGGCCCGTCAGCATGGTGGGCTGCACGTACTGCGCGCCGTAGGGGTGCGCGCTGCCGCCCCACAGAAGCTGGGCGCCGCCATCCACCGCGCGCTGCACGTAGCCCAGCACGCGCTCCACCTGTCGCGGGTGGATGATGGGACCCACCTCGGTGGCCTCGTCGCGCGGGTCGCCCACGGTCAGGCGTTCGACCACGGCGCGCATGGCCGCAACGTAGGCCTCGGCCACGCGCTCGTGCACCAGGAAGCGCGTGCCCGCCAGGCACACCTGGCCGGCGTTGCGGTACATCAGCGCGCCGGTGGCGGCGGCGGCTTCGATATCGGCGTCCTCCAGCACGATGAAGGGGCTCTTGCCGCCCAGCTCCAGGCTGCAGGGCACGAGGTTGGCGCCGGCCGCCTGCGCGATGAGCTTGGCCGTGGGCACGCTGCCGGTGAAGGACACGCGGGCGATGCGCGGATCGGCCACCAGCTGCGCGCCGGTGGTCGCACCCGTGCCCTGCACGACGTTGAACACACCCGGCGGCAGCCCGGCCGCGTGCGCCGCGTCGGCCAGCAGCGAGCAGGTGAGCGGCGCCCACTCGGGCGGCTTGAGCACGCAGGTGTTGCCGGCGGCCAGGGCCGGGCCCAGCTTCCAGGTCGACAGCATCAGCGGCGCGTTCCAGGGCGTGATGATCACCACCACGCCGGCCGGATCGTGGCGCACGCGGTGCAGCGCCTGCTCGGTGTCGATGGGCCGCTCCTGCAGGCCGAGCGCATGCTTCGCGAACCAGCGGATGTTGAGCATGGCGCGTGGCACCACGCCATGCCGCATGCGCGACAAGAGCACGCCCGCGTCGTTGCTCTCCAGCGTGCAGAACGCGTCAGCCCGTTTGCCAATTTCTTCGGCAAAGCGCTCCAGCATCGGCAGCCGCTCGGCCGCCGTCAGCGCGGCCCAGGCCGGGAAGGCGCGCTGCGCTGCAGTGATGGCGGCGTCCACATGCTCGGGCTCGCCTTCGGCCACGCGGCCCAGCAGCCGCTGGTCGATGGGGCTGAAGAGCTCGAACTGCCGGCGCGAGGCCACGCGCCGGCCGTCGATGTAGTGGTCGGGCGAGACGGCCACGCCCGCCACGTCCAACGCGGCGCTGCTCATCTCAGGAGTCCGCGGTGAAGCCGATGGTCTTGACCAGCGGCGCCCAGCGCTCGGTGTCGCGCTTGAGCAGCGCGGCCAGCTCGGTGGGCGTCGACGGCCGCGCCTCCAGGCCCATCAGCGCCAGCGCGTCGACGACATCGGGCGCACTCAGCGCGTTGCGGATGGCGGTGCTGGTGCGGGCCAGCGCCTCGGCCGGCACCTTGGTCGGCATGAAGAAGCCGAACCACTCCTCGAACACGATGTCCCTGAAGCCCTGCTCGGCGTACGTGGGCACGGTGGGGGCGAACCGGTTGCGCGCGTTGCCCGAGGTGGCCAGCAGCCGCACGCGGCCGGTGGGCAGGTGCTGCAGGAACTCGCCGACCGGGCCGGAGACCGAGGCCACCTGGCCGCCCATCAGGTCGGCGATGGCCGGCTGCGTGCCGCGGTAGGGGATGTGCTTCAAGTCGATGCCGGCGGCGCGGCCGAACAGCTCGGCCACGAAGTGCGGCACCGAGCCGGCGGCCGGGCTGCCGAAGTTGGCGTCCTTCGAGTTGGCCTTGCACCAGGCCACGAACTCCGCGAGCGTCTTCACGGTGGCCGGCACCATGGGGCCGACACCGAAGCCGAAGTCGAAGCGCACGGCCTGCGAGACCGGCTGGAAATCGGCCACCGGGTCGTAGGGCAGCTTCTTGTAGGTGTGCGGGTAGATGCCGAGCATGGACATCGGCGTCACCAGCAGCGTCAGGCCGTCCGGGGCGGCGGCCTTCAGCGCCGACAGCGCAATCTGCCCGCCCGCGCCGGTGCGGTTTTCCACCACCACGCTCTTGGCCAGCACGTCGCGCAGCTTGTCGGCCACGCGGCGCGCGGTGGTGTCCACGGTGCCCCCGGCGGCGAAGCCGGCAAAGATGCGCAGCGTGTCGGGCACGGTCTGCGCGTGTGCGGCGGGCCAGGTCAGCGCCAGGCCGGCGGCTGAGGAGGAAAGGATGAAGTGACGGCGTTGCATGGTTTGTCTCCAGGGTGTTGTGGGGGGTGGCGGATCGGTACTCAGCCGGGGCCGAGCAACTTGCCCGGGTTCATCAGGTTCAGCGGATCCAACGCCGTCTTCACGGCCTGCATCAGCCGCCGTTCGACGTCGGTCTTGTAGCGGGCCGCCTCGTCGCGCCGCAGCACGCCCAGGCCGTGCTCGGCCGAGATCGAGCCGCCCGCGTCGTGCACCGCGTCGTGCACCAGGCGGTTCACCGGGCCTTCGAGCGCCGTGAACTCGGCGCGGCCCATGCCGGCCGCGGGTGGCGACAGGTTGTAGTGAAGGTTGCCGTCGCCGAGGTGGCCGAAGACCACCAGGCGCAAGTCGGGCCAGTGCCGCGCCAGCGCCGCGCCGGTGGCGCTGATGAAGGCGGGGATGCGCGCGATCGGCAGCGCGATGTCGTGCTTGATCGTCGGGCCCTCGGCGCCCTGGCTTTCGGAGATGTCTTCGCGCAGCGCCCACAGGCTGCGGAACTGCGCCAGGCTGGCCGACACGGCGGCGTCGCTGGCGTGGCCGGC
>JAIYDH010000119.1 GCA_027487585.1 Rubrivivax sp.
GGGCGTGTAGCCGCCGCTGTCACCCCCGCAGGCCGACAGGGTGCCGAGCAGGGCCACCGTCATGGCGCTGGCCAGGAGTCGATGCGGGGCGCGGGGCAGCGCGCGGAACCAGGTGGACATCATGAGGGGACCTCGGACTCAGAACTGGTAATTCGCTTCGATCGACGCGCCGTAGCCACGGTTGGCCACGCGGGAGTCGACGTTCGAGAAGGAATCGTGGGCCGGCATGCTCAGCGGCGCGAAGCCGCGGCGGGCGTAGCTCACGGCGTTGAGCGAGGCCGACAGCTTCAGGCCACCGCCGACGGCATAGCTGGCACCGAGCGTGGCGAACAGGGCCGAATTGCTCTGGCCGCGCTCGCTGGGGTTGTCGGTCTGCGCCTTGCCCAGGTAGGTGAGGCCGGTGTAAGCCACGATCTTCGGGTTGACGTACTTGCGCAGGCCGAGCATGAAGTCGGTCGAGCGGGCGGCGTAGCCCGGGTTGGGCACGCCCTTCGCATCGGTACCGCCCCAGTCGACGTTGAAGGGGTTGTTCCACTGCGCCAGCGCGCCGGTGGTCAGCGGCACGGCGTACGACCCGCTCCAGCGGTTGAAGCGCAGGCCGCCCGACACCTCGTAGGCGGTGCCGATCTGGTACTTGCCGAGCAGCAGGAAGACGCCTTGGCTGCTGCCGTTGAGTTGCACGTCGTCGCGTTCGGGGAACGGCGTCAGGCCGGTGAAGCCCGCCTTGGCAAACGCCCCCGGCGCACCGTTCTTCGCCGACTGCACGATGGCCTCCACCAGCAGCGGGCCGCGGCCCCACAGGGCCCAGAACTCGAACAGCTGCGGCTTGTTGCGCTTGAACTTGGTGTCGCCCTGGTCGTAGGTGAACTCCAGCACCAGGTTGCCGTCGGCCACGAACAGCTCGCGCGAGGTGTAGCGCACCGCCTTGGTGAGGATGCCGTAGGCCGCGCCCGCGTCGCTGAAGGCGGTCTGCCCGACGTCGGAGGCGTAGGGGAAGTCGGGGCGGTTCCAGGCTCGCGACAGGAAGTTGCCGGCCTGGAAGGTGCCGTAGTACTCGTGCTTGAGCGTGACGCTGCGCTCGTAGACCACGCCCGGCAGATCGGGTTCGCCGTCGCGCCAGCGCTGCGAGTAGGCGCCCGACACCGTAAAGCCCTTGGGCAGATCGAACTTGACGCCCAGGGTGGGCTGGATCTGCAGGCTGTCGGTCGTCAGGCTGCCGTACCTCTTGCCGAACACCAGGTCGTCGGCCCAGACGAAATGGCGGCCTGCGGTGGCGTCGCGCTGGCAGCCTTCGCAGCCGTTGCTCACGTAGCCCACGCTTTCCTTGACGAAGCCCGTCAGGCTGAACGGGCCGTATTCGAAGGCTTGCGCCGCACCGGCGGCGCCCAGGCCGAGCACGCAAGCCGCAACCGGCAGCAGGCGCTGAAGACGCCGTCGCGGCTGTTCGGCCCGGTGCGCCGTGCGACCCCGTGGAGAAAAGAGTTCTTGCTGCATAGGACAGGCGACCTTGGGCTGGATGTGGTGGCGTTGAAAGCGCTTTCAGAGAATACGGTCGGCGGTGCGGTCGCGTCAACGCACACGCGCTGCGTATTTACCCTCGCGCCTTCAACGGTTCGGGCCATTCGTCGGCAGGGCCTCCGGGAAAACGCGGGATCAAGCTGAAAGCGCTTTCACAAACAATGGCCACGCAGGCAGTCGCTGCACGATTAGGGGAAGCCAATGAACCGGATGCGCACTCATCTGCCCTTGTGGTGGGCCGGCTTGGCCGCTCTGGCCCTGTGGGCCACGGTGCCCAGGGCAGACGCACAGCCCGTGAAGCTGGGCGCCGGCACCTACTTCCTGGCGCCGAAGGCGGGTGACAAGGCGGTGCCACCGGCGCCGTTCCGCACCGAGGCCATGCTCAAGCGTGCCGCGCCCACCAACCAGTGGTACTCGACGCTGGTCTTCAGTGCGAAGCCCGAGGCGCTGTTCGTGCAGCCGATCACCGTGAAGACCACGCCCGCGGGGTTGGAGTTCGCGCTGCCGTCCAAAGAAGCCGTGACCAGCGTGCGCCAGGACGTCGAGATCCGCTACCCGCACCGCGACCCGCTGCTGATCTCGCCGCTGGCCTTCGAGCCCGGCACGGCCAAGCTGGCCAATGCCGACGACTGGTCGATCGACATCTCGATGGCGCGTGGCGCCGACGACATGCTCACCACGGTGGCGCGCGGCCATCCGTACGCGTCGATCCGGGTGACCCGCGGCGACCTGCGCGTGCGCCTGCCGGCCGCCGGCCAGCGCCTGCATGCCCAGGCCGACCCGCGTGCGCTGGCACTCCAGGTGGGCGGCAAGTCGTACGCGCTGTTCGGCCCCACCGGCGTGCGTTGGGAAGCCGTGTCGCCCACCGAGTGGATCGCCCGCCTGCCCGCGGGTGCGGGCTACCTGTCGGTGGCCGCCATGCCCGACGACAAGGCCGAGACGCTGGCGCTGTTCGCGCGCCATGCCTACGCCTTCATCAAGCAGACGCGGGTCGAGTGGCGCTACGACGAAGCGGCCAGCCAGGTCGAGACCACCTTCAAGGCCACCACGCAAGTGATGGAAGGGCCGGACAACGGGCCGCTGCTTGGCCTGTATCCGCACCAGTGGTTCCGCAACGCCTCGGTCGAGGGCCGTCTGGGGCCGGCCTTCAACACCGTGCGCGGCCCGCTGCGGCTGCTGGCAGCATCGGAGTTCAAGACCAGCTACCGGTACAACGGCTTCGTGCCGTACTGGCCGGCCGTCACCGGCTCGTCGCGCCAGGCCGAGCTGCAGGACGTCATGGAAAAGGACTTCGCGACGGCCGGCCGCGAACTGCAGCGCCAGAGCCGCAGCTTCTATTGGGCGGGCAAGGGCCTGCAGCGCACCATGAAGCTGGCCGAGATCTTCGAGCAGCAAGGCGACATGGCCCGCCGCGACCGCCTGCTCGACATGCTGAAGAAGCGTGCCGAAGAGTGGCTGGGTGGCGACAGCAGCCGTGGCTACGTGCAGCGCGACAACTCGCTCGGGGTGGTGTCCATCTACCCCGAGGAGTTCTTCGCCATCACCGAGATCAACGACCACCACTTCTGGTACGGCTACCTGATCCGCACCGCCGCCGAGGTGGCCCTGCGCGACCCGGCCTGGATCGACAAGGACCGCTGGGGCGGCATGGTCGAGCTGCTGATCGCCGACATCGCCACCGCCGAGCGCGGCCGCGCGGACTTCCCCTTCCTGCGCAACTGGGACGCCTACGAGGCGCACACCTGGGCCAACGGCATCGGCGTGGGCGAGTTCGGCAACAACAACGAATCGTCTTCGGAATCGATCAACGCCTGGGTCGGGCTCATTCTGTGGGGTGAGGTCACGGGCAACAAGGCGCTGCGCGACCTGGGCATCTACCTCTACACCAACGAGATCGAGGCCATCAACCATTACTGGTTCGACATCCACCGCATGGTGTTCGCGCCCGAGTACCAAAACGCCGAGGTCAGTCTGGTCTTCGGCGGCATGTACCGGCACGACACCTGGTGGATTGACGATCCGCGCCAGATCAAGGGCATCAACCTGCTGCCCGTGACCACCGCGCACACCTACCTGGGCCGCGACCCGGCCTTCGTCAAGCGCAGCCTGGCCACCTTGCCCGCCGAGACGGCGCTGTGGAACCGCATCGCCAAGAAGCCCAACCCGCCGCCGCCGAAAGACATCTGGCAGGACATCTTCTCGAAGTACCTGGCACTGGCCGATCCGGCCGAGGCCCTGAAGACCTGGGAGCGATGGGGTTCGGTGGAGATCGGCTCGTCGCGCAGCTACACGCTGCACTACATGCTCAGCCTCGAGGCCAAGGGCACGCCCGACTTCACCATCACCGCCGACACGCCGTTGCATGCCGTGTTCAAGCGCGCAGACGGCACCCGCACCTACCTGGCCTTCAACGCGCGCAAGACGCCGCTGGAGGTGCGTTTCAGCGACGGCAAGCGCCTCACCGTGCAGCCGGGCACGCTCGGTCGCCTGACCGCTGCCAACTGACCCAACACCAGCTACGGGAAAGCCAGGGGTGATTCACGCTTGCCAAGCACGGAACAGCCCGCGCATACTGCTGAAAGCGCTTTCATGAGTTTCTCCTTGATTCCCGTGCGCACCTGTTTTCACCGCCTCGGCACCGAGCCGCCCGGCCCGCTGGCCACCGCCGTCTCCCTGAGCGCGTCAGGGCCGTCTACTTCACCAGGATCCACCGCCATGAAGTCTCGTTCCCCTTCCAGAACGCCTCTGCGCCTGCTGCTGGCCAGTGCCGTGCTGCTGCTCGCTGCCTGCGGTGGCGGTGACGGCGAGGCGCCGCCAGCTGCCGCGGGCTCATCCGCCGACACCACCGGCCCCGTGGTCACCATCACCGACAACGTGCTCGGCGCCACTGCCACGGGCGACGTGCTCTTCAGCTTCGGCTTCAACGAAAACGTCGGCACCAGCTTCACGGTCGACGACATCGTCGTTTCCGGCGGCACCAAGGGCGCCTTCACGCGCGTCAACGGCACGAGCGCCACGCTCGTGGTGGTGCCCACGCCCAACACCACGGGCACCGTGGGCGTCAGCGTCGCGGCCAACGCCGTGCAAGACGCCAGCGGCAACGGCAACGCCGTCACCACGGCGCAGCAAGCCTACGACACGGTGCTGCTGACGCAGATGGCGCTGCCGGTGAGCTTCAACGCGGTGGACATCGGCTACGGCCTGGTCGGTTTCGGTGGTGCCGAGGCGTCCACGATCGTGGCCGACCCGACGGATGCGGCCAACAAGGTGGCTCGCGTCGTGCGTGCGGCCGGTGCAGAGACCTATGCCGGCACGACCATCACCGACACCCGAGGCGGTGTGCAGCGGGGCTTCTCGCCGAAGATCCCGTTCAACACCACCGACACCCGCATGTCGGTGCGTGTGTGGTCGCCCGACGCCGGCATCCCGGTGCGCCTGAAGGTCGAGGACAGCACCGACCCAAACAAGTCGGTCGAGACCGAAGCCACCGTCACCACGGCTGCCGGCTGGCAGACGCTGACCTTCAACTTCGCGGCCCAGGCCACGGGTACCGCGGCGCTGAACCTTGCCTTCAACTACAACAAGGCGACGATCTTCTTTGACTTCGGCCGTGCCAAGGCCTCGGCGGTCGAGAAGACCTACTACTTCGACGACATCACTTTTGTGTCCGGTAGCGGCGGCGGATGCGGCACGACCGCGCCGACTTGCGCCCCGACCACAGCCATCCCCAGCGGCTCGACGGTGATCTACAGCGACGCCGCCGTGGTGGCGGGCATCGACACCTTCCCGGTGTGGGGCCAGAGCCCGCCGGTGGTGGGCAGCGAGGTCACGATCGCAGGCAACAAGTCGCTGCGCTACGTCTTCGGCGCGCTGTACCAGGGCATCGACTGGGCAGGCAGCCCGCAGAACGTGTCGAGCAAGACGAAGCTCCACCTCGACTTCTTCTCGCCCGACATCTCTAGTGTGAAGGTCTCGATCATCAGCGCCGGCAAGGAGAACGCCGTCACCCGCGCCATCACGCCGGGCAGCTGGAACGCCATCGACATCGACCTGACCGAGTACACGGTACCCGACAAGAACGCGATCATCCAGATCAAGCTCGAGCCGAACGTGGCGGGCACGCTGTACGTCGACAACATCTACTTCCACGGCACGGCCGGTGGCGGCAGCACAAGCTGCGGCACCACGGCACCCACCTGCGCCCCGACGGCAGGCATCGCAACCGGCTCGACGGTGATCTACAGCGACGCCACCGCGGTAGCCGGCATCGACACCTTCCCGGTGTGGGGCCAGAGCCCGCCGGTCACGAGCGCCGAAGTCACGATCGCCGGCAACAAGTCGCTGCGCTACACCTTCGGCGCGCTGTACCAGGGCATCGACTGGGCCGGTAGCCCGCAAAACGTGTCGACGCGCGGCACGCTGCACCTCGACGTGTGGACGGCCGACGTGGCCAACGTGAAGGTCTCGCTCATCGGCGGTGGCGCCGAGAACGGGGTCACCCGCACGCTGACGGCCGGTGCCTGGACGCGGCTGGACATCGACATGAGCCTGTACTCGTCGCCCGACAAGACACGCATCATCCAGATGAAGCTCGAGCCCAACGTGGTGGGCACCATCTACGTCGACAACATCCACTTCTCGGGCACGGCGTCGACGGGTGGCGGTGGCAGCAGCACCTTCGTGGGCGGCATCTTCGCCAGCGACTACTCGGGCAACCTGGGTGCCGGCACGGCCAAGTCCGACAAGAACGGAAACGTCGGCTTTTTCGTCGATCCGCGCCTGTTCAGCGTGAAGACCTTCGAGGACGGCTCGGTCTGCGGCAGCGCCTGCAACGCAGGCGGTGTCTTCAACTTCTACTACGGCATCGGCAAGCCGGCCACGCCGACCTACGCCGACGCCTACTTCGGTGCCTACGTCAACGCACCGGGCAACACCACGGCCGACGCCTCGGCATACGCCAAAGTCAAGCTCAAGTTCTGGGGCGACGCCGAGAGCTGGGAGAAGCCCAACTTCACGGCGCAGGTCGATGTCATCCTGCAAGGCCCGACCAACACCGCCTGCACCAACCCGTCGGGCCGGCCCGAGCTGACGCGGGCGGTGCCGGCACAGAAGATCGGTGCAGGCTCCGAGTACGTGATCAACAAGTCCGACTTCGCTCTGACGGCCAGCTGTGGTGGTGCCTACACCGTGAACACCGTGTGGTCAGCCGTGGGCGCGGTGGTGGTGCGGCTCACCGGCAGTACCAACCTGAACTACGTCAACCTGACGACCGGCCCGTCGCCCTCGTACCCGACCTTCATCAACGTCGGCCCGATCTCGTTCGTGAACTGAGCCCGACTCTCACGGGCGGCGTTAGGCGCTGGCCACCGTTGCACCGAAGGGTGCCTCGGTCGCCGCGATAATGCCGCCGCATGACGGTCTTCTACTGGGTCATGGGCGTGCTGATCATCGGCACGCTGGCGCCTGCGGCGATGTATTTCGTGCTCTACCTGGTCACGGGAGAGCGCGCCTGCGACCGCCGCGCTCGCGGGTTCTGGGCCGCCTCGCGCGTGTTTGCTCTTCTGGGCTTCAACGTGCTCGTGTGGGGGCACGTGGTGCACGGCCTTTGGAGCATTTGGCGTGGCTGAGGGCAGAGCACCTGTGTGCCCCGCCCGGTCTCAAGGCCCCGCCTTTTCGAGGCCTTCCGCGGTCTGACCACGGGTCTTCCAGAGCGAGAACAGGATGCCGCCCGCCAGCAACCCGGCGGTGACGGACAAGCTCAGCGCCGCCGGCACCTTGCCGTCGAACAGCCAGTCGCCGAGGAAGATCTTGGCGCCGATGAAGATGAGCACGATCGACAGCGCGTACTTGAGGTAGTGGAATCGGTGCACCACGGCGGCCAGCGCGAAGTACAGCGCGCGCAGGCCCAGGATGGCGAAGATGTTGCTCGTGTACACGATGAAGGCGTCGGGCGTGATGGCAAAGATCGCCGGCACCGAGTCGATGGCGAACACCAGGTCCGCGATCTCCACAAGGATGAGGCACAGCAGCAGCGGCGTCGCCCACACCACGACCTTGCCGGTCTTCGGGTCGGGCTGGCGCACCAGGAAGCGCTCACCGTGCAGCTGCTCGGTGACGCGCATGCGCTTGCGCAGGAACTTCAGCACCGGGTTGTTCTCGATGTCCGGCTTGCTGTCCATCATCACGATCATCTTGATGCCGGTGGCAATCAGGATCACGGCGAAGATGTACATCACCCACGCGAACTCGGTCACCAGCGCAGCGCCCAGGCCGATCATGATGGCGCGCAGCACGATCACGCCCAGGATGCCCCAGAACAGCACGCGGTGCTGGTACAGGCGCGGCACGGCGAAGTACGTGAAGATCATCGAGATGATGAACACGTTGTCCAGCGCCAAGGTTTTTTCGACCAGGTAGCCGGTGATGTACAGCTGCACGGCCGTCCAGGCCCGTTCATCGGCCGTGGCGGCGCCGGCGATCTGCGGGTCGATGGAGCTGGTGCCCGAGTACGTGAGGTAGATCCAGTACACGACACCGGCCCAGGCCAGGCCCAGGCCGATGTACAGCGCTGACATGCGCAGGCTTTCCTGCACGCCGATCTCGTGCGCTTCGCGGTTCATGATGCCCAGGTCGAAGGCCAGGATCAGCAGCACGACGCCGATGAATGCCAGCCAGATCCAGACCGGCATGCCGAGCCAGAGTGCGTTGAAGAAGTCCATGAAATTCCGGTCGAAGCCTTGTTTGAAGTGATTGGTGGGCGGCGCGTGCCAGGGCGCGGCCGATTCAGCCACGCCGGCGCCGCGAGAACGCGCATTCTTCGGCGACCGACACCCCAACTTCAATCGATACTAGAGTGATGTCAGGTTCGGTTTTTCAGAACCTGAGATGGAGCTCCGATGTCGACGCTGAACTATCGCCACCTGCACTACTTCTGGGTCGTCGCCAAGGAAGGCGGATTCGCCCGGGCGGCCGAGCGGCTGGACATGGCCGTGCAGACGGTCAGCGCGCAAGTGCGGGAGCTCGAACGTGCGCTCGGCCACCAGCTGCTCAAGCCCGTGGGGCGGGGTTTCGCGCTCACCGAGGCCGGCGAGGCGGCCTTTGTCCGGGCCGAAGAGATCTTCCGCATCGGGCAAGGCTTGCCTGCTGATGTCCGCGAGGCCGCGAGCCATCCGTCGGTGCGCTTCGCCGTGGGTCTGTCGGACGGCCTGTCCAAGCTGGCCGCCCATGCCCTGCTCGGCCCGGTTCTCGCCACGCCCAACCTGCGCCTGTTGTGCCACGAGGGCGAGTTCGAGCAGCTGCAGGCCGAACTGGCCCTGCATCACCTGGATATCGTGCTGGCCGGCCAGCCCGCGCCGCCGAATGCCACGCTGCGCCTCTCGAGCGAGCGGCTGGCCTCTTCGCCGGTGGACTGGTACGGCCCCGGCAGCCTGGTGCGTCGCACCGACGTGCGCCACTTCCCGGCTTGCCTGGCCGATCTGCCCGTGCTGTTGCCGACGGCCCACGCGTCGATGCGCCCTGCGCTCGACCGATGGTTCGAGCAGCACGGCCTGCGGCCGCGGGTGGTGGGCGAGTTCGAGGACAGCGCCTTGCTGGCGGTCTTCGCGACCCAGGGTCTGGGGGTGTTTCCGGTCAGCCGGCTCGGTGTGCAGAACCTGCTGTTGCTGCGCGGCTTGCGCTTGCTGGGCCGCACCGAAGACCTGCGCGAGGACATCTACGCCATCCGCTCGCGTCGTGGTCTGCACCACCCGCTGGCCCGCAAGCTGATCGAGGGTTGCAGGGCCAGCACCGGCGCCGCGGATTCATCCTGACCGCACCAACTCTCGTGGCCTCGCCGGCGTGCCCGGAGCCGGTCGCCGTTCAGCCCCTGGCGACCCGCGACTTCACCCGCCGACGCCGCTCTTGCTTGATGAGCACGGCCCAGCCCCAGTAGACCACCGCATAGGCGGTCATGCCCAGGAGCGCGCCCGCCAGCGGAAAACCGGCTAGCAAGGCTGGTCCCCAGGACGTGATCTGGTCCCACACCGCCGCTGGCCAGGTCTGTGGCAAGGCCCACTGCCATTCGGCCTTGGGTGGGACGGGCGTGCCCGGCGCGGCGCCTGGCACCACGAACGAGCCCAGAAAGGCTGACAGCGCCCAGATCGGCGCCATCGTGAAGGGGTTGGTAAGCCAGGTGGCGGCAGCCGCAGCCGCCACGTTGGCCCGCAGCGCCACGGCCGCCAGCATCGCCACGGGCATCTGCAGGGGCACTGGAAACACACCGATGCCGATGCCCAGTGCCACGCCCAGGGCCACCCCGCGCCGATGCAGCACCCAAAGCCGCGGGTGCTCGCGCAGGTAATGGCCGAGCCAGGTGAAGCCTCGGGTCTGCTCCAGGGTCTGTGCCGTGGGCAGCCAGCGCCTGAGGCGCTTCTTGAACTCGGCCATGGAAACGTGGGTGTGAAGGGAGGCGAGTGTCGCAGGACGACGAGTGGCAAGCGACGCGAGGTGCCACGGCCCCGGCTGCGCCGGTGTCACATCGGCGCGTCGTCTCCGGACGGCGTCTGGCGGCGGATGCGCACCGGCGCCTTGCGCGCTGGTGCGGGCTCGGCGGCAGGGGCCGCGCCGCCACCCAGGGCCTGCAGCACGGCGTCGCCGGTCTCCTCGGGCTTGCGGCCGGGCACCGAGGGCTCGTCCTTGATGACGCGCGTGTACGGCGCCAGGATGCTGACCAGCTGGCCGAAGACCTTGGGGTTGCCCGCCACCACCTCGCGCTGGTGCAGGTAGTCGCTCTCGCCCGCAAAGTTGCCGATCAGGCCGCCGGCCTCGGTGATCATCAGCGAGCCTGCGGCCACGTCCCAGGGGTTCAGGCCGGTCTCGAAGAAGCCGTCGTAGTAGCCCGCGGCCACGTAGCAGAGATCGAGAGCCGCCGCACCCGGTCGGCGCAGGCCGGCGCAGGACTGCATCACCTCTTCGAACATCTTCACGTAACGCTTGAAGTTGTCGCCACGTCGAAACGGGAAGCCCGTGCCCACGAGCGAATCGGACAAGCGGGTGCGCTTGCTCACGCGCAGGCGCCGGTCGTTGAGGAAGGCGCCGCGGCCCTTGCTGGCGATGAACAGGTCGTTGCGCGTCGGGTCGTAGACGACGGCCTGCTGCACCTGCCCGCGCACGGCCAGCGCGATGCTGACGGCGTAGACCGGGAAGCCATGCAGGAAGTTGGTGGTGCCGTCCAGCGGATCGATGATCCAGACGTACTCGCTGTCGCGCGCGCCGTGCTCGCGGCCGCTCTCTTCGGCCAGGATGCCGTGCCCCGGGTAGGCATCGAGCAGCGTCTCGATGATCACGGCTTCGGCGTGGCGATCGACCTCGGAGACGAAGTCGTTCGGGCCCTTGCTGCCGATCTTGAGCACGTCGAGGTCAAGCGCGGCGCGGTTGATGATCGACCCCGCAGAACGAGCCGCCTTGACGGCGATGTTGAGCATGGGGTGCAGGGCTTGCGACATGGTGGCTTTGGGGTGGGGGCAGCGGGCAACGGTTGGAAAAGAGCGCGCGGCCGGAGAATGCAGCTTCCGACCGCGAGAAAACCCTCGATTCTAGACGCCTGCCCCGCAGCCGACCGCCCGCGCCGATGAGCCTTTCTACCGCCTTCACCCGCTTCGTGCTTGTGCGCCCCAGCCACGCCGGCAACGTGGGCGCCGCGGCGCGGGCCATCAAGGTGATGGGCTTTGCCGACCTGGTGCTGGTGGCGCCGCGCTTTGCCGATGTGCAGCAGCACGCGGATGCCGTGGCCATGGCCAGCGGTGCCACCGACGTGCTGGCCGGCGCCCGCATCGTGGGCTCGCTGGCCGAGGCGCTGGACGGCATCACCTGGGCCTGTGCCACGGCCATGACGCCACGCGACTTCGGCCCGCCCACCTTCGCGCCGCGCCAGCACCTGCCCGCGCTCGCGCTGCAGGGCCACCGGGTGGCTTTCGTCTTTGGCCGCGAGCGCACGGGCATGGACAACGCCGATGTCTACCGATGCCATGCCTGCCTGAGCATCCCGAGCAACCCCGACTACGGCTCGCTCAATCTCTCGCAGGCGGTGCAACTGCTGGCCTACGAGTGGCGGCAGGCGCTGGGCGGCTGGCCCGTGGTGGCCGCCGCACCGGCCGTGCGGGCGGCGCCGCTGGCCGACGGCGCTGCCGTGCAAGGTGCGCTGGTGCACTGGCAGTCCGTGCTGGAGCGCATCGGCTTCCTCGACCCGGCCGCCCCGACCAAGCTGATGCCGCGTCTGAACCAACTGCTGAACCGCGCACAGCTCACGGCGGACGAGGTGCACATCCTGCGTGGCATTGCGCGCGCTGCTGAGCAAGCCGCCGCGGCGGCCGCGGTTCCACCCCTGCCACGAACCCCTGCCGAACGAGGTAAGCAGGGTTGAACGGCGCTGACTAAACTGCGTCCATGTTTGCCCGCCTACGCGAAGACATCGCCTGCATCCTCGAGCGCGACCCCGCTGCGCGCTCGCGCTGGGAGGTGCTCACGTGTTACCCGGGGCTGCACGCGCTGGTCATGCACCGCTGGGCGCATGCGCTGTGGACGCGCGGGCTGCGCTGGCCGGGGCGCTTCGTGTCGCACCTGGCGCGCTGGTTCACCGGCATCGAGATCCATCCTGGCGCCACCATCGGCCGCCGTGTCTTCATCGACCATGGCATGGGCCTGGTCATCGGCGAAACCGCCGAGGTCGGCGACGAGTGCACGCTGTACCACGGCGTCACGCTCGGCGGCACCTCGCTTGAGAAGGGCGCCAAGCGCCACCCGACGCTGGGCCGCGGCGTGATCGTCAGCGCCGGTGCCAAGGTGCTGGGCGGCTTCACGGTCGGCGATGGCGCCCGCGTCGGCTCCAACGCGGTGCTGCTGCAGGCAGTGCCCGCAGGCGCCACTGCGGTGGGCATTCCAGCGCGCATCCTGACCAAGAGCGCCGATCTCGCTCACGAACGGACCGCTGCCAAGCTGGGCTTCTCAGCCTACGGCCTGACGCAGGGCGACGACCCCGTGGCGCAGGCGCTCAAGGGCCTGATCGACCACGCCGGCAGTCACGAGCAGCAGATCGCGCTGCTGTGGCAGGCCATCGAGAAGCTCTCGGCGCGCTCGCGCGAGCTGCCGCTCACGGACTGCGTGCCACTGGAGGCCCGCACCGAGGCCGACTTCGACGGCGAGCGTCTGAACCGCCTCGTCAAGTAGCGCCTCAGCGGCTGTTCGCGCTCTGCCGCGCCAGCGGCGCCATGGTGTTCTTGGCCAGCGCGACGCGGTCGCTCAGGTCCTTCGCCGGCATCGGGCGGCCAAACAAGTAGCCCTGGGCATTGCGGCAGCCCATGCGGCGCAGCGTGGTGGCCTGCCGCTCGGTTTCCACGCCCTCGGCCACCGTGTCGACGCCCAGGCTGCGCGACAGGCCGATGATCGCGTCGACGATCTTTGCGCTCTCGGGCTTGTCGATTGTGTTCACGAAACTGCGGTCGATCTTGATGCGGTCGAAGGTCATCTCGGCCAGATAGCTCAGGCTCGAGTAGCCGGTGCCGAAGTCGTCCAGCGTCACTGTCATGCCGGCCCGCTTGAGCGCCAGGATCACCGCGCGGGCGCGGGCGGTGTCGTTGACAAGAGCGGTCTCGGTCAGCTCGATGTCGAGTTGGCTGGGCGGCACACCCGCCTCGCGCACGATCGCCAACAGCTGTTCGACGAGCTCGGGGTCCTCGATCTGCTGTGGCGCCACGTTGATCGACAGCCGCCAGTTCGGCGGAAAGCGCTCGATGTCGCGGCAGGCGGCGCGCAGCAGCGCAAAGGTGAGCGGTGCGATCAGCCCCGAGGCCTCGGCCACGGCGATGAACTTGTCGGGGGTGAGCAGCCCGCGCTCCGGGTGGCGCCAGCGGCACAGCATCTCCATCGAGCTGACGTTGCGCCGCTCCAGCCCGACGATCGGCTGGTAGAAGGGCACGAACTGGCCGTTGGCGATGCCTTCGCGCATCTCTTGCTCGAGCTTGTGGCGCTCGGCCAGCAGCTCGTCGCGGCGGGCGTCGTAGTGGTGCACGAGGTTGCGGCCGCCCTGCTTGGCGCGGTACAGCGCCGAGTCGGCCTTGCGCAGCAGTTCGTCGGCGGTGTGGGCGTCGGCTGGGAAATGGGCGATGCCGACGCTGGCGCCGATCGAGACCGACAGGTCGCCGAACTGAATCGGCTCGGCCATCCGCTCGACGATGCGCTCAGCCGTGGCGCCGGGGCCGATGGAGCCTGGCCGCCCGGGCACCACGACCACGAATTCGTCGCCACCGTAGCGGGCGCGCAGGTCGTCCGGTGCCAGGCACAGCCGCAGCCGGCGCGCCACCTCCTTGAGCACCATGTCTCCGACCATGTGACCATGGCGGTCGTTGACGGACTTGAAACGGTCGAGGTCGACCATCAGCACGGCCATCGTCTCGCCCGCAGCGCCCGCACGCGCAAGGCGCGCGTGCATGGTGTCGTGCAGGCCGGCGCGGTTGTCCAGGCCGGTGAGCAGGTCGGAGCTGGCCATGCGCTGGATGTGAACCTCGGCTTCGCGCAGCGTGCCTCGCGTGTGGTCCAGCCCGCGCGACAGCCGGCGCCACAGCACGGCGCCGGCCAGCAGCGCCATCAGCACGGCGCCACCGCTCATCAGCCAGCTGCGCTGCTCCAGGCGCGCCAGCTCGGCCCGGGTGGCGGCCAGCGAGGCGCGGGTGAGCTCTTCGTTGGCCTCGGCCAGCATGCGGCTGTGGCGGCCGTAGCGTTCACCGTCGAACAAGGCGCGCGCCGAGCCGAGGGCACCGCTCTTTAGGGCGTCCAGCGCCGAGGCCCGCATGCGGGCGATCTCGGCTGCAGCAGACGCGGTCTTGCTGCGGTACCGCTCGGCCACGGCCAGCGGCGCCAGCAGCGCGGCGTGCTCGACGGTCTGTCCGACCTGATCGACTAGCCGGTCGTAGCGGTCGATCCAGACCCGGTCGCCGGTCAGTGAGGCGGTCTGGGCGGCCTGCTGCAGCTGCTGCTCCGCCACGTGCAGCCGGCCTGCAACCTCGTGCACGGTGCCCAGGCGCTCGGCGGCGCGGGCCAGGGCTTCGGCCGACCACAGCCGCTCAGCCAGCAGTGCGAGCGTCCACAGCGCTGTCCCGGCCAGCGTGATGGCCACCGCGCGGCGCGCCTGCCGCATCGTCGCCTCGACGATCGAGACCGATGGCAGCAGCGGCGCCGGGACCTCGCTGTGTGCGGGTGAGGGCGATGGCAGGGAGGTAGGCATGACGAAGGCTGGACCAACGAGTCCTGCCTTCGATATCGGACACCGCCACGGCCGGCTTGAGCCGCGGTCGACGCCTCCCGGGGCCGACGCTGCCTATGTGACGGACGCGGGCGGCCGCTGCGCCGACTTCGGCCGAAAGGCCCGGCACACGCTGTCGTCGGTGTCGAGGTAGGGTCCGCCGATGAGATCGATGCAATAGGGCACCGCGGCAAAGATGCCCGGCACCGGTGGCGTGGCCGAAGGCAGGCCTTGCAGCGTCTCGGCGATGGCCTTGGGCTGGCCCGGCAGGTTGATGATCAGCGCGCCGCCGCGGATCACCGCCACCTGGCGCGACAGGATCGCCGTCGGCACAAAGGCCAGTGAGATCTGCCGCATCTGCTCGCCGAAACCGGGCATCACCCGGTGGGCCACGGCCACGGTGGCTTCGGGCGTCACGTCGCGCGGTGCCGGGCCGGTGCCGCCGGTCGTCAGCACCAGGTGGCACTGGGCCTGGTCGACGAGCTCGATCAAGGTCGCCGAGATGCCGTCCTGCTCATCGGGAATCAGTCGCTCGACCCACTCCACGGGGTTCTTCAGCGCGCGGCCCAGCCAGGCCTTCAGCGCCGGCAGGCCCTTGTCTTCGTAGACGCCGGCCGAGGCGCGGTCGCTGATCGAGACGATGCCGATGCGCACGGGATCGAAAGGCGCGCTCATGCTGCGTCCTCGTCACCTTCCGGGCCTTCGTCGCCCGGCGCCGCCGCGCCCCCAGCCATGGCGGACTTGATGAACTGGAACAGCTCGCGGTGGCTGCGAGGCTGCCGCGCCTCGGGCACGACGGCGTCGCGGCGTGCGGCCCGCACCAGGCTGCGCAGCTGCTGGGTGTCGGTGTCGACGAACTCCTGCATCCAGCGCGTCAGGGCGTCGTCTTCGGCCAGCAGCTCGGCGCGCCAGCGCTCGGCCTCGTGCAGCGCCAGCGTCTCTTTGGCCGAGCCGAGCTTGAAGGCCGCCACGGCCTCGCGCAGCGGTGCCTCGTCGGCCGCGCGCATCAGCTTGCCGACGAACTGGATCTGGCGCCGGCGGCCCTCGTGACTCTTGGTGCGGCGGTAGGCGAGGATGGCGTCGCGCAGCGCGTCGGGCATCGGCGTGGCGGCCAGTCGCTGGTCGGGCAGGGCCGCGACTTCCAGGCCCAGCGCCTGCAGCTCGTGCGATTGGCGCTTCAGCGCCGACTTGCTGGGCCGGCCGTCGACATCGTCGGGATCGGCATCGCCGTAGTGGACATCGACACCACGGTGCGGCGCGGCTTTGCGGGGCATGGGCAGGTGGGCAGGGCGCGCCAGGAAGCGAGGGCTATCATTGTTGCGCAGCTTCATATTGGTCCTCGAATGACGTCTTCCCCGCGTGCCACTTCCGGTTTTGCCTTCGAGCAGTCGCAGTTCCAGCAGATCGTCGAAGACACGCTGAAGATCGCCGCCGGGCTTGGCGCCAGCGACGCCGGCGCCGAAGTGAGCGAAGGTGTGGGCCTGTCGGTGAGCGTGCGCAAGGGCGAGCTCGAGAACGTCGAGCGCAACCGCGACAAGTCGCTCGGCGTCAGCGTCTACCTTGGCCAGAGGCGCGGCAACGCGAGCACGTCCGACTTTTCGCCGGCCGCCATCCGCCGCACTGTGCAGGCGGCCTACGACATCGCGCGGTTCACCGCCGAAGACCCGGCCGCGGGCCTGCCGGAGGCCGGCGATCTGGCCTCGGCCGCCGAGGCCGCACGCGACCTCGACTTGTTCCATCCCTGGGCCATCGACGCTGCCGCGGCCGCCGAGCTGGCCCGCCGCTGCGAAGACGCCGCCATGGCCGTCAGCCGCCGCATCACCAACAGCGAAGGCGCGGGCGTCTCGGCGCAGCAGGCGCACTTCTGGGCCGGCAACACGCGCGGGTTCCGCGGCGGTTATGCGAGCTCGCGCCATTACCTGTCGGTCTCGCCGATCGCCGGCAAGGGCCGCGAGATGCAGCGCGACGGCTGGTACACGAGCATGCGCGACGCCAGCGAGCTCGCCAGCCCCGAGGTCGTGGGCCGCTACGCCGCCGAGCGCGCACTGGCCCGCCTGAAGAGCCGCCGCGTGGCCACGGGCGAGGTGCCGGTGCTGTTCGAAAGCACTGTGGCCGCCGGGCTGCTGGGCGCCTTCGTGCAGGCCACCTCGGGCGGCGCGCTGTACCGCAAGGCCAGCTTCCTGGAAGGCTGCCTCGGCAAGGCGGTGCTGGCCTCGCACATCGACATCGAAGAAGACCCGCACCTGCTCAAAGGCAAGGGCAGCGCGCCCTTCGATGACGAAGGCGTGCGCACGCGGGCGCGGCGCGTCGTCGACGGCGGCGTCGTCCAGGGCTACTTCCTCAGCAGCTACTCGGCGCGCAAGCTCGGCATGAAGACCACCGGCCACGCCGGGGGTTCGCAGAACCTGGTGATGACGAGCCGCCGCACCAAGCGTGGCCACGATCTCGACGCGATGCTGCGCAAGCTGCACCGCGGTCTCTTCGTGACCGAGCTGATGGGGCAGGGCGTCAACTACGTCACCGGCGACTACTCACGAGGCGCCGCCGGTTTCTGGGTCGAGGACGGACAGATCGCCTTCCCGGTGCACGAGGTCACCATCGCGGGCAACCTCAAGCGCATGTTTCGCGACATCGCCGCCATCGGCGCCGACGCCTACACGCAAGGCGGCAAGACCATCGGTTCGGTGCTGGTGCCGGGGCTCAAGCTCGCCGGCGCCTGAGCGTTGCGTCAGCGGCCGCAGCCGCCGGCAGGGCTGTGCAGCTGGCCGTGGCGCCACCGCCTCGGTGTTTGCCCGCCACTCAGCGCCGATTCAGCTTCGGCCCCTGACACTCGGTGCTGCCGACGCGAGGCGGGCTTGATCTTGTGTGTCGAAGCGGGAAAACCCCCCCAGATGATGCAGGGTCGAAACCTAGAATTTCGCCGTTTGCCCAGGCACTTCTGCGTGCCCGGAATCACCTGTCGACACTGAGGAGATGATCATCATGGAACGTCGTTTGTTCGTCCGCAATGCGGGCCTGGCCGGTGTGCTGGCCGCCGGCACGGCGCCGGCCATCGTGCACGCCCAAGCCAACCTGCGCTGGCGCCTGACCTCGGGTTTCCCGAAGGCGCTGGACACCATTTACGGCGCGGCAGAAACCTTCTCCAAGAAGGTCCGCGAGATGTCCGGTGGCAAGTTCGAGATCTCCGTGCACGCCGCCGGTGAACTCGTGCCGATGCCTGGCCTCGTCGACGCGGTGCAGAGCGGCACGGTCGAGATGGGCCACACCGCCCCGTATTACTACTTCGGCAAGAACGACGCCTTCGCGCTGGGCTGCGCCATCCCCTTCGGCCTGAACAGCCGCCAGATGACGGCTTGGTCCTACGACGGCAACGGCCTGAAGCTGATGCGCGAGTTCTATTCGAACTACGGCTTCACGAGCTTCCCGATGGGCAACACCGGTGCTCAGATGGGTGGCTGGTACCGCAAGGAACTCAAGACCGTGGCCGACATGAAGGGCCTGAAGTTCCGCGTCGGTGGCTTCGCCGGCAAGGTGACAGGGCGCCTGGGTGCTGTGTCGCAGAACATCCCTGGCGGCGAGATCTACCAGGCGCTGGAAAAGGGCACGATCGA